>JACPRD010000142.1 GCA_016190145.1 Planctomycetota bacterium | reverse complement strand
TGGGCGAAGGCGGCGACGGCGAGGGCGACGGACAGGGAGGCAACGGCCGCGGTCCGGGAGGTCATGAGGGGCAGGATGCCACCCGGTGTGGGCGGCGTCAACATGCCCGGCAGGATGCTCCCTGCAACCTGCCTATGCGGTGCGGCGGGCGATGAAACCGATTTTCTCGCGAGGGGGGTCGGGCGGGTTCATCAACTGTCTCAGGGCGTCGAAGACCATGCCGAAATTCGCGTTGCACTTCTTCTGCAGCGCACGCAGGCCCCGCTCCAGATCGGCGTAGTTCATCAGGTAGTGGCGAAGTCGGACAAAAGTTTTCACGATCTCGATGTTGACGGAGATCGCGCGCCTGCTTTTGAGCACGCTCGACAGCATGGCGACACCGGCTTCGGTGAATGCGAGCGGCGGGGTGCGCCGTCCGCCGCGGCCGTTTGACATCACAGATTGTGATCTCAAACGACGGGTTTCGGCGCTGGTGAGACGGAGCATGAACTCGACCGGAAATCTCTCCAGGTTCCGCTTGACCGCCTGGACCAGGGCGCGGGTTTCGACGCCGTAAAGCGCGGCGAGGGCGGAGTCGAGAATCACTTTCTGCCCGCGGATGAGCAGGATGCGCTTCTCGATGCGTTCGGAGGGGATGAGGGATCGGTCAGCTTTCATTGTTATCTCCTTCAGATCATCTCGTGTGATTGACGCTATATACATATAACATGGATTCGCAGTTGTCAAGCCGCCTCGGGAGATCTTTGAGATCACAAATTGTGATGTCAATCAGCATGGATCAGACCGAGGGAAGTACCGGGCTGATCGGCGGCCTGCCGGCCAGGACCGCCACCACGTTCTCCGCCGCCATCGCCGCCATCCGGTTCCGCGTCTCGAACGTCGCGCTCGCGATGTGCGGCAGCAGCACAACGTTCTCCAGCTCGAGCAGGCCCGGATGCACCGCAGGCTCCTCCTCGAAGACGTCGAGGCCGGCCGCGAAGACCCGCTTTTGACGCAGCGCGTCAACCAGCGCGGCCTCGTCGACCACCGGGCCGCGCGACGTGTTCACGAGAATCGCCGTCGGTTTCATCTTCGCCAGGAACGCCGCGTCCACGAGATGCCGCGTCTCCGGCGTGAGCGGCGTGTGCACCGTCACCACGTCGCACGTCCGCGCGATCTCGTCCGCCCCCGCCAGCCGCGCGCCGCACTCGCGCTCGAACTCCGGCTTCGCCCCGCGCGCCGCGTACAGCACCTCCATCCGGAACCCCCGCGCCATCCGCCCCACCTCCTGCCCGATCCGCCCCGCACCCAGAATGCCCAGCCGCTTCCCCGTCACGGCCTGGCCCTGCATGAGAAGCGGATCCCAGCCGCGGAACCGCCCCGCGCGCAGGAACCGCTCCGCCTCGGGAAGCCGCCGCGCCGTCGCCAGGATCAAGGCCCACGCCAGCTCCGCCGTCGCCTCCGTCAGGCACCCCGGCGTGTTCGTCACCGCGATCCCGCGCGCCCGCGCCGCCGCGAGGTCGAGGTGGTCCGTCCCCACCGACATCGTCGCCACCACGCGCAAGAGCGGCAGATCGAAGACCGCCGCCCCGATCCGGTCCGTCAGCTGGCAGAGAATCGCCTCGCACCCCTCCGCCTTCGCCAGAACCTCCTCCTGCGACAGAGGCCGCGGACTTATCTCCACCGCCGCCGCCGGAAACAGCACCGCCAGCCCCGCCTCCGGAATCGGCCGCGTCACCAGCACCCGGTTCACCGCGCCCCCCTCGCCGCCAGCCGGTTCAAAACCTCCACCCCCTTCTCCAGCACCCCGTCCGCCGCCGCATAACTGACTCGGAAATGCGTGTGCCGCCGCGAACACGCGTTCCCCGGCACCACCAGCAGCCGCTCCGCAATCGCCGCTTCAATGAACTCCTCGTCCGTCCCCCACGGCACCCGCGGAAATACGTAGAACGCCCCGCCCGGGACGGCGATCTCGAACCGCTCCCGAAGCGCCCCCACGACGAAATCGCGCTTCGCACGATACTCCTTCGTGATCCCCGAAACGTCGAGGTCGAGGGCGCGGATGCAGGCTTTCTGGAAGGGCGTGGGCGCGCAGACGTAGGAGAACTGGGAGAGGACCTGCATGGCGTCGCAGACCTCGCGCGGCGCGGCGGCGTACCCGACGCGCCAGCCGGGCATGCCGTAGGTCTTCGAGAACGCGGTCACGAGAATGCAGCGTTCCGAGAACTTGAGCATCGACTCGAAAGGGAAGTCGTAGCAGAAGGCCTCGTAGATCTCGTCCGACACGATCCAGAGTCCGTGGCGCTCGGCTTCGGCGGCGATGGCCCGGAGTTCGGCGCCGGTGTAGGCGGCGCCGGTGGGGTTGTTGGGGTTATTGAGGAAGAGCATTCTCGTGGCGGGCGTCACGGCGGCGCGGATGCGCGCGGGGGTGAGCTTGAAATCGGGGTACGTGTCGATGAACTGGGGGACGCCGCCGACGGCGGAGACCACGTTCTTGTACACGATGAAGTACGGGTCGGGGATGAGCGCGCCGTCGCCCTCGTTGAGAAGCGCGAGGACGGCGAGCGTGAGGCCGCCCGCCGCGCCCGAGGTGACGAGGATCGAATCGGTGCGGACGCCGTGTTTCCGGAGCAGCTCCGCGGAGATCCGGCGCCGCAGCTCCGGCATTCCCGACGTCGGCGTGTACCGGTTGGCGCCTTCCTCGATCGCCGCGATCGCCGCCTGCTTCACCTCCGGCGGGACGTCGAAGTGCGGCTGCCCGATGGACAGATCGATCGGGTCTTTCACGCTCTGGATCCGGCTGAAGATCTTCCGGATCCCGGATTCCTCGATGTTCTGCAGGCGTCTGGCAAGCATGGCGCACCTCCGGGGTGGGCCTTCCACTTTAAGCTCTCGAGACGGAACGAGGTGAGCATTACGTTAACGGCATGCAGCGTCGCACGGGCGGCTTCGACGGGACCGAAGTTCCATCGACAACTCACAAACTTGGTGGTATCCACCTCGGATGGCTCCCGTTCCCACCCCGGCCCTCGTCCTTGCGCTCTACGATTACTCGAACACCTCCCAGATCGCCGTCCTGTTCACGCGCGACCTCGGGAAGGTCCGAGGGCTGGCGAAAGGTGCCAAGCGCGCGACCGGGGCGTTCCAGGGCGGGCTGGAGGTCGGCGCCGTCTACGACGTTCAGCTCATCCGGAAAACCGAGGGCCTGGATCTCCTCACGCGCGCCTCGATGGCCGAAAACTTCCCGGGCCTCCGCCGATCCGCGGCCGCGCTGAACGCCGCCTTCTACGTCCTCGAACTCGCCGGCGAACTCACCGTCGAGCACGACCCCCAGCCCGCTTTCTGGAAAGTCGCCCTCGATACCCTCCGGCTCCTCGACCGCGGCGCCCCCGGCGACATCGTCCTCTTCCGCTTCGAAGCCGCCGCCCTCTCGCTCCTCGGCTTCATGCCCCGCACCGAGTCCTGCGCCCTCTGCGGCGCGAAACTCCCCGCGCGCCCCGCGTTCTCCCCGCGATTCGGAGGCGCCCTCTGCGCCGCATGCGGCCCCCGCGACCCCGGCGCCCGGCCCGTCTCCGCCGGAGCCCTGAGGATGATGGCGCGGCTGGCGGAAGGGGCGATTCCGCTGGAATCGCTGAACGTCGACGGCCGGATCGGGCGCGAACTGCGCGCGGCGTTCTCGCTGTTCTGGCTGAATCTGCTGGGGAGGGAGTTGAGGAGTGGGAGGTTTCTGTGAACGGACGCGAGGCTGAAGGGAAGCCATAGGCCATAAGCCATAAGCGGCGCGGTTCGCGCGCCATCCGGGGCGGAATGGGCTTCAACCGGCGGGGGAGATGGTCTTTCCATCGCCGTTCATCAGGGT
Organism: Planctomycetota bacterium; assembly: GCA_016190145.1. GTDB lineage: Bacteria > Planctomycetota > MHYJ01 > WSZJ01 > WSZJ01 > WSZJ01. The sequence continues at coordinate 11,452 of JACPRD010000142.1, read as the reverse complement.
GATTGCGGGATGAACGGCGATGGACCATCTCCGCATCCGCAGGCTGAAGTCCCCCTCGCCCGACATGGCGCGCGAAGCGCGCCGCTTATGGCTTAGGGCCTATGGCTTATGGCTCCTGTTTCCGGCGGACGCCCCACCGGCGCCGCGAGAGCTTCGGCCTGCCGGAAGCTCAAGGTACTTGCACCACCCCCCGCCATCCTGTACCCTTCCTCCCGCTTTTTATTTTCGGGAACGCACCAGGAGGACACGACATGCAGAGAACGCTCGTGATGGTCAAGCCCGACGGCGTCCAGCGCGGGCTCGTCGGCGAAATCGTCGGACGCCTCGAGAACAAGGGCCTCAAAATCGTCGCCCTCAAGTTCCTGAGCCTCGGCAAGGACCGCGCCGAAAAGCTCTACTCGGTCCACAAGGAACGGAAGTTCTACGCCAGCCTCATCAAGTTCGTGACGGGCGGCCCGGTGTGCGCCATCGCCGTCGAGGGCCCCAGCGCCATCACCCTCGTCCGCAACCTGATGGGCGCGACGTTCGGCACCGAAGCCCTCCCCGGAACCATCCGCGGAGATTTCGGCGCGAGCCGGTCGTACAACCTCGTGCACGGAAGCGACTCCCCGGAGTCCGCGGCCCGCGAGCTGCCGATCCTGTTCGCCGAGCCGGACTTCGTGGACTACCGCCTCCTCGGCGCGCCGTGGGTGTTCGACGAGGCGGAGGACAAATAGTGGAAGAAGCGGCGGCTCCCGCGGAATCCGGCGTGAAGGCGGCGCCGGGACGGGCGGTGCTGCCGGCGGTCCTGGGGTACGCGGCGGCGGTGCTCGTGCAGGGGGCAGCCCTCAGGTCCATGATCGACGGGCCGGATTTTCCCTGGGACGGACCGCCGATCGGGGGCGTAGTGGAAGTCGCGGTCAGTCTCGCGGCGGTGTCGATCGCGGCCTGGTTCATGCGCACGACACTTCTCGAGATCGCCTTCGACTTCCGGAGGAAGCAGCGGAACATGCGGCCGCTTCTGCGGGCCACGGCACTCCTCGGAGCGGCCGCGGCCGGCGCGGCCTCGCTCTGGGGGCTCGCCGTCGCGGTGTTCGGGATCCGCGGCGTCGCGCTCATCCTGCTGCCTCTTCCCGCCCTCTGGCTCGCCCGTTCGGTCGGGGAGGGATGGGCGGCGGCGAAGCTCTACGGGAAGCCGCCCGCCCTGACGGTCGTGCTGGCCGTGGCGTTCGGACTGGTGACGCTGGTCGTCGCCTTCGTGGCGGTGTGCAGCGTGAATTCGGGGTACCTGAGGGTTGTCGAGTCCTTCCGGGGTTGACGGACCGGCACCCGGAGCCGGCGCGCCCGCGCCGGACCCGGCGGCGGTCCTTCGCGGAAAACTCGCGGCGGCGCTCGAGCGCTGGCGCGACAAGGCGCGCGGCAAGGTCTTCCGCCTGAAACAGGCGGCGCTGGACACGGCGAAGGCGGACGAGCTGAGGCTGTTCGGGGAGACGCTGAAGATGCATCTGGCGGAGGTGCCAAGAAAGGCGGACCGGGTGCGGTTGCCGAACATGTTCGGCGGGCCGGATCTCGAAATCCCGCTCGATCCGAAGATCCCGCCCGTCGACAACATGCGGCGGTACTTCAAGGACTACCACAAGGCCGGGCGCGGCGCGGAGGAGGTCGCGCGGCGCCTCGCCGCGGAAGAAAAAGCCATGTCGCGCATGGAGCGCATCTCGGCCGAAGTCGCCGCCGCCCCGGATCTCGCCGCCCTCGAAGCCCTCGAAAAGCGCCTCCAGGAACTCAACCTCTTCCCCCGCCCCGTCAAAATGCGGGAATAAGTCGAGCAACCCGCCGAATCGGGTCCGAAACGATTTGTGAGCGCCGACGGCTTCGACATCCTCGTCGGCCGCAACGCCGAGGAGAACGCCCAGCTCTCCTTTCGCCTCGCCCACGGAAACGACTGGTGGTTCCACGCGCAGGGGCAGGCCGGCTCGCACGTCGTCGTCCGCATGCCGCGCGGCCGCGAGCTCACGCAGGAGACGCTCCTCGACGCCGCCACGCTCGCCGCGTACCATTCGAAACTCAGGGGAAGGCCGGTGGCCGAGATCACGTATACGCAGGCGAAACACGTGACCCGCCCGCGCCGCGGCCCCGTCGGACTCGCCATCGTCCAGCGCTTCAAAACGGTCCGTCTCGACATCGACCCGCGCCGCCTGGAACGGCTCATGGAGCCCCAGCGGCGCCTCGCGGAGGAGTGAAGGATGAGCTCGCGCAAAGGGATCCGTCGCTGCCAGGCGTGCGGGAAGGACTTCCGGCCCCGCAACCGCGTGCACATCTACTGCGCCCGCGAGACGTGCCGCGGGGACCGGCGGGCGAACTACATGAAGTCGTACATGGACGGGTGGAAGCGGAAGCATCCGAACTACTGGCGGACGGAGCGGCAGCGGGACTACATGAAGGAGTGGCGGGAGTCGCACCCGGAGTATTTCCGGAAGTGGCGGGAGAAGCAGAAGAGGAAGAGGAGGAGTTGACCATCGGGGAGATTCGCGCGGGCCTCGCGTTCGTGGCGGGGGAGTGGCGGCGCGACGTGGCGGTGGCGTGGCGCGGCGGGGCGATCGTTTCGGTGGGGAAGCGTGCGGGGCGGGGGGCGCTGGACTTCCGGGGCGCGGTTCTTCTGCCGGGCCTCGTGAACGCGCACACGCACCTCGAGCTCACGGCGCTGGCCGGCCGGCTGCCGCGCGCGGCGTTTCCGGATTGGGCGAAGGGGCTGGTGGCGGCGCGGGCCGCCTGGGAGCCGCGCGAGGTGGAGGCGTCGGCGCGCGACGGGGTGAGGCTCTCGGTCGAGGCGGGGACGGCGGCCGTGGGCGACTTCGCCGCGCTGGGTTCCGATGACGCACTGCGTCAATCCGGCCTGCGCGGCGTCTCCTGGCGCGAGTCCCTCGGCATCGCGCCCGAACGCGCCGCCGACGCCGCCCGCTGCGCCCGCCGCTTCCTCCGCCCTCCCTCAGCCCTCTGGACTCCCGGCCTCGCGCCGCACGCGCCGTACTCCGCCTCCCCCGATCTCTACGTCCTCCTGCACCGCCTCGCCCGGGCGCGACGGCTTCCATTCGCCACACACCTCGCCGAACTCCGCGAGGAAGTCCTCTTTCTCAGGGACGGCGGCGGCCCGTTCGCCCGCATGCTCCGCGCGCTGGAGCGCGACCCCGGCTCGTGGCGGCCGCCGGGACTGCGGCCGGTCCCGTACCTGGCGGCGCTCGGCGTCCTGCGCGGCGCGACGGTCGCCCATGCGAACTACCTGGACGGCGACGACGTCGCGGCGCTGCGCCGAGCTCGCGCGACGGTCGTCTGGTGTCCGAGGACGCACGATTTCTTCGGGCATCCGCCGCACCCGGTGAGGAGGCTGCTCGCGGCGGGCGTCCCGGTCGCTCTCGGGACGGATTCGCTCGCCAGCACGCCGACGCTTTCGGTGCGCGACGAGATCCGGCATGCGACGGGGAAGGGGCTGTCGCTGGCGGCGGCGCTGCGGATGGCGACGGAGGGCGGCGCGCGGGCGCTCGGGCTGCGGCGCTCCGGCCGGATCGCGCCCGGCTGGGCGGCGGACTTCACGGTCGTGGTCGGAAGGGGCCCCGCGGACGCGCTCGACGGGCCGGTCGCCGCTCTGTACGTGGCGGGGCGTCCCGTGAAAGCTTCTCATTGTGCGCGAATTCCGGCGTGCGTCGGCGTCCGGACCTCGCTCGCTGCGCTCGCCCACCCCGGCCGCGCGACGCACGCCTCCATTCGCGCACGATGAGGACGGCTCCACATTGCCGCAGGGAGACCAGGTGATCCGCTTGCGTCCCGGCGCCATCCCCCCCGGGAGATCGAGATTCTCATTCTGCGCGAAAAGTGGGGCGGCGAGCGGCCGGGGCGAGCGAAGCGGCGCCGCCGGCCCTTTGGCGGCGCCGCGAAGCGAGGTCCGGACGCCGCCGATCCCACTTTTCGCGCAGAATGAGAAGCTTGACAGGCCTGGGACCCACCTGATGATGGCCGACGCATCCGGGTTTTCAGGAATGCGACTTCTCACGCGACCTTCTTGAGGAACTGGCCGTGCGTCTTTTTCTCTCCGTCTCGCTCGCCCTCGCCTTCGCTCTTCCAGCCCTCTCCCGCCCCCAGACTGCCGCCGTGCGCGTGACGGGTCCCGGCGCGGCGGCCGCGCCCGCGGGCACGCGCGCCGGCGCGCGCGCGATGCTGCTCGTGGGGCGCACGCCGGTCGCGCGCGTCGAGCTGCGCGATTCCGAGGAGTCCGAGGAAGTGGTGGTCACGGCGTTCGCGGGGCCGACGGCGCTCGTGTCGAAGCGCACGCGGACGGCGGGCGGGCTGGACAACAGCGTCGAGATCGGCCTTCCGGGCGCGGAGGACGCCGACCGGATCGAGGCGGAGACGCCGCGCGACGGATTCAGGGTCGAGGGACCGGCGATCCGTCCGTCGGCCGAGTCCGCGGGCCTGCCGCCGCTGACGGCGGAGCCCGTGCTGGGTTGGATGTGGCACGAGAACGACTCCGGCGACGAGGACGGGGCGGTCTACGGGGGGCGGGTGTCGCTGGATCTCGGGAAGGGATTCCGGGTGGAGCTGGAGGCGGACGCGTGGAGCGGGGAGCGGGAGCGGGTGACGGAGGAGACGCTGCCGGCGGAGACGGTGGTGACGACGTCGCCGAATCCGGGGCCGAACCCGAATCCGGCGCCGAACCCGAACCCCAACCCGAATCCGAATCCCAACCCGAATCCGAATCCGAACCCAAATCCCAACCCCAACCCCAACCCGGCGCCTCCACCCACGACAACCACGACGACGACCGGTCCGGGCACGCGCGAAACCCGCACCCGCGACCGCGTCCGCGTCTCCACTTACATCCTCTCCATCCGCTACGAATTCGCCACCGCAGGACAATTCCATTTCTTCGCCGCCGCCGGCGGCGGCGCCGCCCACGCCCGCTCCTCCCACGACTCCGAGACCGACGGCGTCGCTCAGGCTCGCGCCGGCGTCGAATGGCGCGTCGGCCGCTCCGCCCGATTCGTCCTGGATCTTCGCGGCCGCGCCACCCGCGGCGACGACGCGGCCGGCCACGAGGAGTGGCAGGGCTCCCTCTCTCCCTCCATCGGTTTCGAGATCGGCTTCTGATGCGCGCCGCCGCGATCCTCCTCCTGCTCGCCGCCGCCGCGTCCGCCGGCGACGCCCGCGCCGTCCTCCGCGTCCGCGCGACCGACCGCGATGTCGTCGTGCGCGCGCCCTCCGCGGGAGCCGAACTGCGGGTAGTACCGAAGAACGCGGCACGCGCGACGCTCGACGTGCGCGCCGACGACTCCGGCGCCTGGCGTCTCCGAGCCGAGGACCTCGCCGGCGGCGCGACCCTCGTCGCCGCCGGCGCCCCCTTCCTCGATTTCGAATCCTCGGAAGACATCGGCACGCCCGCGCCGCCGTCGCTCGTGGAAGCGGGGGACACGGCGATCGAGGTCCCCGCCGACGCGGCCGAGTGCTCCCTTCGCCTCGAACACCCCGGCCGATCGATCCGCCAGGACTTCGATGGAGCCGATGTTTTCTTTTCTGGAGAGGGCCCCTCGCGCGCCGTGTTCCTCGGCCACGTCGCCCCCGACCAGGCCGGCCCCGCCGTCCTGACCCTCGCCTCCGCCGCCGGCGAAACGTCCTGGGACGTCAACGTCTACGCCTGGCGCTGGACCGCCACCCGCACGACCGTCGAAAAGGGCGACGAAGCACGCTTCCGCCTCGACGTCGACGGCCTCCCCGCCGCCGTCGAATACGACGTCACCCTCGAGGCCTCCGGAAACCTCGAACTCCTCCAGGCCCCCGGCACCTTCACCCGGGTCGCCCCCGGCCGCTGGCGCGCCCGCGTCCGCCCCGGCGAATTCACGTTCCGGACCTCCACCGAAGGCGACGCCGCCGTCACCCTGGACCTCCAGCCGTGCGCCCGCTGATCCTCCTCGCCCTCGCCTGCGCCGGCTGCGCCGACCCGCCGCCGCCCGCCGGCCCCGACCGCACCCCCGACCTCGCCCTCCTCGGCCCCGGTCAGCCCCTCCTCGCCGGCGCCCTCGAAGTCACGCGCTTCCAGCCCTCCCGTAACTCCGGCCGCCTCGCCCTCGACGTCGCCGTCGCCAACCGCACCGGCGCGCCCCTCCGCCTCCGCTGGCGTTTCCGCTACGTCGACGCCGAAGGATGGGAACGCCGCACGCGCGACAGCGCGGTGTGGAAGGAAGCGGTGATCGAGCCGGGCCGCGAATGGAGATGGACGGGCGAGGCCGAAGCTCCGGACGCGGTCGCCGCGGGGATGGACTGGCGGTATGCGAGACCCGACGAGTAGAGGGACGTTCTGACCAGGGCCTCCCCCGGCATCGGGGTGCGGGCGCGCCACTGGCGCGCCCGCACGGGTCAGACCGTCCAATCCTGTTCCGGTTTCCCACCAGGGCGGGTTGTTTCCCTCTTCCCGCGGAACCGATTGTCGCGCGGCTCGGCGGGCGCTATCCTGTCCGCGCCATGGCCTTCTCACCCGGCGAACGCCGCACCGTCACCGTCCTCTTCTCCGACCTCTCGGGGTTCACCTCGCTCTCCGAACACATGGACCCCGAAGACGTCACCGACATCATCGACGCCCTCTTCAAACGATTCCGCGCCCGCATCGAAAAGGAAGGCGGCACGATCGACAAGTTCATCGGCGACGCGGTCATGGCCGTTTTCGGCGCCCCCAACGCCCACGACGACGACCCGCTCCGCGCCGTGCGCGCGGGGATCGGAATGCAGGAGGAAATCGCGGCGTTCAACCGCGAGAAGAACCTGACGCTCGCCCTGCGGGTCGGGATCAACACGGGCGAGGTGCTCTGGGGAAGCGTGGGAGGCGACCGGCCGACGGCGATGGGGGACGCGGTGAACGTGGCGCAGCGGCTCGAGGGCGCGGCGCGTCCGGGGACGGTCCTCGTGAGCGCGGCGGTCGAGAAGGCGGCGCGCGGCCAGGTGAAGTTCGCGGGGCACGATGCGGTGATGGTGAAGGGTCGCGCGGAGCAGGTCGAAGTATTCGAGGCGGTCGCCTGATCGGCCCGGCTACGACCCGCTCTTCCCGCCCGCCGGTTCCTCGATCCTGCGCAGGATCGCTTTCGTGAGCGGGCCCACGACTTCGGAGAACTCGCGCCTCAGGCCGTGGGCGCTCAGGGGCTGGCGCGTCGGGCCTTCGGGGGTGAGCCGGAGGATTTCGACGGAGAGCCGGAGGCGGTCGCCGGCGAGGGCGTAGTCGCCCATGACGACGATCTCCGCGCCGTGGGTGCGCGCGGCGTTTTCGGCGAAGGCGCCGCGGTTTTCGGGAAGGGCGAGTTCCTGGCAGACGCGGGAGCGGGGGAGGACGACGACCTGGCGTGTCGCGGCGAGGTCGCGCGCGATCAGGTCGGCGATCGCCTCGGGAAGCCAGTCGGATTCGCCGTCGGGGCCTGCGAAGAGGGCGACGAGGACTGTGGGGCGGTCGGTCCAGGGGATGGCGGGGACGGGCGGGCGCGGCGGCTCGGGTTCGACGGCGGGCGCGGGCCGCGCGCTGCCCTGGATCGTGGACGGACGCGCGGCGTCCGGGTCGGCGGGCTTCCAGTCGCGGATCTTCTGCGCGGCAAACGCGCCGGCCGCGAGCATAAGGACGGCGGCGGCGGCGGCGGCAGGGAAGCGGAGGATGGCGAGGCGGCGGGCGGCGTCGATGGCGCGGATGGCTTCGCGCGCGGTCGCGGGGCGGCCGGCGGGGGACCTGGCCATCAGGCGCGAGACGAGGGCGGCGACGGGGCGCGGGACGGAGCGTTCGAGATCGCGCACGGCGAGGGGTTCTTCTTCCTCGATGCGGCGCCGAAGGGTGGTTTCCGTTTCGGCGACGAAGGGCAGGCGGCCGGTGAGCATCTGGTAGAGGGTGACGCCGAGCGAATAGAGGTCGCTGCGTCCGTCGACCGCGCCGGCGGCGTGCTGTTCGGGGCTCGCGTACTCGGGGGTGCCGGCGAATGTCTCGCCATCCATCACCTCGCCCTGGAGCGGCTTCGCGACGCCGAAGTCCATCACGGTGACGTGGCCGTCCGGGCCTACCATGATGTTGGCCGGCTTGATGTCGCGGTGAACCAGGCCGGCGGCGTGCGCCGCCTCGAGGGCGAGGCAAACCTCGCGGGCGATCGCCAGCGCGCGCTTCGGCGCGAGCCGGCCGTCCCGCTTCAATGTTTTTTCGAGGGTCTGGCCGTTGACGTACTGCATGGCGATGAAGAGTACGCCGGCCTGTTCGCCGGCGCGGTAGGTCTGGACGATGTTGGGGTGGGTGAGGGAGGCGGCAGTGCGGGCTTCGGAGACGAAGCGGGCGCGGGTGGCGGGGTCACGGACGGCCTGGCTGAGGAGGACCTTGATGGCGGCGGGGCGATTGAGGGAGATATCGCGGCCGCGGAAGACTGCGGCCATGCCGCCGCGTCCGAGGGGGGCTTCGACGAGGAAACCGTCGAGGGTTTTTCCGGGGAACTTCTCGAGGGGTACGGTTCCTGTGACCGGTTCCAAGGTGATCTCCGCTGGCCTTAGGAGGGATCGTAGCAGAAGGGGGCTAAATTCCTCTCTATTGATTTAGACGGCCAAATTCAGTTTTTTGATGAGTGTATTTCAAAAAGAAATATGAAATGGGAAGAGGGAGGACGAGGTGCAATTTCCACGCCTTCGGGTCAATTATCTAGTAACGACACAACCCATTATTGCATAAGTAGTTGTGAACCTGCATGGCGGCGAGGTTCGGATCGAAGTGTCCGTTTTCTGTCATGTCTGTACCAGAATGCACCACATTACACGCGAGCCCCGCCAGCCGGGCCGCCTCCATACCTAATCCCGCGGCGGGCACACGAAATCTGCCACCATCGCCTCGAGCGTCTCGAACGGAAGCTTCCCCTCCACCCGCCGCGCTTCGCGACCGCCCCTGAAGAACAGGAGCGTCGGAAGACTCCACACCTTCAATTCTCCAGCGAGACGCCCATACTCAACCGCGTCCACAGCGCGAAACTCCACCCGGTTTGCGAAATTCCGCGCAAGCCGTTCCAAGACGGGACGCAACTCCCGGCAGGGAGTCGACCAGGAAGCCTCGAAAACCGCCACCACCGGAAGGCCGACAAGACGAAGTTTCGTCAGAAACGTGGTCGCCGAGACGTCTTGCGTTCCGGGCATCCGGTGGCTCCTTCGCCGAAAGAGTGCAGTACCTCTTCCCCCCTCCTGCAAATAGCGTCCCTGATCAGACGCCGAGATTGACCGCCACGTCGAACGCCCACGCCACGTCCAACTCGACCCGCACGAAGTAGCTCAGCTCCGAGAATCGGCCGCGCCAGGGGCAGAAGGAGTCGGGCAGACGGACCGTGAAGGGCACGTCACCGTTCAGCGCATGCCCGGCAACGCGCTGCGCGCTTTCGACGGTTTCGGTCTGCCGCGTGTGGCCGCTCGCGGTCGCGCGCTCCATGCGGATCACGCTCACCGTCGCCGCGCGGATCGTTTTCCCGGAGGGATTCTGCACGTTGAACCCGCCCGTGAGCGAGGCGCCCGGACCCGCGGGGCCCGCGTTCAGCCACGCGTCCAGCTTCGCGCTTTTCGCGTGCTGCCCGCGCGCCGCGTCCGCGTGCGCCGGCGGCGGCGGCACCACCCGGATCGGGTAGCGCACGCACAGGTCGAACCCGCGCGGCACGTCGACCTGCGCGTACAACTCCCAGGTGACGTCCACGTGCCTCCCCGCGTACGTCCCCGGCGACCCCTTCGGTACCGAAAACTCGAACGGGTACTCGTAGCTGCCCCGCGCCAGCTCGGGATGCGCCGAGCCGGACATCGCGTCCGAAATGGACCCGAAAAACCCGAGCGGCTCCTCCGCGCCGAAGCACCCGATCCGCTCGTTCACCCAGGCGTGCTCGCTCCGGTGCGTGTGCTGGTGCTTGCCGCTTCCCGTCGTCACGTGCGTGCGTTCCTTGCCGCTCCAGAAGAGGCGGACGCCGCGGACTTTTCGGGGGGCGGGCCAGGCGAGGCGGAGGACGCCGCGGAGGAGGTAGCCGGGGCAGGCCCAGGGGTTTTCGAGGAAGAGTTCGAACTCGCCGGCGGCGGGGACCGGCTTCGTGCGCGGCGGGATTTTCGTGGGCGCGGCGGCGCGGCGCGCCTGCGGCTCGACGGGAATCGCCATCGGCACCTCGGCCGCGTCTTCCTTCCTGACTCTCTTCCGCCTCGCCGCCGCGTCTTCGCCGATGACCCGCGCCTGGCCGGCCTCGGCCTGGGGGTCGCGGGCCTGGATACGGGTGCCGAGGGAAGCGAAGTCATCGCGTTCGAGGGCGGAGAAGCAGACGTGGTCGACGGCGCCGGAGTCGCCGAGGATGACGACGCGGCCGGCGCCGAACGAGCCGCCCTCGACTTCGACGCCCCGGATGGACTTGAGGGGGATTTCGCGGAGGGAGACGGGGCCGCCGAAGCCGCGGTCGCCGACGATGAGGCGCGTTCTGGTGGCGACGACCCACGTTTCGCCGGGATCGCCCGCGCGGTTGCGCGAGGAGTTCATGGACCACGCCTCGTTCTCGCGCCCCAGCGCCTCCTCGAACTGCCCCCGGATATCCCCGGGTACCGATGTTTTCATTTCGCATGGCCCTCGCTGGTGCGGTCCGGTTCCAGAGGGAAACTGACTTCGACGACCCCGGCGTCCGCCACGGCCACCCGGGCCGCGAGATCGTAGTCCGCCCGGGTGCCGTGCCCGCGGAAGGGGCACCACTGCGGCGGGAGGTCGACGGCCAGCGCGATCTCCGAGCCCCCGCCCGGCGCCGGCCCTTCGGCCGTCGCCACCGTCGAAGTCCTGGACTGCGCCGTGTCTCCGACGCGTGCCGTGTCGGTCCGGCGCAGCACGATCTGCACCGGCGAGACGCGCGTCCCCCGGGGATTGTCGATCGACAGCCGCGCGCGCACGGCGCCGCCGCCCTCGAGAGGCCCCGCCTCGAGGACCGCGGAGAGCGTCACGCCCGCCGCCGAGGCGCTCCGGCGCTCCTCCCCGGCGCGCCCGCGGAACGCCACGGCCACCCGGATCTGGACCCCGTCGCTCTGCACGTCCCACGTGTCGGTTCGCGGAACTTCCGCGACCAGCACGTACCGGATCGTGATTCCCTGTCCCTCGAACGTCGGCGGGGCGTCGGGCGGCACGCGGAACGAGAAGCGGTGATCGTGGACCCCGGGCGCGACGGGCCAGCCGGGGCGCGGCCGCGTCTCCGGCGTCCCGAAGTCGCGCGTCTCGACGGCGCGCGCGCCGGCGGGGAAGTCGACGGAGGCGCCGGCCCACGGAAATTCTTCCGTCTGGGGAAGGGTCATCACGGGCTCGAAATCCGGCCGCCCGTCGTGATTCGAGCTCAGTCCCGCCGGTTGTGGAACCGGGATCGAGGCGGACTCGAGCCCGCTCCAGTGAAGCCGGATCGCCCGGACCTCGATGGCGCGCGGCGCGACGAGTCGC
>JACPRD010000140.1 GCA_016190145.1 Planctomycetota bacterium | reverse complement strand
TGAAGAAGGCGAGCGACGGCGAGCGGTCGGGACGAGCGTAGCGACGCCGCCCGCTTTTGGGCGGCGTCGCGAAGCGAGGTCCGACCGCCGCAGGCGCTCGAATTCTTCACGCGCTCTCAGTTTTCGCGGAACGCGTCCGACCTGGCCCCCCGCCCGCTCACGAGCCCCCGCGCAGTTCCTGGCTGCTTCACTTTATGCCGCCCACCTCCTCCACCCGCTTCCACCACGCCTTCGTCGTCCCGTCCGCCATAGGTTTCCCCGCGAACTCGTTCCACCAGACGCGCCACACCGGGCGCGCCGCATCCCACCACGCGTCGGACGTCGCCGGAGCCCGCTTCCCCACGGCCTGGCGCAGGCCATTGACCAGGTGGGACATGCCGTCGAAGCCGCCGTCCTCCTGCTGCTGAAGGGACTGAACCATGAGCTCGACTTCGGCGGCGAAAACGGGATCCGGTTTCGCGGCGCGGCGCGCGATCCAGGAGGAGCGCGAGGCGAGCGACTCCTTTACCGTCTCGCCGACGGTCGTGGCGTGGTCGCAGCAGCCGTCGAACGTGTGAAAGCCGCCGCCGTCGTTCGAGAGACGGTCGAGCGCCGCCTGTTCCTGGAAAGCGTTCATGTCGATGAGCAGGGAAGCACCGTAGGCGCGGTTGATCGCCTCTTCGGACGCGCACAGGTCGGCGATGCCCTCCAGCGCGAAGCCCTGCAGGCGCCGGAGCGCCGAATCATCGAGGTCGAGCGGCGCCGGCTCGGGTTCGGGCGCGCCCGGCGCGCCGTTCCCAGGCGACCGGAACTTCCCCTCGTACCCCGCCAGCCGCTTCGCCAGCTCGCGCCCCTGGGCGATCCGCTCCTTCGCGACCCCCGCCAGCACAGGCCATGCCGCGAGATCCGCGCGGGGAGTCGTGAAGAGCAGCGCGAGCGAGAGCGTCGTCGCCGCACGCCCTTCCTGCTCCGCCGTCGGCTTCATCTTCGCGAGCCGCGCCTCCAGCCGCGCCAGCCCGTCCTTCCCCTCGTGCGCGATCCGGCACGCGGCTTCGTGGTAAGCCGCAGGGTCGCCTCCGAGGAGCTGGTCGACGACGTCTTCGGCGCACGCGCCGGCGGCGGTGCAGAGGACGAACAGAAAGGCAGGAAGAGCTCGCATGGGGTCTCCGTTTTCAAGTGTTCCCATTTAGACGCGCGCGGACCGTGGAAGTTCGGCTCATGTGTCCGTCGAGACCGACGTCGCGCAGCCCGACCCGCTCGTGGTGCTGCGGCAGATTTTCGCCCGCATCGTCGAGAACGGCATCTCGGGCGCACCCGACCTGGAGATCGAGCCGGCGCGCGCTCCGTCTCAGGTTCCGGTTGTTTTCGCTTGCCGGGAGGCGACAATCGCCGCGTGAACTCGCTGCGCGGAACGCTCAAGATCGTCGTCCCGATCCTCCTGCTTGGCGCGCTTTTCGTGGGCACCGCCGTCTGGCTGGGCGTCCGGAACGAGCGGCGCATGATGGACGCGGCCCGCGCGGCCGCCGAGCCGCGACTCGCCTCGATAGCCACGCTCAAGGCCCGGCTCGCCGGGCTTACTGGTTACGCCCCCGAACCCGGCGGCGAACTTCCCGACATGTTCCCGGCCGAGCTGACCCCCGCGAACGCCCTGGCGATCCACGAGGAGGACCTCGCCGACCTGACCGCCCCGGGCCCCGTCAAGTTCCGCTGGTGCTCCGACCGCGCCACGACCGCCGCCTGCCTGTCGCGCAAGTCCGAGTGGAGCCCCGGCAAGCCCCTGAAATGGCAGGAGAAGTCGGAAGCAGCCCGCCAGATGCAGGAATTCGCAACCGTCCGCTACGTCCTCGTCGTGAAAACCCTCTCGTATACGGCGCCTACTTACGAGGACAGCTTCCAGTTCAGGGGCGGCGACATGCATGCATCGGTCTTCCTGTTCGAACTCGCCCCCAACCTCCCCCTCCTCGCCGAGTTCGAATTCTCCGCCTCCCTCGGCTCGACCGCCTCAGGGCCGGATCTTCACCAGGCGCTCCGCCGGCGGTGCCGCGATGCGCTGAGGGAGGAGTTGGGGAAGCGCGCGCCAGGGGCGGAGTGCGATGCGGGGACGTATTGAATCGCGATCGTTACTTCTTCTCCACGTACCCGCGCCATTTCCCGCAAGCCTCTTCCCCGTTCTCCCGCGCAGCCTTTTCCGTCGCAATCTCCACGCCGAAAATCCGGATAAGCCCGCGGTTGGCCTCGACGCGCACGACCTCGTCGATGTCTCTGAGGAGTTCCACGAGCCTCGCGGCATCCTTGCGCGCGGCGACATCCGCGATGATCCTCGCCCCGAGCCGGCGGCCGTGGGATTTCTGCACGGCGTCGTTCACGCGAATCCAGTCGACGACCGGGGCGACCGCACGGTCGCCGACTTCCTTCAGGCGGGGTTCGGCGAAGCCGGCGGCGCAGCCGGTGTCGGAGAGGAGGACGGCAATTTCCCGGCGGAGGGCTTCCTCGGGGGAGGAAGGCTCGACGCCCAGGTCGACCACCCAGGAGAGCTGGGCCATGGTGGCGGGCTCGGGGTCGACGCGGCAGACCTGCGTGGCGAGGTAGATCGTCTCGCTCGCGCGGACCAGGGAGTCCTGGGCCGGGTTCTGAACCGAGATCTCCCCCGCGAGGGCGGTGAGGCGGGGTTCGACGGAGTTGAAATAAACGACGTATTCGGCGCCTTTGCTTGAAAAACGGGTGTCGCCGGCGGTGAGCACGAAGGTGTCGGAGGCCGTTCCGGCCGCGCGGGTCCAGAGCTCGCCGAGGACGACCTGGCAGTTGGCGGAGTCGAGGACGTTCACGGTCGTCGAGCCGTTCAGGCAGAGCTGCGCGCCGGATTCGAGGCGGATTTCGGCGCGCGAAAGAGCGGACGTGCGGATGACGGACCCGGCGGGGATCGCCGCGCCGGTGGGCATCGGTTCCCAGCCGCGGCCGGGCGCGCGCAGTTCGAGCGGGCCCGTGGCCTGGCGGAGCCGCGCCGCGACAGGCGCGCTGGCGGTGACCGCGTCGGGAACGACGGAAGGGCCTTTCACGAGCACCACGGCGAGGAGAAAACTCGCGGCGGCGGCGAACACGACGCTCCACCACGGCGCGCCGCCCGGGCGCCGCAGCGCAGGGTCGGGCGGCAGGCTCGCGATCGCGCGTTCGGCAGCGGCATCCGCGCGCTCCGCGACCGGCGCGAGCGCGCGGTCGAGCAGCGCCGCGTCCCGGCGCAGGTCCTCCAGCTCGGCGGCGCAGCTCGGGCAGCCCGCCACGTGCCGCTCCACCTCGAGCGGCGAGCTGTCCTCGCCGTCCGCATACGCCACCAGCCGTTCCCTGAAGTCAACGCATGTCATCGGCCGTCACTCCCTTCAATCGGGCCCGAAGCATCGCCCGTCCCTTGGTCAGCCTCGCGTTCACCGCCGCCGCCGAGACGCCGAGCATCGCCCCGATCTGCGCGTAGCTCCGCTTCTCGAAATGAAACAGCGCGATCGTCTCGCGGTAAATCTCCGGCATCTCTCCCAGCGCCCGCCGCACGCGTTCCTCCTCGCCCGCGGGGACCTCCCGTTCCGGTTCCGGCACGTCCTCCGCGGCGTCGCCGAGCGCTTTTGGGAAGCGCTTTTTTCCGCGGAACCATTCTCTGCAGACGTTTTCCGCGATGCCGCGGACCCAGGCGCCGAATTTCTCGGGTTCCCTGAGGGCGCCGAAATCGCGGCACGCGCGCATCATGGTTTCCTGAACGAGGTCGTCGACTTCGAGGGCCCGGCCGATGCGCGCCCAGCAGATCGCGCCCACCGCGCGGGCGTGCTGTCGGACGAGCGTTTCGAGCATCTCGCGTCGGTCCGGTGTCATGACGTGCACTCATAGTGACAGAAGCCGTGCAATCCAATACGGGATTCTTGTGGAAGTCGCCGGCGGAGCCGGCGACCCCGTACCCCAACCCCCGCCCGCGCCCCCGCCCGCGCCCGGCCCTTCACTTCGGAAAAGGTCCGACATGTGTCGCAAAGAAATGCCGGGCGCGGGCGCGGGCGGGGGTAGGGGTACGGGGTCGCCGGCCCCGCCGGCGACTTCCACAAGAATCCCGTATTGGATTGCACGGCTTCTGTCACTATGAG
>JACPRD010000146.1 GCA_016190145.1 Planctomycetota bacterium | reverse complement strand
CCTTCGGCCCCTCCCCGATCCGCACCCCCCAGCCCTTCCCCTCCAGCGCCTCCGCCTTGAGTCCGCACCGCCGGAGCAGCGCCGCCAGGAGCAGCGCGCGGTCCGGCCCGTTCCCCGCCCCGGACCAGAGCGTCCCGACCTCGCCGCGCAGCACGCCCTCGTACGCCTCTTCCCCCACCTCGTCCTTCACGAACGCGACGCACCGCGCGCGGTCGAAGCCCAGCTCGCGGGCTTTGGCGGTGATGTCGTCGTCCGGAAGCGGTTTCTGCCGTTCCTCTTGTTTTCCGCAGAGCCGGAGGAAGAGGATGGGCAGCAGGATCGCGATCGCGCCGAGCGCGAGCGATCGCGCCGTATTCGAGCGGTTTGGTGGCGGCATGGTCCCGGAGTTTGTCTGGAGAGCCTCGCCGCGGTCAAGGCAGGTTACACTCCCGTACGCGTCACAATCCGGAGTTGCGCCATGCGCACGGTCTTCACGTTCGCGATCTTCGTGCTGTGGATCCGCGCCGCGGCGGCGCAGGGCGTGTTCGACCCGAAGAAGGACTACGAGCAGAAGTACCGGAAGCAGGCGGAAGCCGCGGCGCGCGAGCACGTGACGCTCGGAAAGTACGCGACGGGGAAGAAACTCCACGCGGCCGCGCTGCTGGAATACCGCCGCGCCCTCTCGCTCGACCCGAACTGCACCGACGCGAAGAAAGCGCTTCTGTGGAAATTCGAGGGCGGCGCCTGGGTCGAGGATCCCGCGGCGCTGCGCAAGTACGCGAACGAAGGCGCGCCGGACGCGGTGAACAAGGCGCTGGCGGAGTTCGACACGAAGCGCAACGCGATGTGCGCGAAGGCGGCGAAGGAGTTCGAGGAGATTGCGAACTGGGCGCTGAAGAAAGGGCTGAAGGAGGAGGCGAAGTCGTCCTGGGCGCAGGTGCTGTTCTACGACGACTACAGCCAGAAGGCGCGCGAGGGGCTGGGCTGGGTGCAGATGAACGGCAACTGGGTTTCGCCGGGGGACGTCGCGGCGTTCGAGGGGGAGGCGAAGCGGATCGCCGCGGCGGACGCGGGGCAGAAGGTGGGCGACGCGAGCGACGTCGAGGCGAAGACGGGGTGGCGGCTCTCGAAGCGGACGTCGAAGCATTTCGTGTTCCAGGGAATGGGCACGGACGAGGAGGTCGCGGGGTACGTGCGGCACGCGGAGGCGGCGCGCGCGGGGTTCCTGGAGGTCTTCGAGCTGAAGGAGGAAGAGCTGGCGGACCCGATCGGCGGCGTTTTCCTGAAGACGAAGGAGGACCACATCTCGTTCCTGGAGCGCTGGGCGGGGCTCAAGGGGCGCGAGCTGGACGACGAACGGGCGATGTCGGGGTGGATGGGCTGGACGCCGATGACGTTCGACGTGCGGCAGGGGGACCAGGACGCGGGATTCTTCCCCGACTGGACGATCCACTGCGTGATCGAGTTCCTCTTCCTCCAGCACTTCAAGGGCGGCAACCCGCCCGACTGGCTGCAGGAAGGCCTGGCGTACTGGTTCACCTGCCGGATGACGAAGTCGGCGAAGACGAACTGCATCACCTTCGAGACCGCGGCCGAGGGCGGCGAGGACCTGAGCGACGTGCTGGACTGGAAGTCGCGGATGAAGGCAATGGTGCGCGGGGGGCTGAACCCGCCGATCCGGGAGGTCCTCGAGGCCAAGGTGAACGGCCTGGACGGGCCGAAGGGCGTGAAGGCGTGGAGCCTGGTGGAGTGGATGATCGCGACGAGAAGGAAGGACTTCCTGAAATTCGTCGACGAGCTGGGCAACGGCGAGCCGCAGGAGGAAGCGCTGAAGAAGGCGTTCGGGGTGAGGAGCTATGGGGAGCTGGATGAACTCTGGCAGCAGTATGTGCGCGAGAGTTACTAAGGCAACTTCAAAGGCAAAAGTAACAACTTCAAGTAACTTCAAATGGAGAACTTCAAAGGAAAAAGGCTGCGGTTGTTCGGATGGTCACGGCTGAGTCCACGCGAGCCCGCCCGGGCAAGTTTCCTGTTGAAGTTGTCCGTTTGAAAGTTACTTGAAATTTGAAGTTGATCGTTTGAAGTTGCCATCGTCACCTCCGGTAAACTACTCCCTATGGCCGATCCCCCTCGAAAGCACGCCCGCCTCTGGGTCCGCTGCCTTCGCTCGGGCATCCTCATCGTGGTGATCCCCCTCCTCTTGCTCTACTTCTTCCAGAACAAACTCCTCTACTACCCCGAGGGCGATCTCCGCCCGCCGGCCGACTACCGCCTCAAGGGCGTCCAGGAGATCACGTTCAATGCTTCCGACGGTGTTGCCCTCGTCAGCTGGTGGCGTCCGCCGAAGAGCAAGGGCCACCCGACGCTCCTGTTCTGCCAGGGCAACGCCGGAAACATCTCCGACCGGTCGGACCGCATGAGGGACGCGGAGGACGCGGGATGGGGCCTCCTCCTCCTGGGGTATCGAGGCTACGGCAGGAGCCGCGGCTCGCCGAACGAGGAGGGCATCTACCTCGACACCCGCGCCGCGCTCACCTGGCTGCGCGCCCAGCCCGACGTGGACCCGAAAAAACTCGTCTACTACGGCGAGTCGCTCGGCTGCGCCTTCGCGAGCGAGCTGGCCGTCGCGGAGCCCCCTGCGGCGCTCGTCCTCGAGGCTCCCTTCAAGACGCTCAAAGCCATCGCCGACGTCCACTACCCCTGGCTTCCGACCTCGATCCTCGTGCGCGGCAGGCTGAACAACATCGAAAACGTCAAGAAGCTCCACTGCGCCGTGATGGTCATCCACGGCAAGCGCGACGAGGTGGTTCCGTTCGAGCAGGGCAAAGCCGTCTTCGACGCGGCCCTCGAGCCGAAAAAGTTCCTGCCGCTCGACTCCTACCACAACGACATCCCCGAGCGCGGAGGAGAAGAGTTCCGAAAGGCCGTGCGCGAGTTCATCGAGGAAGCGGCCGACTGACAGCCCGTTCGGAGTTTGGCGTTCGGAGTTGGGCGTTACAGTCGACATGGTCCGCAGGGTCAACGCCGAACTCCGAACGCCGAACTCCGAACCCCGCCGGAGAGGAACCTTGCCGAACGGGTGAAACAGCGCTAGCTTCAAGAAGTCATGGAACACGCGACTCACGAGCCCGTCAGCGCCCCCGGCGAATCTTTCTGGGAGAAGCTCTATCTGCCTGAGGTCGCGCGCGGCCTCGGCCACACGCTCAAGCACCTGGTGACGTCGCTGTTCGGGAAGCCGTTCACGATCCAGTACCCGGAACAGCAGCCCGGCCTCAAACCCGGTTACCGCGGCATCATCCGCCTCAACAAGGACTCCGAAGGCCGCGAAAAATGCGTGGCCTGCTTCCTCTGCTCCACCGCCTGCCCCGCCGAGTGCATCCGGATCGTCGCCGAACCCGCCCCCGCCGCCTGGAAGGACCGCGATAAGCGCCCCGCCCAGTTCGAGCTGAACTTCCTCCGGTGCATCAACTGCGGGTTCTGCGAAGAGGCCTGTCCCTGCGACGCGATCGAACTCATCGACGAGTACTTCCCCGTCGGGACGACACGCGCGGAATTCATCTGGGACAAGGAGAAGCTCCTCTCGATCTCCGGGACGAAGCACAAGTACCTGGAGCCGGCGAGGAGATCGTGAAGTCCGCCGGAGCGCGGCTGCGCCGCGCTCTTCACAAAATCACTGTTTCCGCTTATCACTAAGGCCAGACTCACAACCTGGACCCCCCTCCCATGCCCGACCGCGAATCCCTCGAGACCGACGTCCTCATCGTCGGCGCCGGCCCGGCCGGCCTCGCCTGCGCCCTGCACCTGCACAGGCTCTTCCAGGAAAGCAAAGCCGGCGGACGCCTCGCCGAACCCTCGATGATGGTCATCGAGAAAGGCCCCGAGGTCGGCGCGCACATCATGTCCGGCGCCGTCATGGACCCACGCGGCATGGACGAACTCATGCCGGACTGGAAGAAGGAAGCGCCGGTCGAAGGAGACGTCACCCAGGACGACGTCTACTTCCTCACGAAGAAGTGGAAGTTCCGACTGCCGTACGTGCCGCCCGCGATGCACAACCACGGCAACTCCATCATCTCGCTCAACCGGTTCGTGAGATGGATGGGGAAGAAGGTCGAGGAGAAGGGCATCGACCTGTTCACCGGCTTCCCCGGCGCCGAGCCGCTCTGGGACGGCGCGCGCCTCGCCGGGATCCGCACGGGCGACAAGGGAATCGACAAGCACGGGCAGCCGAAGACGAATTTCGAGGCGGGCGTCGACATCAAGGCGAAGGTCACCGTGCTCGCCGAGGGTTCGCGCGGCAATCTGACCAAGGTCATCGTGAACAAGCTCGCGCTTCACGGCGAGAATCCCCAGTTCTACTCCACCGGGGTCAAGGAAATCTGGAAGCTCCCCGACGCAAACCGCTTCCCCACGGGCAAAGTCGTCCACACCATGGGCTTCCCGCTCGGACTCGACAATTTCGGCGGGTCGTTCGCGTACGGGATGAAGGAGAACCTGCTGTCCTTGGGGCTCGTGGTGTCGCTCGACTACCGGAATCCCCTGACCGATCCGCAGTGGCTGCTGCAGGAGCTGAAAAACCACCCGTTCTTCCGGGAGGTCCTGAAGGGCGGGGAATTGCTGCGCTACGGCGGCAAGTCGATCCCGGAGGGCGGCTTCTGGTCGCTTCCGAAACCGTACTTCGACGGCGGCCTCCTGATCGGGGACAACGCGGGGCTGATGAACACGCAGCGTCTCAAGGGGATCCATTTCGCGATCAAGAGCGGGATGCTGGCGGCGGAGACGGCGGTGGAGGCGCTGAAGAAGGGTGACGCGGCGGCCGCGACGCTTTCCGACTACGGGCGGCGGTTCGACGAATCCTGGATCCGCAAGGAGCTCTGGGGCGTCCGGAATTTCCGGCAGGGGTTCGAGGGCGGGTTCCTGGTGGGCGGGCTGCACTACGGGCTGCAGATGGTGACGGGCGGGCGCGGGGTGCAGCAGGTTTACCCGGCGGGCGAAAGCCACACGCACCTGCGGCCGGCGATCGAGACGAACCTCGCGGGCGAGATTCCGCTGACGCTGGACGACCGGCCGAAGAAGAAGCCCGAAGGCGAGCACGCGGTGGACAAGCTGTCGGACGTGTACCTGTCGGGGACGAAGCACGAGGAGAACCAGCCGTGCCATCTGAAGGTGGCGAACACGGACGTTTGCGCGACCAAGTGCACGCAGGAGTACGGGAATCCGTGCATGTACTTCTGTCCGGCGCAGGTATACGAGATGCAGCGGGACCCGAAGGGCGGGACGAAGCTGCACGTCAATTTTTCGAACTGCGTGCACTGCAAGACGTGCGACATCATGGATCCGTACGGGATCATCACGTGGGTCACCCCGGAGGGCGGGGGAGGGCCGAATTACAGGGATCTGTAGGGGAAGGGCAACTTCAAACGCAAAAATAACAACTACAAGCAACTTCAAAGGGACAACTTCAAAGGTCAAGTCGCTCGATTTTTCGGGAAGTGCCCCACGGATCCACTCGTGCCATTCCGGTAGAGTTGTCCTTTGAAGTTGACCGTTTGAAGTTGCTTGGAAGTTGAAAGTTGTGCGTTTGTAGTTGCCGTAAATCTCCTCACGCTGCGCAGCACCTTCTCACCTGAGGTCCGACGATGTACGAAGTCCAGCCCGGCTCCCACCCGTCCTCGCCCCAGCGCCGCTCCGGAGTCTCCGGCTCGAAACTGTTCGGGTGCATCTTCGGCGGCGTCGGCTCGATCTTCGCCATCCTCGGCTTCGCATTCCTCTGGCAGTACTGGCGCGCCTCGGACTGGCCGACCGTGCCGGGCACCGTCATGGCCTCGCGCGTCGAGTCGCGCCGGGGCAGCAAGGGCGGCACCACGCACCTCTGCAAGGTGGAGTACCGCTACGTCGTGAACGGGCAGCCGTTCGTCGGAAACAAGCTGGAGCCCATGGAAGTCTCCAGCTCGGGAAGAGGCGCCTACGAGGACCAGCAGGAGTTCCCGCCCGGCGGCGCGTGCCTCGTGCACTACAACCCCGCGAAGCCCGACGAGTCGGTCTTGCGAGTGAAAGCAGGGTGGTTCCAGTGGCTTTTCGCCGGCATCGGGATGATCTGCGTCGCCATCGGCGTCGGCGCGTTCGCCGCCGGCTGGTACAAGGGCGGCGGTCCGCAGGGGTGACGGGGAACGGGGAATGGGGGAAGGGGGGAACGGGTCCCTACGACCCAGGAGTATCCCATGACCGGACGCCCACATTTCTGGACGCGCTGTAAGGAACTGGACGCTGGAACGGAGCGGCGTGATGCCGAATCGCGATTCCAGCGGCACCCGTTTTGTAATGGGAAGCGAGCATGAATCGGCCCCTTTCCCACCGGAAGAGCGCCCTCGCCTGCTTCGCCGCGGCAACCGTGTTCCTCATCGGCGGCGCGATCCCCGCAACGTTCGCCTTCCCGATGTTCCTCCGGGCCGACTGCGCACGGCACTGGCCCTCCGCGCCGGGACGCATCGAATCCTCGCACGTCGAGAGCACGCCGGGCAGCCCGCGCGGGACGGTTCTGTGGGAGTGCCACGTCGCGTACGTCTACGAAGTGAATGGCGTGGCGCATCGCGGCGACAACCGGACGGCCGCGGACATTCCCGGGCGCCAGGGTCGGGCGCAGGCAGACGCGACGCGCTACGCACCCGGCCGCGCCGTCTCGGTCCGCTTCAACCCCGAGAACCCGGCCGACGCCGTCCTCGAGCCCGGCCCCGATGCGATCGCTTGGTCGCTCGCCATCGTCGCCACCTTCGGACTTTCGTTGGCCGGACTCTGGTTTGCCGAAGGCCTGATTCGGTGCCGGTCGCCGCTCGATCCCCACCGTCGCGAATGAGAAACCTCGGGCGACTGCAGCTCCTATTTCGCGGGCCCCGTCTCCTCGATCACCTCTTCCTCGAACGCCGGAATCGTCACCTCTACGGCGGCCGTCCCTGCGCGCGCAATCACGTGACGCTCCATCTTGTTGCAGTACACGACGTGCTCCCCCTCCTTGACCCGGATCTCGAGCCGCCCGCGCCCGTTCTTCCCGACGCGCGACTTGCCCACCGGCTGGCCGTCCACCTGCACCGGCATGCCCGGCACCGGCGTGTCCACGGCCAGCGTCGCGAACTTCACCTTCACCGCCTTCCTCGGAACCCGCACGTCGGCTTCGCGGCCGCTCCGGTCGTCCTCCCAGGCGTCGGAAGGAACTTTCTTTCTCTCGAGCGGCGAGATCACCGCGTCCACGACGGAGTTGATCGCCTTCGAAGACTTCGAGGGCGCGGGGTTGTCGGGATCGCTGGGTTCTGAAGCGCAGCCGGCGAGGGCGGCGAGGAGGGCGAGGGGGAGGATTCGCATGGGCAGAGTGTACGGACGGAGCGGGAAGATGCCAGCACGAACACGACCCCGGCGCGCTACAATCTCCCTCGAACCCGCTCCGGAGGCCCCCCATGCGCAATTTCAAGTGGCCCCGCCCGAAGATCGACCGCAGACCCGGATCCTGGAAGTTCATCCTCACGTGGAGCGCGCTCGTCGTGACGGGCGGCATCGCCCTCGCGGCCACCAGCGCGAAAGACCTGCGGCGCGAATGGGAAGAACAGCGCTGGCCCGTCGCCAAAGGGCGCGTGGAGTCGGTCCGGACCATGCCTTACATGGGACCCGACGGCGAACTGACGGTCATCCGGAAAACCACGTACGTCTACGCGGCCCGCGGCCAGTCGTTCCGCGCCGTCGAATCCGAAGTCATGCCCCGCACCGGCTGGGCCCAGGCCGCCCGGTCCGAAGACATGGAACGTCGTTTCCAGGGCGCCGTCTCCGTCCACTTCAACCCCGCCGCCCCCGACCAGTCGTGGATCTACCGCGAACCTGTGCCGCTCGACAGCGTGATCCTGGGGTTCGTCCTCTTCCTCGGAGGCATCGTCGTGGGCGCGCTGGGACTCAAGGTCCGGAAGATCGAAGAAGAGCTGGTCGCCGAGGAGCAGGGCCGGATCATCGCGCCGCCGCCGGACGGGCCGACGCGGTGGATCCTGCCGGCGATGCTGCCGGCGATTTAGGCGGATCACGCGCACGATGATGATCGCCCGGCTGCTGCCCCTGGTGCTCGCCTGCGCCGCGCCGGCCTGCGCGGACTCTTGGGCTCCCTACCCGCACCAGCGCGTCGTGTCGCCGAATGGGAAGCACTACGTTGTGGCGCAGAGCAAGGCATTCGGGGAGTGGACGTTCGAGATGTGCCGCCGCCGCGACGGAGCCGCGCCGATCGCTCCGGCCAAGGAAGACAGGTGGGAGCCCGAAAAGGTCGACGTGTCGCGGGACCCGGAGGACAAGCTTCTATCCGGCGGCAAGCTGTCGAAGTGTCCGTTGGATTTCCGGGTGCTCGACGACGAGCCGGGCGCCGTTCTGTTCGAGACGTATGGGTGGGTCGGCTCCGGCAGCGCTTTCGCCCTCCTCGATGCAGCGGGCCGCCTCCGGTGGTCGGTGCAGCTCGGGGACCTGTTTTCTATACAGGAAATCGGGCGCTTCCAGCGGAGCGTGTCCTCGACATGGTGGTACAGGGGATGGTGGGTGGACGAAGGGAGACAGAGAATCGTCTCCATCGCCTACGGCGACCTGCTTCGCGAGATCGACCTCAAGGAGGGCACGGTCACGACGCCGGGGCCCGAGGTCCTCCTCACACGTTTCCAGGAAGGCCCGCTGCCCGACCGGTTGCTGGCGCTCGAGGTTTCGGCGAGGCTCAAGCCCAAGGGCCTGAGCGCCGTCGCGACCCTGCTGCTGGAGGATGCCGCCCAACCGCTCGAGGTGCGTCTGCGCGCCGCCGTCGCCCTCCGCGCCTTGGGCGAAGCGCCCGCGGCGGAGAAGCTCTTCCTCGAGGCAATTCCCCTGGGCCAGCCTGAAGAAACGCGGGGCTACGCCATCGCCCACCTGCCCGACATCCTGGGGGAGAAGGCAATACCGCATCTCCGGGAGGCGATGCGCGCGGGCGGCGACGCGGGCTGGGGTCCTGCGATGGACGGCTTCGAGTCCCTGGGCGAGCAGGCCGTGCCCGCCCTCGTCGAGATGCTCGGCGAGACGAAGGAGCCCGCGAATTACCGCGGCGGCGCGGCGCACGTCCTCGGCAACATCCGCTCGGCCGCCGCGCTCGCCGCCCTCCTCGAGGCCATATCCGATCCGGAGGGATACGTGGCCAATGCCGCCGCCAACGCGGCGATCGCCGTCGGCGGTCCGGAGCTCGACGACCGCCTGGCCGAAATCCTCCTCGCGGGCAGCACCCAGGACAGCCGGCTGGCCGGTTACTTCGAGGACCACCCTTCGGCCAAAGCCGTGAAACCCCTGCTGGCGGCGGGCGGCCGTTCGAAGCCTGACACATACGAGCGCCGTCGGATCGTGTCGGCGCTGAAGCAGTGCACGGGGAAGGATTTCGGCGAAGACATCGAGAAGTGGCGGACAGGGCTGCAGGAGGACTAGGCGAGCCCTCCGACCGCTCAACGCCGAACGCCGAACTCCGAACGCCGAACCCGACCGCGGTCCCCGCCCTGCAACCTATCCTCCGATCCTCTTCCCCAGCCGCGTCCACCGCTGCCGTTCCCGATCGTTCCCGACCGCGGTCTTCACCGCGCGCTTCGACCCCACGATCGCGACGTACCGTTTTCCGCGCGTGATCGCCGTGTAGAGCAGGTTGCGCTGGAGCATGGGGAAATGCTGGGTGTGAAGGGCGATCACCGCCGCGGGGTACTCGCTTCCCTGCGACTTGTGGATCGTGCAGGCGTAGGCGAGTTCGAGCTGGTCGAGGTCGTCGGCGCCGTAGGCGCAGTCCTTGCCGTCGAAGACGGCGACGAGGATGCCGTCGGCGCGGTCGAATTCCTTCACGAGGCCGAGGTCGCCGTTGAAGACGTCGAGTTCGTAGTTGTTTTTGACCTGCATGACCTTGTCGCCGACGCGGAAGGAGCGGCCGAGGCCGACGGGTTCGCCCTTGGGGTTCAGGCGTTCCTGGAGGGCGGCGTTGAGGTTGATGGCGCCCAGCGTGCCCTTGTGCATGGGGACGAGGACCTGGACGTCGGCCGGGGTGATGCCGAGGCGGCGCGGCAGCTCGCGCGTGGCGAGTTCGAGGATCGCGGCGAGCGCGGCCTCGGGGTCGTCGCGCTCCACGAACCCGAAGTCCTCGCCCGCGGGCTCGGGCATCTCGCCGTGCAGCACCGCGTGGGCGTTGGTGACAATCCGCGAGCGCTCGTCCTGGCGGAAGATCTGCGTGAGGCGGACGGTTTCGACGGCGCGCGAAGCGATGATGTCGCGCAGGACGGAGCCGGGGCCGACGGAGGGAAGCTGGTCGGCGTCGCCGACGAGGATGAGGCGGCAGGCGCTCGGAAGGGCGTCGACGAGCTGGCGGAAGAGGAAGATGTCGAGCATCGAGGCTTCGTCGGCGATGACGGCGTCGGCTTCGAGCGGGCGCGCGGGGGTGCGGTTGAACGCGCCGGTGCCGGGGTTCCACTCGAGCGTGCGGTGGATCGTCTTGGCCTCGGAGCCCGACGCGTCTGCCAGGCGCCGCGCGGCGCGGCCGGTCGGGGCGCAGAGGCAGAGGCGCAGCCCCTTCTTGAGAAAGATCTGCGTGAGCCCGCGGACGAGCGTCGTCTTGCCGGTCCCGGGCCCGCCGGTGATGACGGTGACCTTGTTCCGGATGCCGGAGAGGATGGCGTCGCGCTGAAGCGCCGCGAGATGGATCGACGCCTGCCCCTCGAACCACGCGAGCGCCTTGTCCGCGTCGATCGGGATGTCGACGGGCGGCGCGTCCATCAGCTCGCGCAGGCGCGCTGCGGCGGCGACTTCGGCCTCGTGAAGCGGCAGCGAGTAGACCGCGTCGTCCTCGACGATCGCGAGCTGGCGCCGCTCCAGCGCATCGATCGCTTCCCCCGCGGAGGCCCCCTCCGGGCCGAGGAGGCGCGCGGCCATCTCGCCCAGGTCCTCCCGCGGAACGTAGCAGTGGCCCTCGGCGGCCGATTCGCGCAGGACGTGCATGACGCCGGCCTGGGCGCGTTCGGGTGAGGAAGGGGGGATTCCGAGCGCGCCGGCCATGCGGTCGGCGGTGAGGAACCCGATGCCCGCGACCTCGGCCGCGAGACGGTAGGGGTCCATCTTCACGACTTCGACGGCCTGCGAGCCGTACTGCTTCCAGATCCGCACGGCCAGCGCCGTGCCGATGCCGAGCGACTGGAGGAACACCATGATCTCATGCACGGCGCGGTGATCGCGCCATCCTTCGGCGATCGCCTTCGCCTTCTTCTTCAGCCCCGGCACCGCGTGCAGCAGGTGCGGGGAATTCGTGAGCACGTCGAGCGTGCGCGTCCCGAACTGCTTCACGATCTTCTCGGCCGTGGCCCTTCCCACGCCCTTGATCACGCCGCTCGAGAGGTACCGCTCGATCCCGAACTCCGTCGACGGCAGCATGGGCGTGTACGACGCCACCTTGAACTGCCGGCCCCACTTGCGGTCCTCGACCCACTGCCCCTTGAGCCGCAGCGACTCTCCCTCCCGCACGCCCGCCAGCGGCCCGACCGCCGTCACGAGCCCGTCCGCGTCCGCGACCGACAGCCGCACGACCGACCAGCCGTTCTCGGCGTTCACGAACGAGATGCGTTCCAGCACGCCTTCGAGCGTGTCGGTTTCGACGGGCTGTTCCGGAAAGAGAGAGCGCACGGCCGCATTGTGGGGGGCGGTGATGCGGGGCGCAAGAGAGCGCGGCGTTCGTTCATCGTGCCTCGTGCCTCGTGCTTCGTTTCTCGTTCTCCCGCTATGATGCGCCCATGGGCGTGGACGAAAAGAGAGAGGCGTTCGCAAAACTCGTCCTCGAGGAATTGGCCAAAGCCGGGGAAACTTCGGCCGTCCGGTACGAGGCGGACAAATTCCAGCTCGTCGCGGGCGAGCTGACGCTCAACCTCGCGAACATCTTCAGCGAGTACGAAAACGCCCCGCCGGAACAGCGCGCGGAGATGCTCCGGTCGTTCGTGGCGACGCGGCGGGAAGCGGGCACGCCGGTGCCGAAGGAATTCGGGGAGGCGCGCAAGCACCTGCTGCCGATCGTCCGCGAGCGCATGTGGTACGCGGCGGTCCAGCTGCAGTTCGCGGCGGCGCAGGACAAGCCGCTTCAGACGCTGTTCCGGAACACCGGCACGCACCTGACGATCAGCCTGGGGTACGACCTGCCGAATTCGGTGTTCGAGCTGGGGCAGGAGCACCTGGACGGATGGAGAGTGAGTTTCGAGGAAGCGCTGGCGGCGGCCACCGAAAACCTGCGCGCGATGACGAAGGAAGGGTGGGAGTCGCCGGGGCGCGGGGTTTTCATTTCGAAGTGGGACGACATTTTCCACCCGGCGCGCACGCTGCTGCCGGAGGTCTTTCGCGCGCTCAAGCTGGAGGGCGACCCCGTCGCGGTCGTCGCGAACCGCGGGGCCGTGATCGTCGCGGGATCGGAGGACGCGAAAGGGCTCAAGGCGCTGGCGGGGCTCGCCGACGAGGGGCGAAAGCTTCCGCGCGCGATGAGCGCGTTCCCGATCCGTCTGACCGGGAACGACTGGACGCCCTGGGCGCCGCCCGCCGGCCACCCCGCCGCGGACGCCTTCGCGAACCTCCGCGCGCTCTCGCTGCTCACGAACTACGCCGAGCAGGGCGAACTCCTCGTGAAGCTCCACGCGAAACAGCGGAACAACGTCTTCGTCGCGAACCTCCAGGCCGTCCGCGAACACGAAACCGGGCGGATCTGGAGCGTCTGCACGTGGACCGGTGGCGTCCGTGCGCTTCTCCCGAAGGCCGACAGGATCGCGTTCATGCAGCTCGAGCGCGGAAAGGGCAACGAACTGGTCGCTATGGTGCCGTGGGAAGCGGCCGCGGGGATCGTCGGCGGGCTGATGAAGCTGGTGGATCTCTACCCGGAGAGATTCGAGGTGAGCGCGTTTCCGGACGCGGGGCAACTGGAAGCGCTGACCCATGCCGCGGTGTCGATGGCGCCGCCGCGCCGGCCGTCGCTCTGGCGTCGGATCAAGGGTTTCTTCGGCGCCTGAAACCGGCCCCGGGCTGGTTTAATGGCGGGACGTCACCCGAGGAGGACCCGCCATGTTCGGCCTTTTCCTGAGGATCCTCGCCGCTCTCCTGCTCTTCTCCGCCGCCGCTCCCGCCGACACCACCGTCACGGGCAAGGTCGTGGACGCCGACGGCAACCCTGTCGCCGGCGCCGACGTCGGCACGAACTGGCAGTTCGGCGAGGGCGCCAAACCGTACGGAGGCGTCAAGTCCGCCGAGGACGGCACGTTCTCGATCACGCAGAGACACTGGACCCTCGACGCCACCGTCCTCGCCATGGACGCCGAACGCGAGCGCGGGGCGTTCGCGAGCGTCGTGCAGGAAAACTGGAACGTCACCCTCAAGCTCCAGCCGCTCGTCACCGTCACCGGCCGCCTCGACTGCAACGAACCCGGCGTGAAACCGACCGGCGCTTCCCTCTCCTGGTACGCAGGAGAGCGCAAGGTCCGCATGGGAAACCTGTACGCGCCGAAGTCGGCCTGGTCGCTCAAGCTCCCTCCGGGGGCCTGGCGGCTCTACGTCTTTCACGTGGACCTGGAGCCATTCACGAAAGACTTCGTCGTGAAGCCCGGTGAGCAACTCGACTTCGGCGACATCGACATCAAGCCCAACCTCATCGCGACCCTCGCCGGCAAGGAACTCCCGAAATGGAAGGTCACCGACGCGCGCGGCGTCGAGAAAACCGTCCAGATTTCGGACTACAAGGGCAAATGGGTGCTCGTCGAATTCTGGGGCACGTGGTGAGGCCCCTGCACCGGCGGCAGTCTGCCGCGGCTCATGGAGTTTTACGAGGACCACGCCGACCAGCGGGACCGCTTCGAAATCCTCGCGTTCCACGACGCGAGCTCAAAGACGTTCGAGGAGCTGGACGAAAAGCTGGCGCCGATCGAGAAGATGAAATGGAAAGGCAAGAAGCTCCCCTTCCCCATTCTGCTCGACGCGTCGGGCGACACGCTGAAGGAGTGGGGCGTCCGGGCGTTCCCGACGGTGCTCCTGATCGATCCTGAGGGAAAGCTGGTGAAAGGCGGCAGCGAGCACATGCTGGAGAAGGCGCTTCAGGAGGGGAAGTGACGTCCTACGGCCCCGAGTACTACGCCGCGCGGCGGATGTCGCGCGGGAACGAGGAGCACGTGCCGCGGACGCTGGCGAAACTGCGGCGGGTGGTGGAGCTCGGCCCGGGGACGCGGGTGCTGGAGGTGGGGTGCGGGCTGGGGACGATCACGCGGCCGGTGGCGGCCGGCGTGGCGCACGTGACGGCGATGGACGTGTCGGCGCACGCGCTCGCGCAGGCGCGGGCGGCGGGCGCGCCCGCAAACGTTGAATTCGTGGAGGCGGACGCGCTCGCGTTCCGGACCCGGGCGAGGTTCGACGTGGTCCTCGCGATGGCGGTCTTCGAGCATTTCGACGCGGGCGAGCAGGGATCCTTCCTGGGGCGGGCCCGCGGCTGGCTGGCGCCGGGGGGTCGGCTCGTGCTCCATGTTCCGATCACGCGGTCGTGGTCCGCGGGGCGGCGCAAGAAACGGCGGGGCGTCGAAGGACCGGACTACACGGGCGACCCCACGCACCGCGCGACGTTTTCGGTGCGCAGCTTCCGCGCGGCGGTGCGGGGCGGCGGATTCCGGATCGAGAAGGAGTGGATCCGCTACTCCCGCTGGGGCTGGCCCGAGGGATGGTCGCTTGCGGCGATGAAGGCGATGCCGGCGGCGCTGCGGGAGAAGTTCGCGATGGAAGCGCTCGTCGCCGCGGTCGCGGAGGGGCCGGCATGAGCCTGCTCGGAAAACTGTTCGGCGCCGGGGACTCGAAGCCGGCCTACCCCGCCTCGGCCGCCGCGCGCACGCTGCTCCTCGGCGGCGCCGGCGAGGACGCGGAGCGCGTGCGCGCCGCCCGCCGGGGCGTCGTCGTCGCCGACGTGCGCCGCGGGCCCGGAGTGACCCTGCTCGCGGACCTCTCGCGCGGGTTTCCGTTCGGCGACGGCGCGTTCGAGGAAGTCTTCAGCCTCGAATTCATCGAGCACATCCCCCACCCCGAGCTCCCCGCGATGCTCCGCGAGTGCGCCCGCGTGCTGCGTCCGGGGGGACGGTGGGTCAGCGGATGCCCCGACGCGGAAATGCTCTCGGCATGGTTCGGGCTGCAGTGCGAATGCGTGAAGAAATGGAAGGCGGATCCCGCGTGCCCGCGCTGCGGCGGCAAGGCGCGCATCTCGCCGGGACGCTGGCTGAAAAGCGTCTGCGGGAACCAGGAGGACTACGGCGACCGCCGGTGGGCGGACACGCACAAGAACGTGCTATGGTTCGGGAGATTGAAGGCGCTTCTGGAGGAAGCGGGTTTCTCCGACGTCCGGCGGGGGGACGCGGGGGCGTATTACGAGGAAGGGAAGGCGGACATGAAGCTTCTCGTCGAGGCGCGGCGATGATCCTCCGGGTTGCCGCCGCCGGGCTCTTCCTCGCCGCTGCGTGGCCGGCCGCGGCGCAGGACCCGGGCTCGCGCTACCCCGAGCTCGACGCCGAGGACTACGCCGACGCGGAGAAGTTCCGCACGCTGGAGGACGCGGTCAACGAGTACTTCGACACGGAACTGGCCGAGCGCCGCGCCGCGCGGCTCAAGGAGATCGAAACGTCCGGCTACTCCTTCGCCGTCGTCGAGGCCGTCGTCCGCCACGGCCGCCGCTACGAGAAAGTCGAAGCGCGCATCGTCGGCAACGTGACGCTTCCGGAAAAGTACGACCCCGCGCGCGCCGTCCCGGTCCTGGTCGGCCTCAACGGGCTGTCGGACGGGTACGAGACCGAGGCCACGTCGCGCGGATTCGCGACGATGTACCCGTGGAAGGTGAAAGGGTGGGTGGACCCGCGCACGACCGACCGCGTCGTCGAGCAACTCTGGGAGGCGTGCCGGCGCGTCAATCTCGACATCGACCGGGTCTACGCAACCGGGGTTTCGGTCGGAGGTCACGCGGCCTGGGTCGCGGGCGCGATGCGCACCGACGCGTGGGCGGCCCTTCTCCCCCGCTCCGGCTCCCCCGGCCGGATCCTCGTCGCGATGAGCGAGGTCTATCTTCAGAACCTGCACCACCTGCCCGTGAACGCGCTCGTCGGGGCGGACGACGAGGACATTGCGAAGATGGCGGTCAAGGGCCAGGCCGTCTGCAAGAGGTTCGGGCTGACCACCGTGCTCGAGGTCGTCGAAAACCGGGGGCACGAGGAGTTTGACGACCGCGCGGAGCAGCACCTGGGCTGGGCCAGCGAGCTCCGGCGCGCGCGCTACCCGGCGAAGCTCGACTGGTGGGGCGGCGGGGACATGGGGAAGCGCCATTACTGGGTGGAGGCGCTCGAGGACACGGTGACCTGCAAGGACCTGCTGATCGACACGCCGACGGGCGACATTCTGCGCGCGCTGCCGATCCGGCCGCTTCACGTGCAGGCGGAGATCGAGGGGAACGCGGTGGTGCTGCACACCAAGGAAGTGGCGCGGCTGCGGGTGTCGCTGTCTCCGGCGATGCTGGATTTCGACGGGGAGGCGGCGATCCGGATCAACGGGAAGGTGGCGTGGAAGGGGAAGCCGGAGAGGTCGGTGAAGACGCTGCTCGAAAGTTCGTTGCGGAGGATGGACAGGTCGAGGACGTTCGGGTGGGAGATGGAGTTCCCTTGCGGGAGGTGAGGGCGAAAGGCAATTTTGAATTATGAATTTTGAATTTTGAATTTGTGAGCGTACCAGGCGCACGATTCTCCGAGTGCCTGTGCGCGGAACAATTCAACATTCAAAATTCAAAATTCATCATTGCCCTTCGCCCTTAACCCCCGTCCTATAATCCACCTCTCCCCCCCATGAACCATTACCTCTCCCCCGTCGTCCTCTCCGCCGGCGCATCCTCGCGCATGGGCCGGCCCAAGGCCCTCCTGGATCTCGGCGGACGCTTGGCCCTCGACCGCATCCTCGATACGTGCGCGCTGGCGGGATTTGCGGAAGCGGTCGTGGTCCTCGGCGCGGCCTCGGAAGAAATCACCGCGGGCTGCGACCTGAAACGTGCCCGGACCGTCGTGAACGCGGACTGGGAGCGCGGCATGACCACGAGCGTCCAGTGCGGCGTCCGCGCGATTCCGGACTTCGCGGAGGGCTTCCTCGTCTGGCCCGTCGACGTCCCCCTCGTCCCCGCGGCGACCGCGCGCGAGCTGGGCCTGCGCTTCTGGATTCTCCGCCAGAACCGCCGGAATCCGATCGTCGTCCCGAAAGCCGGCCGCCGCGGCCACCCGGTGCTGTTCGACCGCAGCTACGCGGCCGAAATCCTCGCGCTGCGCGACTCCGAGCCGCCGCGGGCGATCCTCGAGCGCCACCCGGAAGCCGTCGAGGAAATCGAGGCGGGAGAGGAAGTCGTGCGCGACCTCGACACGCCGGAGGATCTCGACGCCGCGCGAAAGTCCCTTGGAGGGCTCCATTCATGAACCGATTCCCTGCCACTCTGGTTCTCCTGAGCCTTGCGGCGGCCCTCGGCCGCGCCGAGGAGCCCCGGTTGCCCGACAGGATCGTCCGGTTCCGGGAAGCTCTTGCGAACTGGAAAGGGGCGAAGGAAGGCCGCGAGAGGGGGAACCCGGAATCGGAATTCGTGACCGCGCTCCTCCGCCTGCGGGAGGAAGACGATCCTCGCGTCGCCGACTGTTATCTCGACGCGGCCGACGCCCCCGAAGCGGTGTCCGGACATCACGGCGAATGGAGCAGCCACTCGATGGCGATTTCGGCGCTGACGCAGCGCCATGACGATCTGGCCGCGCTGATCGGGAAGGCCCGCGCGCGGGGAAGCGGGGCGCGCGCCCTTGTCGCCCACGTCATCCGGTCCAGGCGCGATCCCGCCGGGCTCGACTTCCTCGTGGAGTCGCTCGCGCCCGGTCCCGAGACGGCCCCGTTCACCGTCGTCGACGCGATCGCCGCAATTCCAGGCGAGAAGGCGACCGAGGCGCTCCTGTCCGTTCTCACGGACACTCGCGAGGCCATCCTCCGCGAATACCCGATCGTGTTCCAGCGCTGGGACCGGCTGCCGAAGGCCGTCCCTTACAAGTTCAGCGTCGTCCATCCGCTCTGGGTCGTCCTCAGGCCCGACTGCATCCAGATTTCCAACATCACGGAGATCCGGGAGTCCAGTCCCGTCATGCGCATGTTCGTGGGCGTAAAGGCGCTGCGCCACCTGGAGGCGCGCGGTGACGAGGTGCCCCTCCAGAGCCTGCGGGCGATGCTCGGTGGGCACGTCCGCCTGCAGCTCGCCGCCGCGCGGTACATCGGGGACCACTTCCCCGCCGAAATCGGGGCCTGCCTGGCGAAGGACTGGGAATCCCCGTATGTGCGCGGGCAGTGCGCTGAGTTCCTGGCGCGTTCGGGGGACGCGACCGCCGCGAAATCCCTCGTCGAAATGAGCCGGAGCGACGACCTGGTCCTGCGCGTGTGGGCCATCCAGGCGCTCGCCGAAACTCCGGACGCGGGGGCCCGCGAACGGCTCGCGGAGGCGGCGCTCGACGCGGAACCCTTCGTCGCCCACGCGGCGATAGCGGCGATGCGCGCCGGCGGGATTCCCGTGCCCCGGAACGCCGTCGTGGCCGCCCTCCTCTCCTGGGACTACTACCTCTGCCGCGAAGGCGAAGTCGCGGCGCGGCGCCTCGACGCGGCGACCCGCGCGCTCGTCGCCCACGCCGTCCTGGCCGGCGAGACGCCTGCGATTCCGGACGGCCCCCGCCCCGACGACCGCGTCACCGCGGGGGGCGAAGCGGAGCCCGCCTGGGAGGGCGAGGAGTTCCGCGGCTCCTCCATGACGGTCAGCAATCCCGGCTCCGTCGAGAGTGCGACCGAGCGGATCCGCCGGTTTCAGACTCTTGCCGAAGGCCTCGACGCCGCGCCGCTCCGCGACCGCGGCCGCGCGGTGCTGGTTTCGCTTCCGTACGGCCCGGAAGTCCCGGCGCCGGAGGATGAGGAATGGAATGAGCCGCGCCGAGCCCTGGCGACCGCAGCGATCGCCCTCGCCCCGAATCCCGAGGATCTCGGCCTCCTCCTCCGCTGGACAGAGTCCCTGCATCCGCCCATCCGCCTCGCCGCCATCCGTGGCCTGGGAACGCTCGGTGGAACGGACGCCGAAGCCGCGATCCTGCGGCTCCACGAAGAGACCGGAAAGGAGCGCATCGGCTGGGGCCGGAATCCCCTGTACGCGGCCACGGTCGCCGCGCTGGCGGAATGCGGGACCGGGGCAGCGCGCGAAAAGTTCCTCACACTGGCTCCCTGGACGCTCTACCCCAAGCCTCCCCGGCTCTCGACCTACGAGGAAGTCGAAAACGTCAGCTCATTCGTCGAGGGCATGGTGCGCGCACGCTTCGAAGGACACGACGAGGTGCTGAGGCGCACCCGCGACTGGCTCGGAGAGAACGCGTCCTCCTCCTTCATCCAGTACGAGATCGGTCCCCGTTTCTGGACGGGCCTCCTTCGCAGGCGGCCGAAAGCGGCGTCCGTGCTCGCCCTGGAGGTTCTCGAAACCGGATCTCAGGAAGCGGCCGGAGCCGTCCTCACGGCCGAAGCGCCTCTCGACGCGGTCCTCGTCGCCGCCATCTCGGAACGGATCGTGCGGGAAAACTGGACCAGCGCCCTCTGGAAACTGCACTCCCATGACGCCGGCGCCGCGCTCCTGATCGCGCGCGACCGGCTCTCGAAACCCCTCGCCCTCGACCGTGACCCGGGCAGCACGACGCTGGATTTCCTCCTGAAGTTCGGAGACGCCTCCGACCTTCCACTCCTCGACAGCCTCGCCCCGGGCCTCTCCACCCGCCATGCCCTCGCCCTCCTCCGCTTCCAAGCCCGCTTCACAACGAAATAACCCACCCATGCACGCGCTCTCCCGCATCCTCTCGAAGCTCGGCGTCGCCTCGCGCACGGAAGCGGCGGACATGATCGCCGCCGGGCGCGTCGCGGTGAACGGCCGGCCCGCGCGCGATCCGGAGCAGCCGACGGACGAATTGCGGGACCGCGTGGAAGTCGACGGGCGGCCCGTGACGGGTGCGGAGAAGGTCTACCTCGCGATGCACAAGCCCGCGGGGGTGCTCACGACCGCCCGCGACCCCGAAAACCGGCCGACGGTCTACGGCCTGCTCCCGAAAAAGCTCGGCGCCCGGGTCTTCCCCGTCGGCCGCCTGGATGGCCCCACCGCGGGCCTCCTCCTCTTCACCAACGACACCCTCGTCGGCGACACCCTCACGAACCCCGACATCGGCGTGCCCAAGACATACGAGTTCAAGGTGAAGGGGCAGGTCACCCCTGCGGAGCTCGAGCGGCTGAAGCAGGGAGTCACGCTCGATGTCGGCACGGAGACCCTTCCCGCCCAGTGCCGCATCCTGAGCTCGAACGCCGGCTCGACCCGGCTCGAGCTGACGATCCGCGAGGGCAAGAACCGGCAGGTGCGGCGGATGGGGCTGGCGATCGGGCACGAGGTGGTGAAGCTGCGGAGGACGCGGGTGGGGCCGGTCGAGCTCGGAGACCTCCCGAGCGGCCAGTGCCGTCCGCTCACGGCCGCCGAGATCCGGTCTCTGAGGGCGATCGGACAGCGGAAAAGGTAGGGCCAGTGGTCAGTGGCCAGTGACCAGTGGCCAGGAACAGGAATTCCGAAAGCCCTGCGGCAAAGTCGCCTGCCCTCTCCACGGAGGTTCCCACTGTCTGCCCACTGGTCACTGGTCACTGGTCACTGGTAACTGGTAACTGGCCACTGGCAACTGGTCACGATCCCGCCTAAAAAGAAAGCGGAGAAGCTCACGCTTCCCCGCTTTTCACTCTTGCCCGAAACCTACTAGTCGCCCGTGACGATGGTCTCGTGCTTCCAGTAGACGCCGCCCAGGATCTTGGTCGTCTTGTGCGAGCAGGTCTTGATCTTGGTGATGCCGACGCTCTCGCAGGCCTTCTCGACGCTGCAGTCGCCCGTCGCGATGAGGGCCAGGAAGCCCGTCGCCGCCGAGGTGCCTTCCTTGCTGCCGCGGGCCCCGTCGTTCGTCAGGCCGGGATAGTACGACGGATACTTCACGCTGCTGAAGAGTCCGCCGTCCGGGATCGGGGTGATGCCGTAGCTGCAGCCGGCGAGGACAGGCAGGGCGATCAGGCACGCGAGCAGAGCAAGCTTCTTCATTTCCCCTCCTTTTCGAGTTTACCGACGAAAGAACACGTTTTTACCCACCGTTAACGGCGGCTAATATCTCACTAGATGAGCGGCTGTCAATACTTAACGCAGGCAGGATTTACCGCCCGCAGTACTTGTCCGCCACCCAGACGTGCATCTTGGCGATTTCGTGGCAGACGGCGATGCGGTGGGCTTCGTCGCCCTTGAAGTTGCTGTACGCCCCGGCGGCGACCTCCGCGCGGCGGTATCCGGTGTTTTCAGGCAGGCCGCGCGGCCGGATGACCATGGTGGTTTCGTGCCACGACTGGCCGGCGCCGACCCAGACGCGGGCGGCGGTGGATCCGAGATGAAAGTTGGAGATTTCGGCGCGGAGGGTGAGGGAGGCCATCGAGGGATCGGAGGCGGGCTCGAACCCGTAGCGCTTGAGGTAGTCGATGGCGAGGTCGTGGATTTCCTGGCAGGTCTTCGAGGCGTCGATGCGCTGGTCGGGGACGGCGATCGTGGGCATCTCGACGTAGACCGAGCGGCCTTCGATCCGCTGCGGGGACTGGGCGTAGCTGATGGGGCCGCAGCCGACGGCGACGGTCGGGACCAGGACGGCGAGAGCGAGGAGAAGGCGGGCGCGCATGGGTTCCCCCTGGTGAATTGAGAAGGGGGGATTATAGCGGGTTCCGGGATTCCCGGATGAGACACTCCCCCGGATGGATTCCCGAAATTCCCCTGCGGCCGCGCCTGCCGGCGACGTCCCTTTCCCCGAACGCCGACAAGGACGCTGAATGACCGCCAGGGAAATCGTGGAACGGCTGATCGCCGGCGACCGCCTCGCGGCGGCCGCGTTGGTCGCCACGTACGAGGCTCCCCTGCTCCGGTCGGCCCGCGCGCTGCTCGGCGACGGGGCCCTGGCGCAGGACGCCGTGCAGGAAACGTTCCTGCGGCTGCTGCGCGAGGGCGAACGGTTGCGGCAGGTGGAGGCGCTCTTTCCGTGGCTCCTCCACGTGACGCGCAACGTGTGCTGGGACATGGTGCGCAAGGAGCGGCGGATGGAGCGGCGGGAGGCGGCGGTGGCTCGGGAAGCGGCGGTCGCGGATGCGGCGGGGCCGGAGACGCCGGTGCTGCTCGCGGAGCGGCTGGCGCGGGTGCGCGAGGCCGTCGACCGGCTCCCCGATCCGCAGCGCGCGGTCCTGCGGCTGAAGATGTGGCAGGGGCTCACGTACCGCGAAATCGGCGCGCGCCTCGGCCTGACGGAGACGAGTGTGAACTACCACCTGAGTCAGGCGGTGAAGGCCGTAGGCGGCCGGTTGCGGGCGGCGGGGCTGGCGAATGAGGAGGCGGTGTGATGAGCGGCGACGAACTCGACGAAAAACTGATGGCCTACGCGGTCGGGGAGGCCTCAGAGGCGGTGCGCGCGGAGATCGAGGCGGCGCTGGCCGTGGACGCGACCCTGCGGAGCCGGCTCGCCGCCCTGCGCGAGGACCTGAGCCTGATCGCCGCGGCGGAAGCCGGGGGCCAGGAGCGGCTGGCGGAGCCGCAACGGGAAGTTGTGATGTCGAAGATCGTGACCCGACCGGAGGCGCCGTGGATGGTACCGCGGTGGATGTCGATCGCGTCGATGGTGGCGGCCGGTGCGCTTGCGTGCTTCGCGCTATGGGAATCGAGGGATTCGCATCGAGGACGAGGCGTCGCTGAAGGTGGAGCGCAGGCGGCACTGCAGGGTCCGGTGTCTTACGAGTCGAGTCGAGGCGCCTATGGCCTGGTTGCTGGGGATGAACTTGCCGGGTTCTTTGATCTTCGCACCCGCAGTACCTATCCCGCCACCCTCCGCCTGGTCACAAAGTTGCCCAATCGCCCGAGTTATGTCCGCGACTACGACGTTCAGATCGCCCAGAACGCCGCGATCGCGGACCCCGTCTTCGACGCGGAACAGTACGCCCCCCTCGTCGACAACCCCTTCTTCTCCCCGAACCGCGACCCGCTTTCCACCTTCTCCATCGACGTCGACACCGCTGCCTACGCAAACGTCCGCCACTTCCTCAATGCCGGGCAGTTGCCGCCGCCCGACGCGGTACGCGGGGAGGAGCTGATCAATTACTTCCATTACCGGTACGCGCCGCCGGCGGGGACGGAGCCGTTCTCGGTGGCGCTGGAAGTCCACGCGGCGCCGTGGGAGCCGAAGCACCGGCTGGTGCGGATCGGGCTGCAGGGGCGGGAGATCGAGATGCGGGAGGCGCCGGCGGCGAATCTCGTGTTCCTGGTGGACGTGTCGGGATCGATGGGCTCGGAGGACAAGCTGCCGCTCGTGCAGAAGTCGCTCCGGCTGCTGGTCGAGAAGCTGAGGGCGCAGGACAAGGTGGCGCTGGTGGTGTACGCGGGGAACGCGGGGCTGGTGCTGCCGCCGACGAGCGGGTCGGAGCAGGGGACGATTCTCGCGGCGATCGACCAGCTTTCCGCGGGCGGCTCCACGAACGGCGGGGAGGGGATCGAGCTGGCGTACCGGCTGGCCGGGGAGAATTTCGTGAAGGACGGGATCAACCGCGTGCTGCTCTGCACCGACGGGGACTTCAACGTCGGCGTGTCGAGCGAGGGCGACCTCGTGCGGCTGATCGAGGAAAAGCGGTCGTCCGGCGTGTTCCTGAGCGTGCTCGGGTTCGGGACGGGCAACCTGGCCGACGCGCGGATGCAGCAGCTTGCCGACAAGGGGAACGGGAACGCTTCCTACATCGATTCGCTGAGCGAAGCCCGCAAGGTGCTGGTCGAGCAGGCGACGGGGACGCTGATCACGATCGCGAAGGACGTGAAGATCCAGGTGGAGTTCAATCCGGCGAAGGTCGCGGCGTACCGGCTGATCGGCTACGAGAACCGGATGCTCGCGGCGCAGGATTTCAACGACGACCGGAAGGATGCGGGCGAGATCGGCGCGGGGCACCAGGTCACGGCGCTGTACGAGATCGTGCCGGCCGGGACCGAGGCCCCGATCGCCGTGCCCGCCGATCCACTCAAGTATCAGAAGCCCGCCGACGCGACGCCGGGCGCTGCGTTCGACGAGCTCCTCACGGTGAAACTGCGCTTCAAGGCCCCGGACGGCGACGTCAGCGTGAAGACGGAGTTCACGCTCGCCGATCCCGGCGTGAACGCCCCGGCGTCCTCCGACGATTTCGAATTCGCCGCGGCCGTCGCGGCGTTCGGGATGTGCCTGCGGGATTCGGAATACCGCGGCGCCGCGAACTTCGGGCTCGTCCGGGAGCTGGCGCTCGCCGGGATCGGGGACGATCCCCAGGGGCATCGGAAGGAGTTCGTGGAGCTGGTCAGGAGGGCGGCGGAGCTGGCGAACAAATAGTCGGACTCTCAACTTCCGGTGCCCCAACGATCCGGCGAGTGAACCCCGGGAACCGGGTCAGGAAACCGGGCGCTGCTCGAACCGCGAGCGGCCGGATCGCGAGTGCCGAGAGAGCGCGGCACCGGCGCATCCTGCGGGCGAATTCGTCCTTCCAGGCGCGGCGGCTTGTGGCGGGGCCGCGGTCGATGTGATCGGCGAGGATGTGGATCGCCACCTTGAACCTCTCGCCCAGGAAGCCTAAAATCATCTGCGTGATACGCGATTACCTCGATCGGGCGCTCCGGCGCGCCACCTACGAAAAACTGTCCGATGGCACCTACGTCGGTGAAGTGCCCGGACTTCGCGGCGTCATCGCCACGGCGACCACGCTGGAGGCGTGCCGGGATCTGCTGTGTGAGGTCGTCGAGGAATGGGCCCTGGTGCGCGTATCGCGTGGGTTGTCCGTCCCCGCCATTGACGGGGTGAAGCTCGCGGTCGTCTCGAAGTAATGCCGGTATGGGGCCCTGTTTCGCGAAGACAACTCATCCGGGCTTTCCGGGCCCTCGGTTTCGAGGGCCCTCTATCCGGTGGCAGGCACGAGTTCATGGCGCGCGGTCAACTCGTGGTCGCGATTCCAAACCCCCACGCGAAGGACATCGGCGTCGCCCTGCTCTCCCGGGTCCTCAAGCAGGCCGGCGTGACGCGAACGGATTGGGAGAGGGTGTGAGCGGCGCACATGCGACAGATCTCGCGGGTGCCCGAGACAGATTGGCGCCCATGAGATTCAAAGCGAGGGACCACTCTCTCTTCAGCTTCTGGTCGCCGCGACGATCGTTCGGACGAGCCCCGGCACTCGCGTGAGAACCGCGAGCGCCGCCCGCGCCGCGAGCGGCCGGATCGCGAGCGCGGACAGAGCGCGGCACCAGCGGAGGCGGCGGGCGAATTCGTCCTGCCAGGCGCGGGTGAAGGACGCGGGGCCGCGGTCGAAGTGATCGGCGAGGAGGGCGCCGCCGCCCAGGGCCATGGCGATGCCCTCGCCGCCGAGCGGGGCGACGGTGCCGGCGGCGTCGCCGGCGTACCAGATGCCGCGCGCGTGGCAGCCCGCGAAACGCGAGCGCGGGTAGCCCGTGGCGCACCAGTCGGTCGCGCGGCGCGAGGCGGCGAGACGAGAACGCAGGGACGGGGAGCGCGCGCGGATGTCGTCGAGAAGCGCGTCCAGCTCGCCCGCGTGCCGGCGGGCGAGGTCGCGCGGCGCGAGGAGGCAGAGGTTCGCGCGGCGGGGGGCGACGCCGGCGAGGCCGACGTAGCCGCCGGGGAAGAGGTGGAGTTCGACGGCGGCGTCGGGGACGGGGCCTTCAAAGGCCGCGCGGTAGCCGAAGCCGGCG
Organism: Planctomycetota bacterium; assembly: GCA_016190145.1. Classification (GTDB taxonomy): domain Bacteria; phylum Planctomycetota; class MHYJ01; order WSZJ01; family WSZJ01; genus WSZJ01. The sequence goes on along the minus strand of JACPRD010000146.1, from coordinate 30,847 downwards.
AGCGGGGCGCCGGCGCCGCGTGAGAGCGGGAAGCGGCCGGTGGCGTCGACGACGGCGTCGAGTGCGGCGCCGTCCACGAGACCCGCTTCCATGTGCTTGACGTCCGCCGTCACGAGCCGCGCCCCCGCGCGCACGGCGGCGGCCCGGAGCGCCGGGTCGAGGTGCGTCCGCTCCCACCCGATCCCGCCGCCGCGCGGCAGCTCGGCTTCGATCCCCTTCCCCGCCCCTCCGAACACCCGCGCGCGGCGGATGGGCCAGCCGGCGGGTTCGACGCCGAGGCGGGCGAGGAGGGGAAGGGCTTCGCCTGAGAGGAACTCGCCGCAGACGCGTTCGCGGGGGGCGGCCTGGCGTTCGAACAGCGTGACGTCGTGTCCGGCGCGGGCGAGGAGGGTCGCGGCGGCGCTGCCCGCGGGTCCGCCTCCGACGATGGCGATGCGTTTCATGGGCGCTCGCCGGCGAGGGTGAAGCGGTGGCCGAAGAATTCGTTCACGCGGAGCCAGGGGAGGGCGGCGTCGGCGGCGAGGGCACGGGCCTCCTTCTTGGTGAAGGCGCGGAGGACGGAGAGCGGCGCGTCGTTGCGCGCGAGGCGGCCGTAGAAGCCGCTCGTGACGATGGCCCAGGCCCAGGCGCGGCGGCGGCGGAGGAGGTCGTTGACGACGATGCCGCGGCGCGCGACGGCGTCGTAGGAGCGAAGCAGGCGGAGGCAGTCTTCGTCGGTCATGTGGTGGAAGAACATGGAGGACATGACGTAGTCGACCTTGAGAAGCGGCAGGCGCAGGGCGTCGCCGCGGACGAGGTGGAGTTCGCGGCCGGTGTCGCGCCGGGCGCGGTCGAGGCATTCGCGAGTGAGGTCGAGCGCCACGACCTGGAGATCGAAGCCCGCGGCGCGGCCCCAGCGAGCGAGCGCCAGCGGTATGTCCGCGGCCCCCGCGCCCGCGTCGAGCACCACGATCCGCTCCCCGGGCTTCCAGCGGCGCGACCAGCGGCGGAAATGCCAGAGCACCGCGCGCGTGCCGCCGAGCCAGCGGTTCACGACCTTGATGTAGCGGAGCGCCTCTTCCCATTCGTCCGGCGGCTGGGGGAGATCGATGAGCTCGAGGTCGCGCGAGCGGCGGGAAAAGGAGGGCATTACGGCATGGTAAGGACCAGCGCGGCGTTCTTCGAGCCGAACCCGAGCGTCGAGACGAGCGCGGTGCGCGCGCCGCAGTCCCGGGGGCGGGGGGAGCAGTCGAGGTCGCACTCGGGGTCGGGGTCCTCGAGGTTGATCGTCGGCGGAAGGGCCCGCGCCCGCATGGCGAGGACGGCGGCGACTGCGGCCGCGGCGCCGCAGGCGCCCTGCGGGTGGCCGATCATCGACTTGATCGCGGTCATCGGGACGTCCTTCGCGCGCGCTCCGAGGAAGAGTTTCAGCGCTCGCGTCTCGACGCGGTCGTTGAGCGGCGTCGCCGTGCCGTGCAGCCACACGGAGCCGATTCCGTCGGGGCCGATCCCCGCGTCCGCGCAGGCCTCGGCCATCGCCCGGGCCGGCTCTTCCCCGTCCTCCGCCATCCGCACCCGGTGGTGCGCGTCGCACGTGGCGCCGTAGCCGGCGACCTCGGCGAGAACGCGCTTCCCCTCGCGCTCCAGCACCATCATCCACGCGCCTTCGCCGAGGACGAAGCCGTCGCGGGCGCGGTCGAGGGGGCGGGAGGCGCGGGCGGGGGCGGCCTGGAAGCGGGAGGCGAGGATGCCCATGAGGGAGAGGCCTTCCATCATGCCGCGCGTGACGGTGCAGTCGGCGCCGCCGGCGAGGACGCGGTCGGCGCGGCCGGAGCGGAGGAGCATGAGGGCGTAGCCGAGGGCGTCGGTGCTCGAGGTGCAGCCGGTGGTGACGACGTGGCTGGGGCCGCGGAGGCCGAAGCGCATGGAGAGTTCGCTGGCGAGGTTGCCGGGGGTGGAGCTGGGGACGACGTAGACGCTGGCCTTGCGGTCCTTGCCGGTAAACCAGAGGCCGTACTGCCGCTCGAGGAATTCCATCGCGCCGCCTCCGGAGCCCAGCACGACGGCGAACCGGCGGCGTTCGTCGAGGGAGAGTTTCGCGGGATCGACGCCCGCGTCCGCGAGCGCCTCGGTCGCGGCGGCGATCGCCATCGGGACCACGCGGCCGACGTGTTTCAGGTCGTGTTCCGTCATGATCCGGAGCGGGTCGAAGTCGCGCGCGCACGCGGCGATCCGCACGGCCAGTCCCGAGGTGTCGAAATGCGCGATCCCGCGGACGCCGCTTTCTCCCGCGAGCAGGGCCTCGAGATACCGCGGCGCGCCCGCGCCCTGGGGGGCGACCGAACCGGCGCCGGCGATGGTGATGCGGGAAGTCACGGAGCAATCATACCGGAGAGATCCGATTCCGGAGGAGCCGGTCGAGCGTTTCGAGCGCTTCGGAGAGTTCGGGGTTCCGGCGGGTGAATCGCCTTTCCTGAACGGAGCGCGTCGCGGCGGCTTCCGCCGTCAGGCGGGCCGCCTCGGACCGGTTGCCGAGGGCCTGCTCGACGTCGGCCAGTTCGACGAGCGCGCAGAAGGCGAACAGGTCCTTCTCGCCTTTCGGATCGCCGATCCCGCGGACGGATTCGCGCAATTCGTCCCGGGCTTCCTCGTGCCTCCCCAGCCCCCGGAGCGCGCGGGCGCGCACCCTGCGGCACTGGGCGACCGCGCCCTGCCGGTCGAGTGCCTTGACGACTTCCAGAGCGCGGTCGAACATCGCAAGCGCCCCCGTCCAGTCGCCGCGCCGGCCGAGCATGTGGCCGCGATAACCGAAGATGTCGACGACGAGCAGGCGCTCCCCGATCTCCTGGAATCCCCTCTCGGCCTCGTCGAAGGCGTCGGAGGCGGCGCGCATGTCGCCGAGATGGAAGAGCGAGATGCCGCGGCGCAGGGTGAGATTGGCGAGAGCCGGCTTGCGGCCGAGCCGCCGCATGTGACGGCTGGACTCGGCGAAGGAGCGCAGGGCTTCCTCGTGTTCGCCGCGCGCGTCGAAGACCATGCCGCGGTTGAGCTGGATGCGCGAAAGGCCCACGGGGTCGTCGAGCTCGCGGTAGAGGGCCTCCGCGGCGGCGTAGCACTCGAGCGCCGCGGCGAACTCGCCCTGATGCTCGAGGACGCTTCCGCGCCCCTGCACCGCGGAAGCGACGCCGGCGCGGTAGCCGATTCCATGCCAGAGGGATTCGGCCTGGGACTGGCAGGCCAGGGAGGAGGGAAGATCCGAGATTTCGATCAGGAAGTATCCGCGGAGGTTCAGAGCCTCGGCCTCGCCGTGCACGTCGCCCGCCTCGCGCGACATTTCTTCGGCCTCGATCAGCATCGCGGCGGCCGGCGCGACTTCCCGGCGGAACGCACGGAGGAACGCGGCGGCGCGAAGGGCGCGCGCGAGGAGCGACCCGCGGCCCAGGGTCCGGGCGACCTCGGTCGCCTTTTCGGCGACTCCCGCGGCGCGGGACCAGTCGCCGGAAACGCGGAGCGCCGCGGCAAGGGCGCAGTACGCACGCGCGCGCAACGCGGCCTCGCCGCCTCCCGCTTCCAGCGCCGCCGCCGCCCGCTCGAGCCGCGGCACGGACTCCGCCGTCGCCCACGAGCCGCCCTGCCCCTCCGCCGCCGCCAGGATCGCCCGCGCCGCCGTGCGGGCGCCTTCCGGCCCGCCCGAAGCCCAGGCGCGATCCGCCGCGGCGAGGAGGTTCGGAGTCTCCGTGCGGATCCGGCTGCGCGCCTCGACGTCGGCGGGTCCGAAGAGATCGGCCAGCGCCCTCTCTCCCTCCGCGAGCACGTGCGCGGCATGCCGCCGCTCGAGCGCCCGGTGCGCCTCCTCGGTCGCTTCGTCGCGCCAGCGGCGCTCGGCGAATTCGCGAAGGGGTCCGTACTCGCGGAAGCGGGTTCCGCGGGGGGTCTCCTGGGCCGCGAGCAGGCACCGCGCCGCGAGGCGGCGCGCCGCCTCCGCCCCGGAGGGAGCTTCCGGAAACTCCGACAGCTCGATGGCGGCGTTCGCGCCCGCGGTGAGGAATCCGCCGCGGAACACCGAGGCCTGCAGGAAGGCGCTTCGTTCCCAGGGCGACAGGAGCTCGACGCTCCACTCGATCGCCCCCTCGAGGGTCTGCTGGCGCCGCGAGGCGTCCTGCCGGGGCGAGCGGAGCAGTTCGAATTTCCGCGTCAGGCGGCGCACGATCAGCGACGGCTGCATGATCCGGACGCGCGCCGCGGCGAGTTCGATCGCCAGAGGAAGGCCCTCGAGCTCGGCGCAGATCGCCGCCACGTCGCGCGCCGTCTCGCCGGTGACGTCGAAATCGGGTTTCGATTCCCGCGCGCGGTCGACGAACAGCCGGACCGCGTCGGACGCCAGGATCGCCTCCTCGCCCGCCCCCGCCGGCGGCGGCGCCAGCGGCTCGAGACGCAGCTCCCGCGCACCCCCGACCGGCACGGGCAGGCGGCTCGTCAGCAGGAATCGCGCCTCGGGCGCCGCTTCGCGCCACGCTTCCACGGCCGCGCCGACCTGCGCGGCGAGGAGGTCGCAGGTGTCGAGGATGACGAGAAGCGGGCCGCGGAGCGCGAGCGCGGCACCGGCCTGGCGCACGGGCCCCCCTCCGCCCGCGAGCGGCACTCCCAGGGCCCGCGCCAGTCCCAGCGGCGCGCCGTCGGGCCCTTCCTCCTCGGACAGGTCCGCGAACCAGCAGCCGCCCGGCAGGCTCGCGAGGAGGTCGCTCGCGAACCGCACCGCAACGCGCGTCTTCCCCGCGCCCGCAGGGCCGGTCAGGACCACCACACGGCTCCCCTCGAACGCCGCGGCCAGCCCGGCGAGCTCGCGCTCGCGGCCGACGAAACTGCTCGTCTGGGTGGGGAGGTTCGTGGGAAGCGCCGTCAGCGTGGCGAGCGGCGGGAACTCGCGCCCCGCGAGCGCCGGAGCGAGCGCGAGGAACAGGCGCTCCGGGCGCTCGATGCCGCGCAGCCGGTGAAGCCCGAGGTCGGACGCGGCCGCGCCCGCCAGGTCGCGCGCGGCTTCCGTCAGGAGCACCTGGCCGGGATGCCCGGCGGCCAGCACGCGCGCCGCGAGGTTTGCCTCGTTGCCGAAGTAATCCATCCGCCCCGACACCGGGTCGCGTTCGCACACAGGCCGGCCGCAGTGCAGAGAGAATTTCGGAAGGCGGGACCCCGATCCCGCCGCGGCCGAGACCGCTTCGACCGCAAACGCCGCCGCTTCCGCCGCCGACCCGAACGCCGCCAGCATCGATCGCGCGGACCCCTTGACGAAATACCCGCCGCGCTCCGCCAGCGCCGATTCCCATTCTCCGGCGGCCCGCGCCGCTCCGTCGGGCATCTCCGCGAAAACCAGCGTCACGACTCCGGTGGGCGCTTCCCGTTCCACGCCGGAATCCTATCACCATTGGCCTTGCCCCGACCGCGGGCTAAAGTGCAACCCATGCCCGAGGACATCCGGCGCGACCTGGAAAACCTGCTCGGCGAATCCGAGTACGGGCTCCTGCGCAACGCCGACCCCGAGGAACTGCACGCGCGGTTTCCGCGGGCCGCGACCCGCGAAAGCCTCGCCGTCGTCGAGGAGGCGCTGAAATCGGCGGAGGCGCGCGGGGAGGCGGAGGCGAAACGCCGGCTGGAGGCGCTGCGCGCGGGCGTCGCCTGGGCCTGGCTGCGGCGGAAATCGCGCGAGGGGACGGAGGAGATCGAGGAACGGTTCGCGCGCGCCGACGTCCGGCTGCCCGACGGCTCGACGGCGACGGTCGCGGCGGTGCGCCGGATGCAGGAGCACGCGCCGGACCGCGAGACGCGGCGGACCTGTGAGGAGGCGCTGGCGGCGGCGGCGGCCGAACTCGCGGAGGACCGGCTCGCGCTGGGACGGCGCCGAAAGGAAGCGGCGCAGGAGCTGGGGGCGAAGGGTGTCCCGGAGCTGTTCGCGCGGTACACGGGGGTCGATCCCGTGAAGGCCGTCGCAGGGGCGCGGAGATTCCTCGCCGACACGCGGGACGCGCACCGCGAAAACCTCGACTGGATGCTCAAGCGGCACGACGGTTCGATCGAGCACGCCGGCGCGCACGACCTGGGGTGGGTGCGATTCGACCTCCGGCGGGCGATCCCGGCGCCGCGCGACCGCGAGGCGCGGATCCTCGAGGGGGCGTTCAAATGGATGGGGCTCGATCCCTCGGCCGGGGGACGCCTCCGGCGACAGGCCGCCACCGAGCCCCCGACGACGTTCGCCCGGCGAAAAGTCCCCGGCGAAGTCTACCTCTCGCTCTACCTCGAAGACGGCGTCCCCGGCTGGGCCGACACTCTCCGCTCCTGGACGCGCGCGCTCTGCGCCGCCCACACGCCCGCCGCCCTCCCCATGGAAGACCGCGTCCTCGGCGACCCCGCCGTCCCGCGCGCCTGGGCCGAAGTCCTCCACGCGGCGCCGTTCGAGCGCGACTGGATCGCCCGCGTGCTGGACTTCGCGAAATCGAAGGACGCCGCGCGCGAACTCCAGACGCTCCACCTCTACGCGACGCGTCTTCGCTGCGGGCTTCTGGAAGCGGAGCTCGACCTCCACGCCGGCGCGGCGCCCGCGGCGCTGGCCGAGCGCGTGACCGAGGCGACCCTCGTGAAGCACCACGCGCCGCTTCTCCTCGCCGACCTGTCGCCGCTTCTCGAGTCCGCCCACTCCGTCCGCGCCGCCGCCGCCGCCGCTTCCCTCTCGCGCCTCCTCGAAACGAAGTTCGAGAACTGGTGGCGCAATCCCGAGACGGGGGCGTTCCTCGTCGAGGCGTGGGCGGCGGGGAGGAGGTGGCCGGTGGAAGGGCTGGTGGAAAAGCTCGGGGCGGAGGAGGACGGATTCGGGGCGATGGCGAAGGGGTTTCTGGCGAGGCTGGCGTGAGCGTTCGCAGGTGGGATGATTCGAAAAGAGCGAGGCCACGGCCGTTCAAGGACAATGTTGAATTTTGAATTGTGAATTAGACCCGAGAACCCGCGTCCCCCCGGTCCGGAGTGTCAAATTCACAATTCAAAATTCAAAATTCAAAATTGCCTTGCCCCTAAAGTGTTGTAAAACCAACCCATCTCCCCCCCGTGAGGCTTCTTAAGTGGCCATCCTCAAAGTCGCCATGATGGGCAATCCCGTCCTCCGCCGCAAAGCCGCGGCGATCAAGGACCCTCTGCACCCCGACGTCCAGCGGCTCATCGACGACATGATCGACACGATGAAGGAATACAGCGGCGTCGGGCTCGCCGCGCCGCAGGTGCACACGTCGCTGCGCGTGGTCATCATCGAGGCCGTCAAGGGCTCCAACGCGACCGCGCCGACGCCTCTTCTCAACGCCACCTTCGAGCCGCTCTCGCAGCAGAAGGCCGAGGACTGGGAGGGCTGCCTCTCGATCAACGACATGCGCGGCCTCGTCCCGAGGTTCCGCCACATCGGCGTCAAGGCGACGGACCGGAAGGGCAAGCCGCTGGAGTTCGAGGCGACGGAGTTCCACGCGCGGGTGATCCAGCACGAGCTGGACCACATCGACGGCGTGCTCTACCTGGACCGGATGAAGGACCTCTCGTCGCTCACGCACATGGCGGAATGGCAGAGGTATGGGCTCAAGAAGTAGGAGGCCGGAAGGGGCTTTGCCTACCTGATCTCACGTACTCGGTAGGTCGCCTGGTCGTCGAGACGCAAAACCGGACCCAGCGAGTCGTCTTCTACGACGAATTCGGAAGCGCTGTCGGACGCCAGCTTGAGCCGCCACCTGAAATCGGATTCTCTGCAATCGGGTGGCCGCCAGTCCGGCGGCGGCGGCTTGGGCAGAACGAACTCAAACTCGCCGTTGAGGTCCGACCGAGCCGGACCCGCCTGCCAATTGACGAAGAAGGGCCTCAGGAAGACGTTTATCCCGGCGACAGGTTCGCCCGTTTCTTCCTGGAGGACTCGTCCCCGGACGATTTGAGTTTGCTGCATGCTCAGCTGCACCTGCGCCTGAGGATCGGCCAGGCTGAGTAATCCGCGGGAGTAAGTGGCTCCATGGCCTGAAGAGTACGCCACGATCCAGTACGCGCAACCGTCAAGTCTCGCGGGCTCGACGCTGCGCCACGCCAGGCGCAAGGTCGCGGTCCCTGCATCATCCGTCGCCGCCACTGCCTCGGTGTGCAGGCGTGCACCGCTCCCGATCGGACCGGCCAGAAAGTATCCGACGAGCGCGCCCTTCACGGCCTGATCAGCGCCATCCACGACCTTGATGGAGAATGCGGGCATTTCGCACTTCATGACGCGCACGAAGTACTCGTCCTGAGGCTCTGCCCGATAGTACCCCGGTGGCCCGGCTGGCAGCAGGTTGGTCTCAACTCGCGAGTAGACCGACGTCGGCGTGCCGGTCGCAAAAAAGTCGAATTTCAGCGTCAGGGCTTCGGAGACTCCCTCGAGTTCGGCTTCGCCGACGTCGTCGGTTTCGATGGTGGTCCCGTGACCGCTCGTGTCGGCCATGGACAGGAAGGCAACGGTTTCGGGATCCTCCCCGGGTCGCGCGAGAAACGCATGGATGGAAATCGACTGACGTGCGAGGACGGTTCCGTCGGCCCCGACGAGACGGATGCGGACACGCGAGAGGGCCGGGAGTCGGATTGCAGCATCACAATCGGGGCCTGCGGAGCCCCGGGCCAGATCCAGGGAATTCACGATCCAGTGTGGAAATCCGCTGGTGTCCGTCCACAGCACGGCGATTCGCAGTTTCTCCCTGTCCTGCTCGGGGGGAATCTCGATGTCCGCGATCCCGGTGTCCGCCGCGGTCGCGAATGGAATGGACACGCCTCTCCTCGGGATGCAGATCCTCGCTCCGCGCGCCGGATCTCCGGAAGCCGTCATTACTCTTATGCGGACGGCGTTCCGAGCCGGTCCGGGAGTCGGCGAGGGGACTGAGGCTTCGTTTTGCCGCGAGGCATTCCGGCGCCACAGGCTCCTCTGATCATAGTCTGCGTCGGGAGACTGCGGTGATCGCCTGGCCAACCAGAAGGCGATTACGACGACGAGCGCCGTGGCCGCGCACGGCCAGATGGCGCGGCGCATCATGTCGGCACCGGCCCGCGCCGACATTTCAAGACGGCAGTCATGGCGGCCTCCGCTGCTGGGATCGACAGGCATGTCCGCGCCGGTTCAACCCCCGGCACACCGATCTGCCACGATCGACTACTTCTCCGGCACGATTTCCCTGAGGCTGATCTTACCCTTCGAACCCGTGCCATCCCCATTGCCCGGTTCTCCGCTGGCGGTGCCATCCGCTCGGGCCCTCGCATCCCCGCCATCCTTGTTGCTCCCCGGTGTCGCATGCCCTCCTGAAACGATGCCGAAAAAACTCCCTCCGCTTGAGGTCGCGGGCCGCGCGATTCTAACGCGCATAGGGGGGGGGGAATCGCAAGCGCGAACTCGGATGCTGCTGCCAGACACGAACACCTAATCTCGTTCCCCTGAGCCAATCGACAGGAGGATTTCCCCAAACCGCGCCGCCGCCCTTCGCGCTCCCTGCTCTCGTGCTGTTTTCTCCCCCTCCGCCGCGGCGCGGGCGGCGCCGGCGCGGTCGCCGAGGGCGAGGCGGACGCGGGCTTCGTCCTCGTAGAGGTGGAGGCGCTCGAGGAAGACGCCGCAGCGCGGCGCGAGCGCGAGCGCGCGATCCAGTTTTTCGCGGGCGGAGGCGGCATCGCCGGCGGCGGCTTCGCAACGGGCGAGGAGCGCCGCGGCGCAGGCTTCGTTGGAGACGTTCCGGGTCGAGACCGCGCCGGTCAGCGCGCTGCGGGCGTCCTCGGTGGCGTCCCCCGGAGAACTCGCCGCCCGCAGCCGCGCGCGCGCGATGTGCGCCGAGACCAGAAGCTCCGGCAGCCGGCGCTCGTCGGCGGCCTTGAGCGCGGCGGCCAGCGTGCGCTCCGCCTCCTCGGTCCGCCCGGACGCCGCGTGAAGCTCCCCCTCGCGCACCAGGATGAAGACCTCGTTGTAGCCGTTCTCCTGCACGCGCGCCATCGCCAGCGCCTGCCGGTATTCCTCGAGCGCCCGCGGCTCCTCCCCCAGCGCCGCGTGCACCTGGCCCAGATTCCGCACCGCCAGCATCTCCGCGCCGCGATCCCCCGAGCGGCGCGCGAGGTCGAGGGCTTCATCGAGCGCCTGAAGCGCCTCCAGGAGCCGGCCGCCGTCGAGCAGCGCGTCGGACAGCGCCTTGAGACCGCGCGAGACCACGTGCAGGTCCCCCGTCTGGCGCAGGATGCCGAGCGATTCGCGGTGGGCCGCAACGGATTCGGAAAGGGCGCCCGCCTCTCGGTAGACGAGCCCGAGATTCGCCAGGGCGCCCGCGATCCCGATGCGGTCGCCGATCGCGCGCAGCATCGCGAGCGCTTCCTCGAAGGCCGCCCGCGCCTGGACGTCGGCCCGGAGGTCGCGATGGAGCGCGCCCATGCTGTTCAGCGTGGAGGCGATCGCGACGCGGTCGCCGATGCTCCGCGCGAGGGCGAGGGCCTGCTCGTAGGCGGTGGTCGCCTCGCGCGGATGCCCCTGCTTCCAGTGCACGAGCCCCTCGATGTTGTGGGAGTCCGCGAGCAGCCGCGCGCCCTCGCGATCGGCGGCGCCGGCGGGAAGCGCCTGCAGGCGGGTCCGGACTTCCGCGACGACGCGGAGCGCCTCGTCGTGCCTTCCGAGGTTCCAGAGCACGCGGGCCTTGCGGACGAGGGCTTCGAGCAGGACGAGGCCGGGTGGATTCGCGGCGGCGACCTGCTCGACCAGCACGAGGAATTTCTCCAGTTCGCCGCGCCTCCCGTGCACCTCGGCCTCGATGAGCCGCGCGCTCGCGACCTCTTCCGCCGAGGCGTCGGGCGAGCCCGCGACGGCGGCGGCTTCGACGAGCGCCTCTTCCAGTTTCGCCAGCCGGACGTACGCCCGCGCGGCGACCAGGTGCGCCGCGGGACCGCGACCCAGGCGGCGCGCCTCGGCGGCGTGGCCCAGCGCCTCCGCGTAGGCCGACTCCCGGAGCGCCTCGGCCGCCGCTTCCTGCCAGAGCCGCGCCGGCTCCTCGCGCTGACCCGCCGCTTCCCGGTGCGTCGCGACGAGCGCCTTCACGCGGCGTCCGCCGTCGGCGATGTGGTGTTCGAGGAGATCGGCGACGACGCGGTGGAGGCGGGCGCGCTCGCGGGGGCCGAGGAGGGAGTAGGCGGCGTCGCGGAGGAGGGCGTGGCGGAAGGCGAGTTCCTGGTCGCCGGGGATGAGGGAGCGGGCGTGGGGGACGACGAGCTGGCGGCGGCGGGCGCGCTCGAGGGCGCGGTCGACCTTTCGGAAGAGGGCGCGCTCGAGGAGTCCGACCCAGAAGGAGGGGCCGACGACGCTCGCGGCCTTGAGGACTTCGCTGTCTTCGGGGCCCAGCCCGTCGATGCGGGCAACGAGGAGGCCCTGGAGACCCTCGGGCAGGCGCTCGGGGCGGGAGTGGAGGCGGAGAGGCTGTCCCACGACGAGGCCCGACTCGACGAGGTAGCGGGAGAGTTCCTCGAGGTAGTACGGGTTGCCACCGGACTGCTGCACGAGGAACTCGCCGAGTTCCTCGCTGATCGGCCCGCGCAGAATCGTCTCCGCGAGCCGCAGGCTGGAATCGCGCGGAAGCTCTTCCAGCCTCATCCTCTCGTACCCCCGCGGCGTGCGCGCGGCGGGGCGGCGGGCGCCCAGGATCATGACGCGCTCCCCCGCGAGGCCGGCGGCGAGGGACTCCATGAGCGCCAGGGTGCCGTCGTCGGCCCAGTGGAGGTCTTCGAGGCTCAGGACGACGGGCTGGCGCGAGGCGAGCGACCGGAGCCACCGGACCCAGGCGTAGTGGGTCTCCGCGCGCATGCGGGCGGGCTCGATGTGCGTCACGCGGGTGTCGGGGAGGAAGAGTCCGAGCGAGAGGGCGATCAGGTGCGCGCAGTTTTCGCGGTCGATGGGGTCGGGGATGGTTTCGGAGAGGTGGGTCTCGATCCATGAGGAGAGTTTCGCGCCGTCTCCGCGCTCCAGCCCGCTGACTCCGGCGGCCGACCGGACGAAATCGGAGAAGGCCTCGAGCGGCGGCTGCGGCCCCTCGTGCGCGCGCCCCACGGCGACGAGCGCCCCGTCCTGCCGCTCCTGCAGGCGCCGCCGGAATTCGTACAGCACACGGCTTTTCCCCACGCCGGCGTCCCCTTCGACCAGCAGGAAACCGCCCGCGCCGCCCTCGTGGAGCTGCATGAGCCGCGCCACCTCGGCGTCGCGGCCGATCGTCGGCACCGCCACGTCCTCCCTGAAATCCCGCCGCGTCTCGACCTCTCCCACAGCCTCGAACGCGTCGCCGGCGGGCGGATCGGGTTTACGGAAGCGGATGCGCGCGCAGGCGGCGCGTTCGGTGGCGGGGGAAACGAGGACGGCGCCGGGGCGGGCGGAGGCGGCGAGGCGGGCGGCGGCTGCCAGGATTTCGTCGACGACGGCGGACCGGCCGGCGCCGGGGCGCGGCCAGGGGACGTCGCGGGTGAAGACGCCGACGCGGAGGGCGCCCTCCGGACCGAGCGCGGCGATTTCGCGGTGAACTGCGAGGCCCGCGCGGACGGCGCGGACCGCGTCCTCCTCCTCCCCGTGCGGAAGCCCGAACACGGCCGAGGTCCGCCGGCCGGGCCTGCCCTCGAGCCTGCCTCCGAGCGCCTCGACGACTTCCTTCAGGCGCGCGGGGAACCCGGCCGGCGCGCGCCCCTCCGGGGTCGCGGGCACGAACTCCGCGACGAGGGCGGTGGCGAGGCGGTGCGAGGCGGTAGAGGCGTGGGCCAACGGGACCTCTCAGAGTCTCCCGGCTTCCGGCTGAACCGCCGCAACGGGGATAGTTGCGCCGAAGGTGTCCCGAAGTACGCGCACGTGGGACCGGATCAGGTCGGAATCCTCGGCTTCCGGCCGGCCCGCCAGATACGTTTCCAGATCCGCCAGCGCGCGGATCCAGGCGCGGCCGTGGAGGGACAGCACTCCCCGGTCACGCACCTCTTCAAGGTCGTCCGGCGACAGCGCCGCGAGCTTCTCGGTCGCGGCGAGGCATCGCGGGATGTCTTCGCGGCGCAGAAAGATCTCCTTCAGGTTCCGGAGGAGGCGCTGGAGGATCTCCTTGTTCGACGCCGGGCAGGCGAAGGCCGGCCGCCAGGACCGCCGCGGCCCGCCGAGCTCTTCGTGCAGTTTCATCGTGCCGCGCAGGTCGAGGACGCGCCCGCGGCCGTAAGGATCGACGAAGAAGTCGGTGTCGCCGGCGAGACCCACGAGGAACCGCCTGGGAAAACCGATGCCGACGAGCGGGATGCCCACGCGGTGCGCGACTTCGATCAGGACGAGGGAGAGCGTGAGAGGGATCCCGACCTTCCGCGCGAGGACTTCGTTCAGGTACGAGTTGCGCGGGTCGTAATACTCCGCCTCGTCCGGCCCGAATCCCTCTTCCTTGAAAAGAAATCTCGCCAGCGCCGCCGCGCGGACGCGATCGGGCGCGCCGGGCAGCCGCGGGGCGCGCGCCGCTAGGTCGGCGAGCGGGCGGAGAATGTCGGAGGGACGGAGGCGGGGGTACTCGTCCTCGGCGATCCGGCCCGCCGCGACCGCGAGGTCGATCTCGGAATCGGGCTGCCTGCCGTAGCGGCCGAATTCGATCTGCGTCAGGATGCGCGGAAACACGGCGGCATTCTAGCGGCGGACGATCCGCGCGACCAGTTCCGCCCACGAGAGGCCTTCGAGCGTCGGCAGCACGAGATCGGCCGGCAGCTTGTCGGCCGCGAGCGTGTGCGTGAGCCCGATGGTCTGCATCCCTGCGGCGCGCGCGGCCTGGAGGCCGCCCGGGGAATCCTCGATGGCGACGCACTCCGCGGGAGCGACGCCGATGCCGCGGGCGGCGGCCAGGAACACCTCGGGGTCGGGCTTGCCGCGCCGGACCTCGTCGATCGAAATCACCGAGCGGAACAGCGGCCCCAGGCTCTTCAACTCGAGATGGCGCCGGATCTCCGCACCCCGCGCCCCGCTCGCGATGCCCAGAGGCACGTGGCGGGCGGCGTCGCGCGCGAAGGCGATGGAGCCTTCGAAATACTGGAAGTGGTCCTCGGGGAGGGCGGCGTAGAGGGCGGCTTTCTGTTCGCAGAGGGCGCTCAGGGCTTCGGGGGTGAGGGTGACATGATGGTCGGCGAAGAAGCGCATGAAGACGCCGGCGTCGTCGAGGACGAAGTAGCGGTCGTTGTAGTACTCGTGTTCGGTGAGGCGGAAGCCGCGGCGGGCGAGGAGTTCATGGAAGAGGCGGTAGTGGACCTGTTCATCGTCGACGAGGACGCCGTTGAAATCGAAGATGAGGCCTTTCGGGGTCATGGATTTGATTATCGGACGCGGGGGAGAAAATAGAATGTTTTTTCGTTCCCCGGTGGACAAGGTGTGGAGAAGTGGCGGAGGAACCGAACGAAACCCTTACAGAGCAAGGATTTGCCTAACATTGTGAAGAAGCACAAAATATGGTGTGAGATTCCAATTGACACCCAAGCGGTTGGGGAATATTCTTTTTGGTTAAGAAGGCGGCGTCTGCCGCCGAAAGGGTGTTAGAGGGCGCAAGATCCACAACAGTTCGTGGGACAGGTAGGGAGCTTGTCCCAGCCATTGTGCAATTGAGGGGGAAAGCTCCCCGTCTGCAGCCGGCGGAGCCTGCGCCCTTCCATTGCCCTGAAAAACCCGGGCCACTCGATCGCGGATCGTTCGCCCCCCCTGCGAGTCGTAATTTATAAAATGCTGTCAGCGGAGGTAAACACGAAATGACCCAGCCGTCTCAGACCACCGTCGCCTCAACCGCCACACCCGCCCAGAAACGCTACGGCGGCCTCCAGATCGAACGCCTCTTCACCCGCCCGGATGCCCACCCCTTCGATGAAATCGAGTGGGACCTCCGCACCGCTTCCATCACCAACGACAAGGGTGAAATCATCTTCGAACAGAAAAACGTCGAGGTCCCCAAGACCTGGAGCGCCCTCGCCACGAGCGTGGTCGTCTCCAAGTACTTCCGCGGCGGCCTCGACTCACCCGATCGCGAACACTCCGTCCGCCAGCTCATCGACCGCGTCGCCCGCACGATCACATCCTGGGGCGAACGCGACGGGTATTTCGCCACCCCGGAGGACGCCCTCGCCTTCTACCACGAACTGACCCACCTCCTCGTGAACCAGAAGTCCGCGTTCAACAGCCCGGTCTGGTTCAACGTCGGCATCGAGAAACACCCCCAGTGCTCCGCCTGCTTCATCAACCAGGTCGAAGACTCCATGGGCAGCATCCTCGACCTCGCCAAGGTCGAAGGCATGCTCTTCAAGTACGGCTCCGGCACCGGCACCAACCTGTCGCCTCTTCGCTCCGCCAAGGAGCGCCTCTCGAGCGGCGGCAAGCCGAGCGGCCCGGTGTCGTTCATGCGGGGGTTCGACGCGTTCGCGAACGTGATCAAGTCGGGGGGCAAGACGCGCCGCGCGGCGAAGATGGTGATCCTCGACGTGGACCATCCGGACGTGCTGGAGTTCATCCATTGCAAGGGGGCGGAGGAGCGCAAGGCGCACGCGCTGATCGACGCCGGGTACGACGGGTCGGTGAACGGCGACGCGTACAGCTCGGTGTTCTTCCAGAACTCGAACAACAGCGTGCGGGTTTCGGACGAGTTCATGCGCGCCGTGCTGGACGACAAGGAGTGGGCGACGAAGGCGCGCACGGACGGCCGCGTGATTTCGCGGCATCGCGCGCGCGAGGTCATGAAGGCGATCGCCGAGGAGACGTGGTTCTGCGGCGACCCGGGGATGCAGTTCGACACGACGATCAACGACTGGCACACCTGCGCGAACACGGACCGGATCAACGCCTCGAATCCCTGCTCCGAGTACATGTTCCTCGACAACACGGCGTGCAACCTGTCGAGCCTGAACGTGATGAAGTTCCGGACGGCGGACGGCGAGCTCGACATCAAGGGGTTCACGCACGCGGCCGCGATCATGACGCTCGCCAAGGAGATCATCGTCGACGGGTCGAAGTACCCGACGGAGCGGATCGCGCACATGTCGCACAAGTTCCGGACGCTGGGGCTGGGCTACGCGAACCTCGGCGCGATGCTCATGGCGCGCGGGCTGGCCTACGACAGCCAGGAAGGCCGCGACTACGCGGCGGCGGTCTCGGCGCTCATGTGCGGCACCGGCTACAAGCAGTCGGCCCTCATCGCGGAGCGCATGGGGCCGTTCGAGGAGTACCACAAGAACCGGCAGCCCATGCTGCGCGTCATCGAAAAGCACCGCGCCAACATCGCCAACATCGACCCGAAGAACGTCCCCTCCTCGCTCCTCGAGGCCGCCCGCCGCGCGTGGAACCAGGCCCTCGACCTCGGCCGCGAACACGGCTACCGGAACGCCCAGGTCACCGTCATCGCCCCCACCGGCACCATCGGCTTCATGATGGACTGCGACACCACCGGCATCGAGCCGGACCTCGCCCTCGTGAAGTACAAGAAGCTCGTCGGCGGCGGCATGCTCAAGATCGTCAACACGACCGTCCCTGAAGCCCTGCAGCGGCTCGGCTACTCGCGCCAGCAGATCGCCGAAATCGTCAAGTACATCGACGAAAAGGAGACGATCGAAGGCGCCCCTCAACTCCGCCCCGAACACCTCCCCGTCTTCGACTGCGCCTTCAAACCCCAGAACGGCACGCGGTTCATCCACTACATGGGCCACGTCCGCATGATGGCCGCCGTCCAGCCCTTCGTGTCCGGCGCCATCTCCAAGACCGTCAACCTCCCCGAAAACGCCACGGTCGAGGAGATCCAGACCGCTTACCTCGAATCCTGGAAACTCGGCCTCAAGGCCGTCGCGATCTACCGCGAGAATTCCAAACGGATCCAGCCGCTGGGTACCTCGAAGTCCGAAAAGGCCGAATCCCGGAAGGCCGCCGCGGAGCCCGCCAGGCCCTTCCGCCGCCGCCTCCTCGACGAACGCCAGGCCGTCACCCATAAGTTCTCCATCGCCGGCCACGACGGCTACGTCACCGTCGGCCTCTTCGAAGACGGCACCCCCGGCGAAATCTTCATCACCATGGCCAAGGAAGGCTCCACCATCTCCGGCCTCATGGACTCCTTCGCCACCGCCGTCTCCATCAGCCTCCAGTACGGCGTCCCCCTCCAGGTCCTCGTCACCAAGTTCAGCCACAGCCGCTACGAACCCCAGGGCATCACCAATAACCCCACCATCCGCTTCGCCAAGTCCATCACCGACTACATCTTCCGCTGGCTCGGACTGAAATTCCTCAAGCCCGAAGAAATGCCCCTCCTCGACAAGGGCACCGACACCGCCATCCTCGAGAAGATCCAGGCGAAAACCGACGCCAAGGCCGCCGCGGCGCACGCGAAAGCCGAAATCGCCAGGTCCGGCGCGGCTCCCATGAGCGCCATCGAGAAAAACGAGCACAAGGTCTTCCAGAACCAGGCCGATGCGCCGCCCTGCCCCGAGTGCGGCACCATCATGACCCGCTACGCCGCCTGCTACCGCTGCGACAACTGCGGCGGGACGAGCGGCTGCAGCTAAGCCGGGTCGAGGAACTCCGTTCGGGCCGGCGGGAAACCGCCGGCCTCTTTCATTTCCGGGATCGCCTTACCCCGGTACGAAAAAAAACGCCCCGCGATCCCGCGGGGCGCTTCTGAAACCGACGAACCGCCGGCCGAATCACACCCCTCAGGAACCGTTGAATCCGATCTGCACCTTGCCGTCGTCCACGATCACCGGCACGCGCCGCGATCCCTCCGAAAACTTCAGCATCGCCTCGAGCTGCTTCGCGTCCTTCTTCACGTCGACGTACGCGACCTTTCCCTTCTTGCCGTATTCCTCACGGGCGGCATTGGTGTACGGTCAGCCTTCCTTGCCGTAGATCGTCACAGGCATGGCTCGTCCCCCGAAAATTGGATCCGCCGATCATGATACCACCCCTGGATCGGCTCGGGCCGGCAGCCCCTTCCCCCTGAACCTCATTTTTCTCTGCGCTCCCGGCGCCGTCTGCGGTGAAATCGCTCCGTGAAACGCGCGTTCCTCATCCCCGTCGCCGTCGTCGCAACCGCCCTGGCGGCCGGCGACGCCGCCGTCGTCTGGTACTTCAAAGGGCTGCGGGAGAAAGAACAGGAAGCCGAAACCCAGCGCGTCCGCTCCTCCGTCGCCGGCCACCTCCTCCGCCACGTCGAAGGCGTCCGCCTCTTCGCACGCCAGACCGAAGGCGAAGATGCGGAACGGCACCGGATGCGGGCGGAAGCGCTTTCGGCGGTGTTTCCCGCGCTCGTCGGCACGGCGCACGCGGGAACGGACGGAAAAACGATCGCCTCCGCCGCGATCGGCGGCTTCCCAGCCGGCACGGCCGACATGGCGGCGGGGTCGCCCGCGTACCGGGCGGCCTTGTCGGGCTCGGTCGCGGTGGACGACCCGCATCCGGCGCCCAACGGCGACTCCGTCGTCGCGGTCTGGGTGCCCTCGCAGGGCGGAGCGGTGGCCGGCGTCTTCCGCATGGACCGGCTGATGGAGGAAGCGATGGACGCGGCGACGGGCAGGGGTTCGCCGTTCGTGCTGCGGGACTCGCGGGGGCGCGAGGTCGTCAGCCGGGGCGACGCGGCCGGGGCGACGCTCGAGGTGCCCATCGGGCTCCCCGGCCTGTCGTGGACCGTGCGTTCCCGCGACCCCGAGCGCGCGCGCGACCGGACCGTGGCGCTTCTCTGGTCGATCGTCGTCCTCTCCGCCGCCCTCTGGGCGGGATTCACCCTCGCCCGCCACCGCGCGGTGCGGGACCTCGAGGCGCTCGGCCAACGCGCGCACAAACTGGCCGAACTGGCCGACGTCGAGCGCCGCGAACGCGGCCGCCTCATCACGCTTCTCGACTCCCTCGACGACGGCGTCGTCCTGGCGGGCCCCGACGGGAAATGGCTCACCTCGAACATGGCGGGAATCCGGCTCCTGGGGGCGACTCCGGCGTTCGTGAGGGCGGACGGGTCGCCCTATCCGGCCGAGGAACTGGCGCTCGCGCGCGCGACGGCGAATGGCGTCAAGCTCTCCCAGGAAGACTGCTGGCTCCGGAAAGACGGGACCCTGATCCCGCTGTCCATCGTGGCGGCCCCGCTCGTGGACGAGGAAAAACGCGTGACGGGCGCCGTGGGCATCTACCGCGACGTGTCGCGCCAGCGGGCCTGGGAGGAACTGGTGCGGAGCCGCGACTTCGCCATGACCGCGAAGACCCGCCTCTCGGCCGAGCTGGAGGAGGCGAAGTCCGAGGAGGAAATGGTGAAGCGGCTGACGGCGCAGCTCGAAAACGTCCTTCAGCCGCTCGGCGTGCACGTGTTCCTCCGGAAGCCGGGAAGCGGGCGCCTGCGGGCGGAGAGGGCGTCGACGGGTTCGAAGAGCCCGCTGGAAGCGGAGGCGCCGGTCGTCGCGGACAATTCGATCTGTCCGGTGATGGAGTCCGGCGAGCCCCTCGATCCCCGGCAGAGCAAGGACCGGGTACAGCCCTGCCTCGGACGGATTTCCCCGGGCGGCGTGATGTGCGCGCCCCTGCTGATCGGGGAGAAAATCGAGGGTACGGTGCACCTGGAGCTGACGACGACGGACCCCGATCCCGAGCGCGTGGAGCTGGCCTTCGAGCTGATCCGCGAGGCCGCGGGGTCGATCGGCTCGCGCCGCTTCCTCGAGGTCCAGCAGCAGGCCGCCCGCCGCGACCCGCTCACCGGCCTCTTCAACCGCCGCCATTTCGACGAGGTCTCGCGGATCATGATGGTGCAGGCGAAGCGGTATCACCATCCGCTCGCCGTTCTCATGCTGGACATCGACCATTTCAAGCTGTTCAACGACCGGCATGGCCACGACGCGGGAGACGTCGTGCTGCGGGAGTTCGCGATTTCGCTCATGAAGACGGCGCGGCAGAGCGACGTGATGGTGCGTTACGGCGGCGAGGAGTTCGCCGTACTGCTTCCGGAGACCGGACTTCCGCAGGCGCGGATCGCCGCGGAGCGGATCCTTGAGAGCACGCGGGCGATCCGCCTGCCGATCCCGGGCCTCGAGCACGGCCAGGTGACGGTTTCGATCGGCGTCGCCGCCTTCCCCGAACACGGGGACTCCCCGGAAGCGGTGGTGAAGGCGGCGGACAGGGCGCTCTACTCGGCAAAGGGCTCCGGCCGCAATCGCGTGGTGACCGCCAACGAGTCGGGGGTCCCGGGAACCGCATGACTCCGGTCATCGCATACTCCACGGCCGTCCTCGCCGTCATCGCGGCGGGCCTCGCGTTCCGCCGGCGCCGGCGCGTCCACATTCCGCTCATGCTGTCGGCCTTCGTGCTCGACGTGGCGTCGGTGCTCTATCTCCAGGTCCAGCGCCAGGCCGTGCAGACGGCCGTGGGCAAACCGACGACCATGCTCATGATCCACGTGTCGCTCGCGATCGGCACGATCCTGCTCTACCTGATCGTCATCCCACTGGGCTGGAGGCTTGCGGTTACGGGGAAGGGGCGTCCGCAGCACCGTCGCGCCGCGGTTCTGTTCCTCTTGTTTCGCGTGGGGACGTGGGTGACGGCGTTTTTTGCGACGCCCGGATAGCACAAGCGCACGGTGGGCTCAACTCCGAACGCCGAACACCAGACGCCGAACCCGCCCGGCCGATCCGCATGATTCCGGTGCAGGCGCTTCCAAGCTCTCAGGTATCGCTTCGCCGCGAAACCACCTCCCCCTCCTCTTCATCCTCACCGGCTTCGCCCGAAATCAGGAGCCGCAGCTTCTTCACCACGAGCGTCGCGTACCCGCCGCGCGCCAGCTCGAACGAGGTCGCGGCTTTCTTCTTCCCCGGGAACAGCTCGTCGTCCACCGGCGCCTCCGCCGTCATCCGCTCCGGAAACAGGAGCAGCCGCCGCTCCTCTTCTTTCATGTAAGGCACGTTGTGACCCGGAGGCTTGAACTGGAGCTGCGTCAGCTTCTCCGCGCGCAGCACCTCGAGATACGCCTTCTCCACCTGCCCGTCCCGGAACTTCGTGCGATAGGCCAGAAGCGGCACCTCGAACTTCCGCCAGCGCCCGATCAGGTCGGCGGGCACGAATCGATGGAACAGGAGCCGCCCGCCCAGGTAGCGCGCGGGCATGAGCAGGTCCGAGGGAAGCGTCGCCTTCAGGTACTTGCACACCGCCTCGTTCCACAGCCATGACTGGTACGTGTGCATGAACAGCGCCAGCATCGGCCGCTCGATGAGCTTGAGCGCGCCCTTGAAGTCGCCGCGCCGGCGCGCGAGGTATCCGAAGATGTGCGCCTCCGTGCGCGTCGCCGACTTCTCCAGGCAGTGCTCCCACTGCCCCCAGTGCCGCTTGAACGCCAGCATCCGTTTCCGCCGCGAATCCGTGTCGAACGAGGACGGCCGGGCCAGATGGAGCTGGAGCGCCTCCTGCCAGTCGTGCAGGAGGATCTTCTTCCCGATGAAACCCTCTCCGTGGCGCGCGGAGCCGAAGCGCTGCGAGTCGAAGAAATCGGGAACGCCGTCGGCCGCGACGGCCTCGGCGGCGGCGGCGAGCCGGCCGGCTTCTTCGGGGACGAGTTCGCGAAGGGTGATCCTGAAGGAATTCCCGCGGATTTTCGGCGGGGCAGGGGCGCGGCGGAGGAAGCGGAGGGCGAGGCCGGGCTGTTCGACGGAGCGCGGGGGGCCGTTTTCGATCCAGAGGTGCTGGCGCGTGACGGCGTGTCGGTCCTTGAGGCCGCCGTGGCGGACGCGGTCGCGCGGAAGATCGAAGGCGCGCGCGACGTTGGCGACGGCGTCGATCGTGGTGAGCCCCGTTTTCTCGAGCAGGTAGACCGCGACGTGGCCTTCGCCGGGCAGGACCTCGGCAATTTCCTCGACGACGAAGTCCTCGGGCTTCACCTTGATCTTCATGGGGGGCCCGTTATCGCAGGAACGGAAGCGGCGGTGAACCGATTTCGAACTCGGCGCAAATGAAGGCGCGCGCGCGAAGCGAGCGAGATCCGACCGTTCCCTGCATCGAGTTGTTCTTACGCCCTAACGAGTGCCGTTCCCAGAGCGCGTGAAGCAGGCGGCCGACGGCGAGCGGTCGGGGCGAGCTCGCGAAGCGAGCGAGGTCCGACCGCCGCCGGCGCTCGCCTGCTTCACGCGCTCTGGCTGGACACCCCGCGCGGGCGGCGCTATCCTCCGCCCCCAACCCCTGCGCCGGAGTCGACCCGCCACCGTGCGTCGCGCCCTGATTCCCGCGATCCTGATCTTCGCCTTCGCCTCGCCGGCCGCCGCGCAGGGCGAACGGACGGTGAAGAGGATCGAATTCGAGGGGCTGCGGCTTCATTCCGCCGACGAAATCCTGCGGAAGATGGAGATCCGCGAGGGCAAGCCCTGGTCGGACGCGGTCTTCGACTCCGACCGCCGGCGCCTCTACGGGACCGGGTGGTTCTCACGCTTCGAAAAATCCCCGCGCTGCATTTTCGAGGGCCCGGACGCGGTCGTGCTCGTCGTCGAAGTGCTCGAGAACGACGTCGTCCGGGAAATCCGCTTCAATGGAAACCGGCAGTTCAACGACGAGGAGATTTCGGAGAATTCGCATCTCAAGGCCGGCGAGTACTTCTCGGAATTCCGGATGTCGATGGACGCGAACCGGATCCGGGACCGGTACCTGGAGGAGGGCTACGCGTTCGTGAAAGTCGACACGGCGCGGTCGGCGGGAGAGAAGGGCGTCGTCGCGACATTTACGATTCGCGAAGGCCCGCGCGCGCGCGTGCGGGGCGTGGAGCTTCACGGCCTGCGGCAGTTGACGAGGTCGAAGGCCCGCAGGGTCGTCTCCGCGACCGCGGGGACGTTCCTGGGCAACCTCTTCTCCCCGCCCGTCTACAAGGCGCAGGAGCTGGCGCGGGATGTCGAGCGGCTGGCGCGGTACGCGCAGTCGGAGGGCTACCTCGACGCGCGCGTCTACCTGAAGGAGCTGGAGTGGAACGAGGACCGCACGCGCGTGACGGCGCATGTTCAGGTCGAGGAAGGGATCCAGTACATCGTCGATTCGATGGAGATCGAGGGGAACCGGATCATCGCGACGGAGGAGCTGATGCGGGGGCTCCTCGCGCTGCCGGGGGAACCCTGCGCCCTCAAGAACGTGGAGCGGGACGAGGACGCGCTCATCGGGAAGTACCGGGACGCGGCGTACGTCGACGCCGACGTGCAGCTGCGCCAGACGGTGCTCGGGGACCGGCCGGGGCGGGTGAAGCTGGTATGGCGGATCCGCGAGGGGGAGAAGGTCTACGTCTCGCGGATCGACTTTTTCGGGAATTCCCGCACGCGGGAGAAAGTGCTGCGGCGGCAGATGCGGCTCTTCCCCGGCGACGAACTCAACGTCGGTCTGCTGAACCAGTCGATGAACCGGCTGAAGGGGCTGGGCTACTTCGAGGCACCGGGCCGCGAGATGCTCTACCGCTCGTGGATTCCCGCGCGCGATCCGGACGGGATCATCGTGGTGGAGTGTCTGCCGGGGGAGGAGAAGAACGTCCGGGACCTGTTCATCCACGTGCAGGAGGGACGGACGGGGAATTTCCAGTTCGGCGGCACCTACAGCGACGCCGCGGGGGTGAGCGGGTTCCTGCGCGTGACGCAGCGCAATTTCGATCTGATCGACCTGCCCGGGAGTCTCGCGGAGCTGTTCACCGGCGAGGCGTTCGCGGGCGGCGGGCAGATCATGAGCATCAACCTCCAGCCGGGCAACCGCCGCAGCCTTTACTCGGTCTCTTTCACCGAGCCCTGGTTCCTGAACCTCCCGATGTCGCTGTCGCTCAGCGGGAGCAGCTACGACCGCGACCGCCGGTTCTACCGCGACCGCCGCATCACGGGCTCCGCGGGCCTGAGCTGGCACTGGGAACCGCCGCCGATGCCGCGGCTCGACTTCGCCGAAGGCGTCGTCGGGACCCCCGCTCCCACCAGCCTCTTCACGTCGCTCCTCCACGGCTTCGTCTCGATCTTCGAGCACATCCCGGTCTACAGCCTGATCGACGACCTCGCCATCCGTCAGAACTCCATCGCCCGGTTCTGGCAGCGCGGATGGTTCGTGGGAGCCGACTACTCGTTCTCGCGCATCCAGATCTCCGAAATCGACCACGACGCGCCCTCGGACGTCTTCGACGTCGAGGGCCTGAGCTACCTCTCCGCGGTCAGCCTGCGGGTCGGATTCGAGCACGTCGACAATCCCGGAATGCCGTCGCGGGGGGTGATCAGCGAAGTGTCGTACCGGCACGCCGGGTATCCGCTGGGCGGGGACTGGGATTTCTGGAGGTACGACTTCGTCAACCGCAGCTTCACGACGCTCTTCGTGTCGAAGACCGGCGGCAAGACGGTTTTCTCCACCGAGATCCGGGGCGCTTTCGCGCAGGAGCACTACTACACCGAGGAAGTGCCGATCTTCGAGCGGCTCTATCTCGGAGGGACGGGCTCGTTCCGGGGGTTCGAGACCACGACGATCTCACCGAAGGACCGCGACGAGCCGATCGGCGGAAACGTCCTGGCCTTCGCGGGCGCCGAGGTGTCGTTCCCGCTCGTCCGCCTCGAAAACGGTCCCGGCTACCTCGACTTCCTGCGCGGCGTCGTCTTCACCGACTGGGGAACGGTCGTCGAAAGCGGCCACGACTTCGGCCATTTCCGCTGGTCCGTCGGTTTCGGGTTCCGCATCAACGTCCTGGGCCTCCTGTCCGGCGGCATGCAGGCGCCGGTTTCCGTCGACTTTGGATTCCCGCTCAAGATGCAGGAGGACGACGAGCGGCAGACGGTGCACGTGGGGTTTGATTTCGGGTTTTGAGAGTGGAAGGGGCCAACACTCGACACCGACTCCCGGGGTGCATGTCCGGAGTGCGCGGCGAAGCCGCGCCCTCCGATCGTGCCCCCGACCCCCGCCTTGACTCCCCCCCTCCCCTTTCGCTAGAGTGCCGCATCAGTAATCCGTGAGTTGCTTGCAGGTCGAGGAGCCTTGCCGCTCCTGCCCGCCCTCCGCTTCGGTGGAAGCCGCGAAGGCGCGCGTGACCCGCAGCCGTTCGGCCTCCGAGGGCACTCATCCGGATCCCGTCTTTTGTTCCAGGGATGAATTCCCGGTTGACCGGACCCCGCTTGCGGGTCCACAAGGAGGGACCGTGAGGTTCCAGCGCACGATCAGCCGCCCCGCGGAGATCGAGGGGATCGGCCTCTTCAGCGGACTCCGCTCCCGCGTCCGCGTGCTTCCGGCGCCCGTCGACGCCGGCGTCGTGTTCACGCGCACCGACATGCCGGGCAAGCCGCGCATCCCCGTCAACGCGCTCACGGCCGCGATCCGCCCGCGGCGCACCGCGATCGCCAAGGACGGCGCCGAGGTCGAAACCGTCGAACACCTGCTGGCCGCCATCGGTGGCCTCGCTCTGGACAATCTCGAAGTCGAAATCAACGGCACCGAAGTCCCCGGCGGCGACGGCTCGAGCGCGCCGTTCGTCGATGCCCTCCAGTCCGCGGGCATCGTCGACCAGGACAAGCCCAAGGGCTACTACGCCATCAAGGACGCCATTCACGTCCACGAGGGCGAACAGTCCATCATCGCCCTCCCCGGCGGCGACGGCCTCACCGTGAGCTATACCCTCAATCACGAGAACCTCCCCTTCCATCCCCAGCACTACACCGTCAGCGTCACCCCCGAAATCTTCGCGCGGGAAATCGCGCCCGCGCGGACGTGGTGCCTCTCGAACGAGGTCGAGGAACTGCTCCGGCAGGGGTTCGGGAAGGGCTGCAACACGCAGAACACGCTGATCGTGGACGGGCGCGGCGTCCGCGAGAACACGCTCCGATTCCCCGACGAGCTCGTGCGGCACAAGATCCTCGACATCGTCGGCGACCTGTACCTGGCTGGCAGCTACCTCCAGGCGCACATCGTGGCGGTGCGAAGCGGCCATTCGATCAATCACCGCCTGGTCCAGGAGATCCGGCGGCAGATGGAGGGGCTGGCGCCCGCACCGCGGAAGGCGTCGGGGACGATGCTCGACGTGCGGGAAATCCTGAAGATCCTCCCCCACCGGTACCCTTTCCTCCTCATCGACAAGGTCATCGAGCTCGACTCCTACAAGCGCGCGGTCGGCATCAAGAACGTCACGATCAACGAGCCGTACTTCCAGGGACACTTTCCCCAGCAGCCCATCATGCCCGGCGTTCTCCAGATCGAGGCCATGGCGCAGCTCGCAGGGGCGCTTCTCACGCGCAAGGCCGAGTACACCAACAAACTCGCGGTGCTGCTCTCGATCGACGCCTGCAAGCTGCGCAAGACGGTGGTGCCGGGCGACCAGCTCCGGATCGAGGCCGAGGCGCTCAAGATCAAGGCGCGGACGGCGCACGTATATACGAAGTGCACGGTGGACGGGAATCTGGTGTCGGAGGCGCAGCTCAAGTTCATGATCCTCGAGAGTGGCGACTAGTTGCAGAGACCTGGGGCCGGTGGGCAGTTGCCAGTGACCAGTTGCCAGTGACGGAAGGCCGGCCCCGGCACTCCCCCCTCGGGCTTACCCGCGACACCCGGCGACTGGCGATCGCTCACTGGCCACTGGCCACTGGCCACTGCCCACCGGTCACTGGCCACTGGCCACTGCCCACTGGTCTGATGTTAGCCCCTCGTTCGCCCCCGCCCCACCCATTCCTTGCATTTCCCCGCCGTTTCGGATTTACTTCCAGCTTCTCCCGCAGCCGGAATGTGGGGGGAAGGGCGGAGACCGGGCCGCAGTGGCGGCCTGCTCGGCACGCCGACCAATCGGCGTACGGCGCTCCCTGAGAGCGCACCTTTGAGGGGATCGTGTAGATGGCTTCTGCCAAGGTCCACCCCACCGCCCAGGTTCACCCTGAGGCGCAGCTGTCCGAAGACGTCGACGTCGGCCCCTTCTGCATCATCGGGCCTAAGGTGAAGATCGGGAAGGCCACGCGCCTGCACAACAACGTGGTGGTGACGGGCCACACCGAGATCGGCGAACACAACGCGTTCTACCCGTTCTGCGTGATTGGCACCGCCCCACAGGACCTGGGCTACAAGGATGAGGACGTCTTCCTTAAGATCGCCCACCGCAATATGTTCCGCGAATACGTGACGATCAACTGCGGGACGCTGAAAGGCGACCGGACAACCTTCGTGGGTTCCAACAACATGATCATGGCGTACTGCCACATCGCGCACGACTGCGTGATCGAGGACGGGATCATCATGGCCAACGGGGTGCAACTGGGCGGGCACACCCGGGTCGAACGTGAGGCGAACTTCGGCGGACTGGCCGCCGTGCACCATTTCTCCACCGTCGGCGAAAGGTCGTTCGTCGGCGGACTGACCCGCGTCGTCCACGACGTCCCCCCCTACATGACCGTCGAGGGACACCCCTCACGCGTCAAGTGCGTAAACACCGTGGGCCTCAAGCGCAAAGGCCTGACCAAGGAGGCGATCGAGGCCCTGAAGGAAGCCTACAAGCTCATCTACCGCTCGGGCTTCACGAAGGCGCAGGCGATGGACATCCTCGAGAAGCGGCGGCCTCTGTATCCCGAGGTCCAGAACCTGATCAAGTTCCTGCGCAACGTGGAAAAAGGCCGCCAGGGGCGCGCGCGCGAGGCGCTGCGGAAGTCCGCGGTGGCGCCGGCGACGGCGACCTAGATGGCCGTCCGGCTCGGGGTGATCGGCGTCGGACACCTCGGCAAGGAGCACGCGCGCGTCTGCGCTTCGCTTCCCGGAGCCGCGCTTGCGGCGGTCTGCGACGCGAGCCGGCCGCGCGCAGAGGAGATCGCCTCGAAATGGAAGGCCCCCGCGTTTTCCGACTGGCGCGAGCTCCCGGGGCGGGTGGACGCCGTGATCGTCGCGACGCCGACGCAGTTCCACAGGGAGGTGGCGCAGCATTTCCTGGGAAGCGGGATTCCGTGTCTCGTGGAGAAGCCGCTCGCCGGAACCGTGGAGGACTGCGGGCACCTGGTGGAACTCGCGGTGCGCAAGGGCGTCGCGCTCCAGGTGGGGCATATCGAGCGCTTCAACCCGGCCTGGACCGTGGCGCGCCCGCTCATGGGCCGCGTCCGGTTCGTGCAGGCCGAGCGCGTCTCCCCTTATCCGTTCCGCTCGATCGACATCGACGTGACGCTCGACCTCATGATCCACGACATCGACCTGGTCCTCGCCCTGACGGGGGCGCCCCTCGCGCGCCTCGACGCCTCGGGGACCCGGGTCCTCTCCCCCACCAACGACCTCGTCAGCGCCCGGTTCGCCTTCGAGGACGGCCTCGTCGCGAGCGTCACCGCGAGCCGCGTGTCGCCGGAGCCGGCGCGGAGGTTCCGGACGTTCAGCGAAGAGGCGTTCGTGTCGATCGACCTGCGCGGGCGGGCGGTGAGCCGCGTGACGAAGTCGGAGAAGCTGCGCGGCGGGTTCGACGTCGCTTCGGTGGATCCGTCGAAGGTCGCGAGCGTGAAGGAGCTGCTGTACGGCGAGCTGCTCAGGACAGAAACGCCCGCGGTCCCGGCCGGCGAGCCGCTCGCGATCGAGGACGCGGCGTTCGTCGAAGCCGTGCGCGACCGCAGGGCGCCGCCCGTGACGGGGGAGGACGGGCTCCGCGCAGTGCGGGTCGCGCACCAGGTGCTCGAGGCGGTGCGGGGCGCGGCCCGGGCATGAAGGTCTTCATCGTCGCAGGCGAGGCGTCCGGCGACCTCCACGCCTCGGGCGTCGCGCGCGAGCTGCTCGCGCGCCGGCCGGACCTCGTGCTGCGCGGCCTGGGCGGGAGGAAAATGCGGGAAGCGGGCGTCGACGTCGTCGAGGACATCACGGCGCAGGCGGCGGTCGGCCTCGTCGAAGTCGTCGGCGTCCTCGGCTACTTCTGGAAACTTTTTCAGCGGACGAAAAAACTCCTCGCCGAGGAGCGCCCCGACGCCGTTCTCCTCGTGGACTTCCCCGAATTCAACCTCCGGCTCGCGCAGGCGGCGAAGAAGGAAGGCCTCCGCGTGATCTACTTCATCAGCCCCCAGCTCTGGGCGTGGCGCCAGGGGCGGGTGAAGATCGTCCGGCGCGCGGTGGACCGGATGCTGGTGCTGTTCAAGTTCGAGGAAGAGTGGTATCGGGAGCGCGGGGTGGAGGCCGTGCACGTGGGGCATCCGCTGCTGGACCAGATCGAGAAATGCGGGGACCGGTCGGTCCCGCGCGCGGCTCTCGGAATCCCGCCGGACGGCCCGCTCGTCGGACTCTTCCCCGGCTCGCGCCGGAAAGAGTTCCGCTACAACTTCCCGGTGATGACGGAGGCGGCGAAGCTCCTGGCGGCCGAGGTCCCGGGGGCGCGGTTCGTGACGGGCTGTGCGCCGCGCATCACGCCGGAGATGGTCGCGCCGTTCGCGGCCTCGTCGGGCCTCGCCCTGAACCCCGTCGCGGGCCGGACGATCGAAGCCATGGGCGCCTGCGACGTCGCCCTCGTCGCCTCCGGCACCGCCACGCTCGAGTGCGCCGTCGTCGGCACCCCGCTCGTCGTCGTCTACGACCTCTCCCTTCCCACCCAGGTCATCGGCCACCTCCTCACCGGCGGCCGCGAACACTACTCGCTTCCCAATATCGCCGCCGGCCGCACCATCGTTCCCGAGTACTATGGGCTCCGCGCGAAGCCCCGCGCGATCGCGGACGCGGCAAAGAAACTCCTCGAGCCGGCCGCGCGCGAAGAGTGCGGGCGGAACCTGGACGAGATGCGCGCGCGCCTCGGGCGGCCCGGGGCGCTGGGCCGGACGGCCGGGGAGATCCTCGAATTCCTGGAAGCGCCATGATCCTCGTCACCGGCGGCGCCGGGTTCATCGGCTCCCACCTGCTCCGGCGCCTCGTCGCCGACGGCCTCCCCTGCTGCGCCGTCGACGACTTCAACGACTACTACGACCCCGCCGTGAAACGCGCGAACTTCGAGCCGCTCCGGGCGCGCGTCCCCCTCCTCGAGGCCGACATCCGCGACGTTGCCAGGGTGGAAGGCTTCGCCACCCGCCACCGCCCCGACACCATCGTCCACCTCGCCGCCCGCGCCGGCGTCCGCCCCAGCCTCGAGAACCCGCTTCTCTACGAAAGCGTCAACGGCGGCGGCACCCTCGCGCTCCTCGAAATCGCGCGGCGGCTCGGGGTGAAGAGGTTCGTATTCGCGTCGAGCTCGA
This sequence comes from Planctomycetota bacterium, assembly GCA_016190145.1. Taxonomy (GTDB): domain Bacteria; phylum Planctomycetota; class MHYJ01; order WSZJ01; family WSZJ01; genus WSZJ01. The sequence goes on along the minus strand of JACPRD010000146.1, from coordinate 697 downwards.
GCGTGTACGGGGCGTCGAAGCGGATTCCGTTCACGGAAGAGGATCCGGTGATGGAGCAGGCGTCGCCCTACGGGGTGACGAAGCGCGCGGGCGAGCTCTACGGCTCCAACTACGCGTCGCTCTACGGGCTGTCCTGCCTCTGCCTCCGGTTTTTCACCGTCTATGGTCCGGGCCAGCGCCCGGACATGGCGATCGCGAAGTTCGCGAAGCTGATGCTCGAGGGCCTGCCGGTGCCGCTGTTCGGCGACGGCACGACGCGCCGCGACTACACGTACATCGAGGACATCGTGCAGGGCGTGCGCGCGGCGTGCGACTGGAACGGCCGGTTCGACATCGTGAACCTCGGCGAGTCGCGCACGGTGGAGCTGCGGGAGCTGGTCGCGCTCCTCGAGAAGACGCTGGGCGTGAAGGCCGCGATCGAGCGCAAGCCGCTTCAGCCCGGGGACGTCCCCGCGACCTGGGCGGACATTTCGAAGGCGCGGCGCGTCCTGGGCTACGCGCCGGCGACGCCGATCGAGGAGGGGCTGAAGCGGTACGCGGAGTGGTTGCGAGCGCGCTGAGAGTCTGAGAAAAAATCGAGCTCCGGCGCGGTGGCACGGGCCGGCGCGGGCACCTGGGGTGAATGTGCTCGTCGGGGTGTTTTCGTGCCCGCGCCGTCCCGGCCACCGCTCCTGCGCTCGCTTTTTTCTCAGACTCT
>JACPRD010000001.1 GCA_016190145.1 Planctomycetota bacterium | reverse complement strand
CGGGCTGGGGGGCGGAGTCGGCCGGCTCGTCCAGTCTTTGCCTGCCGTGGGCCTTCCTGCAGGCCGACGGAGCATCCCAGCCCGATTTTTTCACAAACTCTGACCCCTGCTTCCGGGCGTTGTGGTTCGGAATGATGGAAAGCCGTGAATCGCGAGTCCTGGATCGGAAGCAGGGAGTCGTACGGCAGGATTCCGGCCTCGCACACCGGAGTCGTGTCGATCGGACGTCGCCGGCTGCTCAGCAGGAGTCCGCCATGTTGCACCGAATCGCCGTACTGGCGCTGGCCGGCGCCCTCGCGCTTCCCGCGCGCGCGGAGAATCCGGATGACGCCAGGCAGAAGGCCCTGAACCAGCTCGAGAACACGAAGATCAGCCTCGAGTTCAAGGACGCGACGCTGGACGAGGTCGTGGACTTCCTCCACGAGGTCACGAAGATCAACTTCGTGATGTCGAAGGGGGTTCGGGAGAAGGCGCAGGGGGACGAACTGCGGGTGACGATCCGGGTGAACGAGCTGCCGCTGAAGTCGGCGCTCAAGCTGCTGCTGGAGATGAACGACCTCGCGATGATCTGGAGCGACGGGGTGCTGCTGATCCAGACGAAGGAGGAGCGGGGCGGGGACGTGAAGATGGAGATGATCGACGTGAAGGACCTGATGATGAAGATCCAGGACTTCCCGGGGCCGGAGCTGCAGCTGGAGACGACGGACGACGGGATTCCGACGATCGGCATCACGGAGCCCGAGAAGCCGTTCGAGTCGCGGGAGGGGCTGGAGAGCATCATCCGGAACGCGACGGGCGGGGATGCGACGTGGTCGAGGGACGGGGTGTCGCTCACGATCGAGAACGGGCTTCTGATCGTGGCGCACAACGAGGAGACGATCAAGGAGGTGCGGAGGCTGATCGAGTCGCTGCGCCAGTTCAAATAGGATTGCCGTTTGGCCGCGCCCGCCCCGGTCCGGTATGATCATGCCGGTGCCCGGGGGGGCCCCTAGGAGACATTCGATGATTCGCAGACTTGCCGCCGTCGCCGTGCTCGCCGCGTTCGCCCTGCCCGTGCGCGCCGAGGATCCCGACCAGACGAAGAAGGAGATCCTGAACAAGCTCGAGGTGACGAAGATCAGCCTCGACTTCAACGACGCCTCGCTCGAGGAGGTCATCGACTTCCTGCACGAGGTGACGGGGATCAACTTCGTGATGTCGAAGGCGGTGCAGGAAAAGGCCCGCGGCGGGGAGCTCAAGGTCGACATCAAGCTGGAGGATCTGCCGCTCCGCACGGCGCTCAAGCTCATGCTCGAGATGCACGACCTGACTCTCATCTACCGCAAGGGCGTGCTGATGGTGGAGACGCGGGAGGAGCGCGGGTCGGAGCTGGACATGAAGATGTACGACGTGAAGGACCTGCTGATGAAGATCCGCGATTTCGCGGGCCCGACGCTGGAGCTGTCGAGCGGCGAGTCGGGTTCGGAGCCGACGACGGGTCTCATCGAGCCGGAGGACGGCGAGCATCCGTTCGACGATCCTGAATCGCTCGTGAACATCATCCGGAACGCGACGGGCGGCGACGCGACGTGGTCCAAGGACGGCGTCTCGATCGCCATCAACAACGGGCTCCTGATCGTCGTCCAGAGCGACGACATCCAGAAGGAAGTCCAGCAGCTGATCGTGGCGCTGCGGCAGTTCAAGTAAACGCTTTCCAGGCCTGAACTTCCGGGAGCCGGCCTCGCGCCGGCTCCTGCTTTTTGGGCCGCCCCGCAAACTTCCCTCGCACACTCCCGTACCATCTTCCACGCCGAAGCGCCACCGGGCGCGCCCTCCCGGCGAATCCGACAAACCCCAGTGCGAGGAGAACGTGATGAAGTCCATGTCCCGCTTCCTGCCCCTGCTGTTCGCCTGCGCCCTCCAGGTTCTCCCCGCCCGCGCCGAGGACGACAAGAAACCCGACACGCAGCCCGGAGACGACGACGTCAAACAGGCCATCATCGACGCGATCAAGCTCGCCGAGGACAAGACCTACAGCTTCACCGGCAAGCTCGACGTCGAGGCCGGCGGCAGCCCGATGCTGAACACGGAGATGAAAGGCACGCACAAGAAGCCGTACACCCGGATCGTGATGGACATGATGGGCCAGGAGATGGAGATGTACACCGACGGCAAGTCCGCCGTGCAGATGGACCCCCAGACCGGCCAGTGGAAGAAGACCGAGGGCCAGAACCTCGGCGCCACCGCCGACGCGGAACAGATGAAAAAGGTCATCAAGTCCGCCACCTGGGACAAGAGCGAATCGAAGGTCGGCTCGCACGTCTGCCGCGTCGCCATCGCCAAAGTCGACAAAGAGGAGATCAAGAAGCTCTTCGCAGGCGGCGGCGGCATGGGCGCCCAGGCCAAGATGAAGAAGTCGAGCCTGAAGTTCTACATCGACAAGGCAACCAAAAAGGTCTACCGCATCAAGATCGGGATGACGCTCGAGATGGACATGGGCGGCGGCGGCGGCGCGATGGAAATGGCCGTAACCATGGACCAGCGCTTCACGTACAGCAGCAAGATCAAGCTCGAGATCCCGAAGGAAGTGTCCGAGCTGATGAAGGGCGGGAAGGACAAGGACGGGGATCACGACGAGGACGAGGAAGAAGAGGACGAGGGAAGCGGGAAGTAGTCCTGGCAACAGCAGACTGCGGGCGCGGGGCATGCCCCGCGCCCGCTCTCTTTCAAAAGGGGGGGAATATGAAGTCCGGAAATCGGTTCATCATGGCTGTCCTGTCCACCGTCCTCTGGATCCCGGTCCGGGCCGAGGACTCGCCGAAGGAGGAAGGTAAGACGGACGAGCAGCTCGGCGACGCGAAAGAGGCCGCCGCCGCCGGGGTCGCCAAGGCGCAGGATCGCAGCCACACGTTCACGGGCATGATCGACGTCGAAGTCGGCGGCTCGCCCATGATGAACTCGGAGATGACGGGCACGCACGTCAAGCCCTACACCCGGATCGCCATGGACATGATGGGTCGCTCCATGGAGATCTGGTCCGACGGGACCACGTCGGTCTCGAAGAACCAGGAGGGACAGTGGCAGAAGGGCGGCGGTCGCGGGCGCGGCGGCAGCATGAAGATGGAGGACATCGCGAAGGCGATCAAGTCGGCGAAATGGGACGGCGAGGCCAAGGTCGGCTCGCACGAGTGCCGCGTGATCCGCGCGAAGGCGGACGACGAGGCGATGAAAAAGGCGCTGGGCGGCGGCCGGATGGGCGGCGCCGGCGAGATGAAGAAGTCCTCGGTGAAGATGTATGTCGACAAGAAGGACGGGCGGCTGCGCCGCATGAAGCTCTCGATGACCGTCGAGGCCAACATGGGCGGCAACCCCATGGAGCTCGACATCTCCGCGGACTACCGCTACAAGTTCAGCAGCTCGGTCAAGCTCGAGATGCCGGATGAGGTCAAGGCGCTGTTCGAAGAGAAAGAGGAGGCGCCGGACGAGAAGAAACCGGAGGATCCGAAGCCTGAGGAAAACAAGGACGGGGAGGGAAAGTAGACCGGATTGGAGGCGGAATCTCAAAGCGGGCGCGGGGCATCCCCCGCGCCCGCTTCTTTGTATGATCCCGGGATGAAACTCCCCCGCCGTCTCCTGCCTCTTCTCCTCCTTCTCGCCGGCTGCGGAAAACCCGAGCCGGCTCCTCTTCTCCAAAGCGCCCTCGCCAATTCCGCGGCCGCGCCCCACACGATCAAGGGCCGCGCGACCCGGACGGTCGGCTCTTCCGCCGTCTCCTGGGACATCACCGGCGCGTTCGCGGGGCCGTACGCGTACGTGGAGCTGGACGTGCAGGGGATGAAACGCAAAACGTACGGGATGAAGGGGTGGTGGGTGGAGCAGTGGATGAAGGTCTGGCGCGCGTACCCGCCGCCGCACGAGGCGGTCGAGTGGCTGGAGGCGTCGGAGCTTTCGGCGGCCGCGTACGGGCCCGACCAGACGATCAACGGCGTGGCGTGCCGGCGGGTGGAGGCGAAGCATCCGGCGGGGAAGATCCATTTCGACATCTCGAACCGGGACAGCCGGATCGTGCACGCGCAGGGGGTGGTGCTGGACAACCAGGACGCGTACGCGTTCGAGGTCTGGATGGACTACTCGGGCGGCAGGGTCGAGCCGCCTGCGGAGGTCGCGGTGGTGCTGGGGGCGCTTTCGGGGAAGCGGCCGGAGGGGGGCGACGCGGCGGCGAAGGAGGCAGCGGAGAAGGCGTGGGGGAGCGTGGTGACAGCGGAGTGTTCGATCAGCATGCTGCAGGTGGACTACGCAAGCGGGGTGGAGCACCAGCGGACGAGCGGGTACATGCAGCAGCTTCCGCCTCTTCGCGCCTCGGAGCGTTCGGTGGGGGCGGCGAAGATGTGCCTCTACTCGGACGGGGTGAGGACGGTGGCGGCGGATTTTCCGGGCGGGCCGATCCGTGAAGTCGAGAACATGCCTCCGGTGACGACGGACGGGATGTCGAAGCTGATCGAGGGGGCGGTTTCGCTGGGGGACACGGAGTTACGTGGGGAGGTTTGCCGGCTGGTGGGGGCGCGGCTGCGGCCGGCGGAGGGGCAGGCGGACGGTTCGTCGGCGGCGGCCTGGCTGTGGATTTCGAAGGACGGGAAGCTGTTGCGGCAGGTGCTGGTGGGGAAGTTTGCGGTGAAGGGTGAGCTGGAGAAGGAGGTGACGTCGTATGTCGACCTCCTGTTTGAGCACGAGAAGCCGACGGGGCAGCTGATCGACGCGGCGCGGAGAGTTTTCCAACGGTAGAGGGGCAGGCGGGGGGGTGGACGGTCGTCGTTCCTCGATTCTCGTTACTCGTTTCGCGGGGCGGAGCGGATGATTCCAACCAATGCGGATCGCGGTCGTTAGATCCCCGTCGTCGCGACGGCCGGGCCGGGTCAGGGCCGGCAAAAACAAACTTCGAGAAACGCGGACGGAGAAACTCCGTCCACAGAGGGAGGTCATCGTGAAACGCGCCGTTCTGCTCGCCCTGCTTGTCCTGGCCGTGCCCGCCGCGGCCGTCGCAGAGGAACGGGCCGTGACGTTGTCCGAAGTCCTGGGCTGGATGTCCGACGGCAAGAAGACGTTCGTGTACGACCAGCGGGCCGCCGCGATCTGGGGACAGCAGGGCATCCGCCTCTCCCCGGAGAACTTCGAAAAAGCGCGCTCGTACGCGGTCGGCGTCGGCCTCCTCAAGGCCGCCGGGCTCGCCGTCGTGCCGCTGGACGGCGCCACCGCCGGCATCGTCCGGATCGTGCCCGCCGATCGGGCCCCGTTCGAGGCGCTCCGCGTGTACGAAACCGCCGCAGCGCTTCCCGAGGCCGACGAGTACTGCACGCTGTCCCTCGAGTACCAGCACGCGGCGCCGACCGCGCTCTACAACATCGCCCAGCAGGTCCTCCGCGACAACCAGCGCGTCGTCTTCGACGCCGAGGGCCGGAGAATCGTCCTCACCGGCTACGCCTCCGAACTCCGCCACGTCGCCGACGTCATCGCCCGCGCCGACGTCGAGCGCACGTCGACCGGCTGGCGCGTCCGCATCGCCGTCCTGGAAGCCCGGATCGGCGGCGCCGCGAGCGTCCCCGAGGAGTTCCGCGGCCTCGATCTCGAAAAGGCCACCGGTCGCAACGCCTTCGCTCTCGCCGGCGACGCCATCAGCTCCCTCGATACCGCCCCCGGCAAAGGCGGATCGCGCGTCGAACTGCGCGGCATCGTCCGCTTCCAGGGCCTGCCTGAACTGCAGATGGATTTCGAGGCGTCGCCGGAAGATGACCGCGTGACGCTGGAGCGGTTCCTGGTGCGCGAAGAGTCCAACAATCCGCAGCAGGCGGGGAGGATCCTGCTCGCCGCCCGCCCGAGCGTCACGGACGGCAAGTGGGCGCTCGCGGGATCGCTTCCCGGCGGTCCCGACGGCGGGCTGCGGATCGTGGTGGTGCGCGCTGACAAGGTGAGGTAGCGTTCATGGCGGCGGGCCTGCGCTGCGGGCCCGCTGTTCTGTAATCGGACGGCTTTTGCGCGTCCAGCACGCTGTAAGCCATAAGCCATAAGCTATAAGCCATGAGGGCCGGCGCGCCATACCCATCAGCCCCTCGTGGCGCTACGAGCCGCTCAGAGCCTTGGACTCACGACGCTTATGGCTTATGGCGTTCTTGACGAGCGCAAGCCACTCGGATACCAACACCCCCCTTGCTGACCGATTCCCACTGCCACCTGGCATACCCGGACTTCGACGCCGACCGCGCGGCCGTCATGGAGCGCGCCCTCGCGGCGGGCGTGACGCGGTGCGTCGTGATCGGGACAGATACGGCCTCTTCCCGGCGCGCCGTGGAACTCGCAGCCGCGGACCCGCGCCTGCGCGCGACGGCCGGAATCCACCCCAACGACTGCACGGGGTTCGGGGACTGGGCGGAGCTGGAGCGGTTGGCGGCGGACCCGCCCGTCGTCGCGCTCGGGGAGACGGGGCTCGACTGGTTCCGCACGACGGCGACCCGCGAGGCGCAGCGCGAGGCGTTCGCGCGCACGATGGACATCGCGAAACGCGCTGGGAAGCCGGTGGTGATCCACTGCCGCGAGGCGTACGACGACACGCTCGACATGATCGAGGCCGCGCGGCCGGCGGGCGTGATGCACTGTTTCGCGGGGGAAGAGCGGCACGCGAAGCGGTCGCTGGATCTCGGTTTCTACATATCGTTTGCGGGGCCGCTGACGTATCGCAAGAACGAGGCGCTGCGCCGGACCGCGGCGCTCGTCCCGCGCGACCGGCTCCTCGTGGAGACCGACGCGCCTTTCCTGCCCCCCGAGCCGCACCGCGGCAAGCGGAACGAGCCGGGATTCGCGAGGCTCACGGCGGAGTGCCTGGCGAAATGTGCGGGGCTGGCGTTCGAGGAGCTCGCGAGGATCGAGACGGAGAACGCGGCGAGGCTGTTCGGCTGGAAATAGAAGGGCCGCGGGGGGGGCGGCAAGTTGCGCAGCCGCGGCTCTAAACGGCGTATCGTTCACCGTTTCTCGTTACTCGTTTCGTGCGACCGGACCCAGAGACGCATTTCAAAGCCTGACAGCCATGGAACCACGCCGCTTATGGCTTATAGCTTATGGCTTATGGCGGCCGGGCCCGCCTGCCCCCCTCCGCCAATCTCCACTCCTCGGCGTGCAAATCCCGCCTCTTCCGCTTAAAGTCGGTCGCATGCTCCTGGTCACCGGCGGCGGCGGCTTCATCGGTTCGGCGGTCGTCCGCAGGTTTCTCGCCGCGGGCGACGCCGTCCGCGTGCTCGACAACTTCTCCACCGGGTACCGGCACAACCTCGACGGGCTCAGCGGAAAGCTCGACGTCATCGGCGCCGACCTCTGCGATCCCGACGCCGCGCGGTTGGCGCTTCGAGGCGTCGACCGCGTCGTCCACCTCGCCGCCATCCCCTCCGTCACGCGGTCGGTCGCCGACCCCGGCGAAACCTGGCGCGTCAACGTCGACGGCACGTTCCGGCTGCTCGAGGCCGCGCGGCGGGCGGGGGTGAAGAGATTCGTGTTCACGTCCTCGTCGTCGGTCTACGGGGACACGCCGGTGCTGCCCAAGCGCGAGGACATGCCCGTGCGCCCGCTGTCGCCGTACGCGGCGTCGAAGGCGGCGGGGGAGGCCGTCGCGTCGGCCTACGCGGCGTCCTTCGGAATTTCGGCCGCTTCCCTGCGGCCGTTCAACGTCTACGGTCCCCGGCAGGACCCCGGCTCCGAGTACGCGGCCGCGATCCCGCGGTTCATTACGGCGCTTCTCGGCCGGAGCGCCCCCATCGTCTACGGCGACGGCCTCCAGACGCGCGACTTCACGTTCGTGGAGGACGCCGCGGAGGCGTTCGAGCGGGCGGCGCGGTCGGAGGCGGCGGGCGTATTCAACGTCGCCGCGGGCGGCCGGATTACCGTCCTCGACCTCATCGCGAAGATCCGCGGAATCTGCGGCGGGCCCGAGCCCGAGTTCCTCCCGCGGCGGCCGGGCGACGTCCTGCACTCGCAGGCGGACGTGACGGCGGCGGAAGCGGCGTTCGGGTTCCGCGCGCGCACGTCGCTCGAGGACGGCCTCCGGCGCACCGTGGACTGGTTCCGCGGAGGCGGCCGGTGATGGTTCCGGCGGCCCCGGGCGTTCTTCTCTAACGATGCCCAAAAAAATCGTCGTCGACATGTCCGACCTCAAGGTCGTCGAGATCGAGGTCCACCACAGGGCCGTGGAGGACACGCGGCTGGACGTGTACCTGGTGAAGCGGCTCCACACGTACTCGCGGACGCTGATCGCGAAGCTGATCAAGGACGGGTACGTGGCGGTGAGCGGGAAGCGCGCGAAGGCGTCGTACCAGATCGAGGTGGGGGACCGGATCGAAGTGCGGCTTCCGCGCCTGATCGAGCCGCAGATGATCCCCGAGAAGATCCCGCTCGATATCGTGCACGAGGACGAGCACATGGTGGTGGTGAACAAGCCGCCGCATTTCGTCGTGCACCCCGCGGCGGGACACTGGGACGGGACGCTCGCGAACGCGCTTCTCGCCCACGTCGGCCACGACCTCCCGCAGTCCGACGACGACATCTACCGTCCGGGGATCGTGCACCGGCTGGACCAGGACACGAGCGGCGTGATCGTGTGCGCGAAGACCGCGACGGCGCACGCATTCCTGTCGAAGCAGTTTCAGGAGCGGCTGCTGCAGAAGGAATACCTGGCGATCGTGGAGGGCGAGCCGCGGCTCGACGGCGACTGGATCGACGCGCCCATCGGGCGGCATCCGCGCGAGCGCGAGAAGATGGCGGTGCGGAAGGACGGGGACGCGAAGGAGGCGCAGACGAGGTGGGAGGTGCTGGAGCGGTGGCGGGGATTCGCGCTGGTGAAGTGTTACCCGAAGACCGGGCGGACGCACCAGATCCGCGTCCACCTCGCGCACATCGGGCATCCGATCGTGGCGGACGAGTCGTACGGCCGGCGCGAGACGCTCTACGAGTGGGAGCTGGAGCACGCCGCGAAGCCCGAGGGCCTCGGCCCGCAGGAGCCGATCCTCGCGCGCCACGCCCTTCATGCCTTCGCCCTCCAGGTCATGCATCCCGCGACGGGGGTGGAGATGCGTTTCGAGGCTCCGATGGCGGCGGACATGGCGCTCGTCGTGGAGACGCTGCGGAAGCACAGGGCGAGGTCCTGACCAAACAGTTCTCGCCCCGCGCCCGCCGACCTGATTCACTGTCGCCATGGTCCGGATAGATCTCAGCGCCGACATCGGTGAAAACCCCGAGTTTGCGGCCGACGAGGCGCTTCTGGAATTCGTGACTTCCGCGAGCCTGGCGTGCGGGATACACGCGGGGAGTCCGGAGGCGATCGCGCGGCTGTCGGCGGCCGCGGCCGCGCGGGGAGTCGGCGTCGGCGCGCATCCGGGGCTGCCGGACGGGCGGAAGGCGCGGATCGTGGGGCCGCGGGAGGCGGCGGAGGCGCTCCGGGAGCAAGTGGAGGAATTCCGGCGGCACTCGAAGGCGCCGATGCAGCACGTGAAGCTGCACGGGGCGCTGTACCACGCGGCGCGCGACCCGAGGGTGGCGCGGGGGGTGGCGGAGGCGGCGAAGGAACTCGGGGTTCCGATCCTGGTGGCGCAGGCGGGGTCGCCGCTCGAACGGGCGGCGCGCGATGCGGGCGTGCGGGTGGCGGCGGAGGCGTTCCTCGACCGCGCGTACGAGCCGGACGGGCGGCTGGTGGCGCGCGGGCGGCCGGGCGCGATGCTCGAGGGCGCGGAGCCCGCGGCGCGGCGCGCGGTGCAGGTCGCCGTCGACCGGCGTATCCTGGCCGTCGACGGCCGCGAGCTGCCGGTCGAGGCCGACACGCTCTGCGTGCACGGCGACACGCCGGGCGCGCTCGAAGCCGCGCGCGCCGCGCGGGCGGCGCTGGAGCTGGCAGGGGTCGAGGTCAAGCGGATGGGGGCGCCATGAAGTATCGCGAAGAAGGCGACAGCGGGCTCCTCGTCCAGTGGACAGCCTCCGCGGACCCCTCCGCCGCCTGGCGCGCGGTCGCACTTCGCAATCGCCTCGCCGCGGCGGCGCCGCCATGGCTGCGGGAAGCGGTGCCCGCGATGTCGAGTCTGCTCGTGGTCTTCGATCCGATCGCGACGACGCCGGAGGCGGTGCGCGGGCTGGTGGAGAAGCTCGGGGACGCGCCCGAGGATCCGGCGGCGGCGAGGCAGGTGGAGATCCCGGTCGTCTACGGCGGCGCGGACGGCCCCGACCTCGAGCGCGTCGCGAAGCACACGGGACTCTCGGAGCAGGACGTCGTGCGCCGCCATGCGGCGGGGAACTACCGCGTGGCGTTCATGGGGTTTTCGCCCGGGTTCCCCTACGTCGCGGGCCTCCCGCCGGAACTGGCCACGCCGCGCCTCCGCACGCCGCGCACGCGCGTCCCGATCGGTTCCGTCGGCATCGCCGCGGCCCACACCGGCGTCTATCCGAGCGACACCGCCGGCGGCTGGAACCTCCTCGGCCGCACCGCCCTGCGCCTCGTCGACTGGCACCGCGAGGATCCCTTCCTCGTCAGGCCCGGCGACCGCATCGTCTTCCGCGCGGTCGAGAAACACGCCTTCGCCTTCCCGCGGCAGGACTCGACGGATTTCGAGGGAGCCCACCCGGTGCTCGAGATCCGCGGCGCCGGGCTCCTCACCTCCGTCCAGGACCTGGGCCGTCCGGGACACGCCCACGAGGGCGTCCCCATCTCGGGCGCGATGGACCGCATCGCCTTCCGGCTGGCCAACCTCGCCGCCGGCAACCCCGAAAACACCCCCGCCCTCGAGTTCACCTTTCCCGCCCCGCGGATCCGCTTCCTCGAGAAGATCTCCTTCGTTCTCGGCGGCGCCGACTTCACCCCCACGCTGGACGGGCGCGCGGTTCCCGCGTGGGAGCGCGTCGACGCGGCGGCGGGGCAGGAGCTGGTATTCGAGAAGCGCCGCGCGGGGCACTGGGGGTATCTGGCGGCGGCGGGGGGGATCGGGTCGAAGCGGTATCTTGGAAGCGCCTCCACGGACACGCGGAGCGGGATATCGAAGAGGCTTTCGCCGGGGTCGCGGCTGTCGCTGGGGGGGCCGGTGCCGGCGGAGGGGCGGCGGGTGCCGGTCGAGCTGGCGGCGCTGCCTGCGGGGGAGCCCGAGGTGCGGTTCATTCCGAGCGACGATGCGTCGTCGGCGTCTCTGGACGGGGGGCTGGTGACGCTATCGGTGATGCAGGACCGATCGGGGTACCGGACGGAGTCGCCGTCGTTCCCGGCGGGGGTTGCCTCGATGCTGTCGGAGGGGATTCCGCCGGGGGCGATCCAGATGCCGCCGGACGGGCGGCCGATTTTCCTGATGGCGGACCGGCCGACGACGGGCGGGTATCCGAAATTCGCGTATTTCGCATCGATCGATACGAGGGTGATCGCGCAGTGTCCGCCGGGGACGAAATTGAGGTTCAGGAAGATCACGGCGGAGGAGGGGAGGCGGCTGGTCAGGGAGGCGAGGTTGGCGCTGAAGGAGCTGTAGCGCAACTTCAATTCTCAAAAAGCAACTTCAAAGGGCAAGGACGGTCGGGCGGGGAGAATCCGCTTTGATCCGCATTCATCAGCATTTTCCCCGCCGTTCCTATCCGTCATTCATCCTCTCAAGATCCGCATTTCAGAAAGTGCCTTCTCGCGGGTCTTTTCAGGGAAAAAAGAAAGGCGGGGCAACGGCGGATGAATTCGGATGAAAGCGGATTGAGCGGCGGGAGCCCGTCAATTTCCCTTTGAAGTTGCTTTTTTGAACTTGAAGTTGCCCTCAGTACCTCCGCCTCCACCCGTCGGCGGCCGGATCCTCGTAGTGCCTGTCGGCCGGCATCCCGCCCAGGTCCTTCTCCCAGACGTCGTGCCTTTCGTCGACGTAGTACGTCATCACGCCGCCCACGCCGTACACGTGGGGGTACGCCGTGTACGCGAACTGCACCCGCCGGTCCACCCCGGGGACGGCCCTGAAAACATACCCGTCCCGCGGCTCGAACTGGTCCTGATGGTCGGTTGCGGGCGACGCGTCCGCGCGCGCGATATCGAGCAGCACCAGCTCCGGATGCCCCGAGTTCCGCATGGGGAACGCGTAGAGCCCCGCCACGTCGTCCACCCAGAAGTCGCGCACGTCGTTCCGGTCGTGGTCGTAGTCCTTGAACGAAATCTCCTGCGCGGCCAGGGTGAGAAGCGCCTTCGCCGCCTCGTCCTGCTGCCGGGCGATTCTCTCGGGGAAGAAGCGCGGGTAGAACGTCTCGGGACGGATCCAGGCGTAGAGGGCGGCCGCGGCGGCGAGGAACCAGAGCAGGCCGAGCGCGACGCCGAGACGGGCGGCCAGGCGGCCGGTGCGGGCGCCGTGGGACTCGTGGATTTCCGAGAGCGCCATCGTGCCGAAGAGCGAGGGCACGAGCGGGAGGAGGCACAGGCCCGTGACCACCGCGAGCACCGCGTGGACCGAGACGCGGGGCTTGCCCGCCAGCTCGGCGCCGCACCCCGGACACCGCTCCGCGGCCGGCGCGTCGATCGCAAGTCCGCAGGAAGGACAGTTCATCGCGTCGCCGCTTCCATGCTCTCCTCCAGGATGTCGAACATCCGGTCCATCGTCCTCGCTTCCATCGAAAGCGCCGGCACGAGCACCACGGCGTCGCCGAGGGGGCGCAGGATGAGGCCGCGCGCGCGGCACTCGATAGTTACTCGGTGGCCCATCCGCAGGGCGGGTTCGTAAGGCGACGCGGGCCGCGCGCGGACCAGTTCGACCGCGCCCATGAGGCCGCGCGAGCGCACGTCGCCGACATGCGGGTGGCCGCGGAATTTCTCGAGGCGGCGCTCGAATCGCGAGACCTTCGCGGGGAGCTTCTTCATCGTCTTTTCCTTCGCGAAGACGTCCAGCGACGCGAGCGCCGCCGCGCAGGCGAGCGGGTTCCCCGCGAACGTGTGCCCGTGGAGGAAATGTCGCATCTCGTGCCAGGGGGCGAGGAAGGCGCCGTAGATCGTCTCGCTCGCCAGCGTCGCGGAAAGCGGCAGGTAACCCCCCGAAAGCCCCTTCCCCAGCACCAGCAGGTCCGGGGCGGTGCCGTCGCGGTTGCAGGCGAAGAGTGTTCCGGTGCGGCCGAAGCCGACGGCGACCTCGTCGGCGATGAGGAGCACGCCGCTGGCGGTGCAGAGGTCGCGAACGGTTTTCACGAAGCCGTCCGGTTGCGGGAGGATTCCGGCGGCGGCCTGCACGACGGGTTCGAGGACCACGGCGCACAGTTCGCGCGCGTGCGTCTTGAGGATGCGCGCGAGCTGCGCCAGCGCCCGGGCGCCGGCCTTCTGCGGATCGGTCGGGGAGTAGGGGCACGGCGCCTGGATGGTGGGGAACAGGAGGGGTTTGAACAGGTTGTGGAACGTGGGGATCGCGCCCGCGGACACGGCGCCCAGCGTGTCGCCGTGGTACGCCCCGCTGAACGTCACGAATTTCGTCCGGTTCTCCGAGGGCCTCGCCTGCCGCCAGTACTGGAACGCCATCTTGAGCGCGACCTCGACCGCCTCGCTTCCAGAGTCGCTCAGGAACACCCGCTCCAGCCCGCGGGGCGCGATTCCCGCGAGCCGTTCGGCGAGCTGGATGGCGGAGGGGTGGGCGAGGCCGAGCAGGGTCGTGTGGGCGGCGCGGCGGAGCTGGGCCGAAACCGCGCGGTCGAGGGCGGGGTGGCGATGCCCGTGGACGTTGCACCAGAGGCTGGAATTCCCGTCGATGTACGGCCGGCCGTCCGCGTCGAACAGCGTCGTGCCGCGCGCGGAGGCGATTACCGGGAATTCCTCCGCGTTCCACTCCTGCATCTGCGTGAACGGCTGCCAGAGGTGCGCCCGGGCGCGCGCGCGAAGGCCGGAAGAAGGAAGCGGCGGCTTCACCGCGGCTTGCGGCTCGCCGGCGCGGCCCCGGTGCGCGCGCCGCCCTTCCACCCGTTCCGCGCCAGTCGCTCGAACGTCGCTTCGCAGGTCAGCGTCAGCCGAAGCGGCGTGATCGACACGTACCCGCGCCGGACGGCTTCGATGTCGGTCATCTCGCGCGGCGCCGCGTGTCCGTTGCGCGAGAGGCCGCGGTCGCCGTCCATCCAGAAATACAGGCGGCCGCGCGGGTCGCGGCGGCGGTGGAAATGGTCGGTGTAGGGGGTGGGGGCCTGGTGAGTGAAGCGGACGCCGCGGACGTCGCGGGCCGGGAGATTGGGGATGTTGACGTTGAGGCAGACGGCGGAGCCCTCGACGAACGGGGCGAATTCCTCGACGACGCGGCGCGCGATGCGGCCGGCGTCCTCGAACAGCGGGTCGACCTTCGTCGCGAGGGAGAGGGCGAACGAGGGGATGCCGAGGAACGCCGCCTCGAGGGCCGCCGCGACGGTGCCGCTGTAGAAAACGTTGGTGCCGAGGTTCGCGCCGAAGTTGATGCCGCTCAGCACGAACCGCGGGGGGCGCGGGACGAGCTCGCAGAGGGCGAGCTTGACGCAGTCCGCCGGCGTGCCATCGAGCGACCAGCCGCGGCCGCCGCCCGCGAGCGCGACCTCCTCGGCGGTGATCGGCCGGTGGATCGTGATCGAGTGTCCGACCGCCGAGCGCTGGGAGGAAGGGGCGGCGACGAACGCCGCGCCGCGTCCGCGCAGGGCGTGCCGGAGCGCGCCGAGCCCTGGCGCGTGGATACCGTCGTCGTTGGTGAAGAAGTAATCGAGGCGTCGGGGCATCGCTATGCGGTGATGTCCAGCTTGAGGCCCCTGCCTTCGGGATCGGCGGCGTCGCGCACGGGAACTTCCGGCTTGTCCCCGGTCTCCGGCGCGCGCCCCTCGGGCCCCTCGTACGCCCCGGACCCGCCTGTCTCCTCTTCGTGAATCCGCGATCCCTCCGTCGCGCTCGGTTCCTGGACGGAAGCGGGTTCGCGGCGGCCGGCCTCCTGCGTTTCGCGGGCGGCGGCGGCCTTACCGGCGCGTTCGGCGGCGACGAACAGGTTCTGGATCTGCTGGACCTGGTCGGCGCGGGTGATCGAGAGATTGAGGGGTTCGAGAGCCATCGCACTCATTCTACCGCGTTCGGCTGTCGCGCGTGTTCCGTTCCTCGTTCATCGTTACTCGTTTCGTGCTCCGCGCGGAGAGATGTCCGGCATCCGCACGACGGAACGAGAAACCAGGAACGAGTAACGAGGAACGAAACCCTCGCGTGCCGGAGAGCTACAAAAGGTCCGACCGCCGCCGCTTGAGCTCCCCTTTGAGCCGGGAGATGATTTTGGTGTGGATCTGGCAGACCCGCGACTCGGAGAGGTCGAGCGTAGCGCCGATCTCCTTCATCGTCAGCTCTTCGTAGTAGTAGAGGAGGAGGATGAGGCGTTCCTTTCGGGACAGGCCGCGGGTGATGAGCTCGACGAGTTCCTTCTTCTGGAGGTCGCGGGTCGGGTCGACGTCGCGGCGGTCCTCGACGATTTCGACCGTCTGGAGGCCGGTCTGGTCGTCGGTGTCGGTCCAGCGCTTGTGCATGGAGACGGCGGCCGCGGTGTGCGTTTCGCGGCGGATCTCGGTCAGGTCGGTGACGCTGATGCCCATGTTCTGAGCGACTTCCTGTTCCGTCGGCGTGCGGCCGAGCTGCGTCTCGAGCGCGTTCATGCTGCGTTCCAGCTTGTGGGCCTGGGCGCGGACGAGGCGCGGGACCCAGTCGAGATTGCGCAGCTCGTCGAGGATGGCGCCGCGGATGCGGTTGGTGCAGTAGGTTTCGAACTTGATGTTGCGTTCCGGTTCGAAGCGTTCGATGGCGTCCATGAGGCCGAAGATGCCGGCGGAGGCGAGGTCGTCGACTTCGACGTTCTGGGGGAGCTTGGTCATGAGGCGGTCCGCGCAGTAGCGGACGATGGGGAGGTAATTTTCGATGAGGGCGTTTTTAGCGGCGGGGTCGTGGTTTTCTTTGAAGCGTTTCCAGAGCAGGGCGACATCTTCCTTCGACGTTTTGGTGGGCATCTTCCGGGCTCCAATGAGGTGGTGCCTGTCGGAGAGGTGCCCCAATTATATAACTTACAAAAGTTAGGTCAAGGGCCTTTCTTTTGTAATTTATCTTTTTCCGGCGGCAATTCCTCCCGCTTCGGTGCCTGGGGCGCCACGGAGTCGGCCATCGCCCTTCCTAAAATCAGTCCCACAAAGAACATAACAAGAAGCGCCACCAGCGAACGCATCAGCGCGGGCACCAGGTCGATCCCCGCCCCCAATGCCCAGATCAGCGTCATCAACATCGCAATGACGCCTAAACCGGACCCTAACATTTTCCCGGTCACCTCAGGCCCCCTTGCGCAGGAAGCCGAACACCCGGTCCAGAAACCCCCGCCGCTCCACCGGAACGGCGCTTCCCACCACCAGCCGCGCCGCCAGATTCCGCACGCACACGCTCGCCGCACACCGCGGCTCCGCCACCACGAACGGCGCCTTCGCCCTCACCGACCGCGGGACCGCTTCGTCCCGCAGCACGTACCCCGCGCGGTCCACCCGCGCCGAGAGGAACCGTTCGGCGACCGACGCCAGCCCCTGCGAGACGCGCTCCGCCTCCGCGCGGTCCTCCGCCTGGTTCACCACCAGCCGGATCGACGCCGGGTCGGGCTCGCGCGAGAGCATCTTCACCATCGCATACGCGTCCACGAGCGCCGTCGGCTCCGGGGTGGTCACGACGAGGGCCTCGTCGGCGGCCGCGGCGAATTCGATGACGTTCCGGTGCGCGCCGGCGCCGGTGTCGACGATGACGAAGTCGGCGCGGCGGCTGAGGCGGTCGAACGCGGCGCGGAGGCGCTCGCGCTCGGGGGCGCCGAGGTTGGCGAGCGAGTCGAGGCCGCTCGCGCCGGGGAGGAGCTGGATCCCGTGCGCCGGGGCGAGCACTTCCAGAATCTCCCGCCGCCCCGAGAGCACGTGCGCGAGCGTCGCGCGCGGCTGCACGCCGAGGATCACGTCCGCGTTCGCGAGGCCGAGGTCGAGGTCGATCAGGATGACGCGCTTGCCGCGCTGCGCCGCCGCGACCGCGAGGTTCACGGCGAGGTTCGTCTTGCCGACGCCGCCCTTGCCGCTCGTCACGGCGATGACGCGCGCCGCGGGGCCGCGCGCGGCGACCATCCGCCGCAGCTCCTCCGCCTGGTCCGCGCCCGCGGCGGAAAGCCTCATGCCCGCCTCGCTTCGCGCAGAATCATCTCCGCGATCCGGTCCGGCCGCCCCGCCTCGATGTCCTGCGGGATGCCCTGGCCCGTCGTCACCCACGAAACGCCCGACTTCACGTGCGCGAGCACGTCGAGAATCAGCCCGAATCGCGCGGCCTCGTCCACCTTCGTCAGGATCACGTGCGAAACCGGGTACCGCCCGAACCGCGCCACCTGGTCCATCAGCGTGTCGGGATGCGTCGACGCCGCGCACACCAGGTGCAGCTCGTCCGCCTGAGCCGCCGCCACGAACGGCCCCAGCTCGTCCATCTTCGCCGCGTCCCGCTGCGACCGCCCCGCCGTGTCGATCAGCACCAGATCCTTCTTCGCATAGCTCGCCAGCGCCAGCCGCAGGTCCTCCGGCGTCTGCACCACCGCCATCGGAATGTCCAGCAGCTCCGCAATACGCCGCAGCTGGTCCGTCGCCGCGATCCGGTACGTGTCCAGCGTCACCAGCGCGACGTCCTTCCCCTCCGTCACGCTGTAGTTGCCCGCCAGCTTCGCGATCGTCGTCGTCTTCCCCACCCCCGTCGGCCCAACCAGCATCACCCGCTTCGCCCGACCGCGGATGAACGGCATCGGCGCCGCCACCGGAATCATCTCCGTCACCGCCGACCGGATCGCCTCGTCCACCACCCCCGGATCCTTCAGCGCGTCCGCCGGCAGCTTCCGCTGAATCCGCTCCACGATCGTCTTCGCCAGCGCCT
This sequence comes from Planctomycetota bacterium, assembly GCA_016190145.1. GTDB lineage: Bacteria > Planctomycetota > MHYJ01 > WSZJ01 > WSZJ01 > WSZJ01. The sequence goes on along the minus strand of JACPRD010000001.1, from coordinate 34,383 downwards.
GGCTGACGTTGGCGTTGAGAAGCGACACGTACGTCTGGAACAACTCCTCCGGCGCGCCGCCCATCTCGCGGTGCCGGATCTGCTGCCCGAGGTCCGTGATCATCTTGCGCAGTTCGGACAGTTCTGAAGAGGTCGCCGCCGACAGCTTCGGAGTGTCGGCGCCGTAGATCTTTCGGAGCAGGGAAGCGCCCGGCGTCTCCTCCGTCGCCTTCCCGTTCGGGAGCACCCGGAAGCCCTTCCCCGCGAGAATCACGTACTTGTCCCGCGACAGGAATCGCCACAGGCCGCGGCGCGTCGGCGCAAACGTCTGCAGCACGACGGCATCGTCGCCGAGGTCTTCCTTCACTCGGCGAAGAGCTTCTTGAAGAGACCGTCCCTCATATTTCTTCAGCTTCAACGCGCGGCTCCCGCTCCGACGTCCGTTCGTGCTTCGTGCTTCGTGCTTCGTGGTTCGCGGTTACGAGGCACGAAGCACGACGCACGAAGCACGGGGTCGTTACGCCGCAGCCTCAACCTGCACGAGTCCGTGACTCTCCACCTTCATGTCTTTCGGCACTTCGTTGTAGCTGAGGACAGCGATTCCGGGCTGGAGCTGCTCGGTGATGCGCTTGACCTGGAGCCGAACCTGTGGCGAACAGAGGATGACGGGGGTGAAGCCGCGGCCGACCAGCTTCTCGATCTCGCGGGCGAGGGCTTCGACGAGGCGGCCGATGGTCTTGGGCGCCAGCGTCAGGTGGCTGCCGAGGTCGGAGCGCTCGGTCGCGCCCTTGAGCAGGTCCTCGAGGCGCGGATCGACGGTCACGACGTGCAGGCGGCCGTCGTGCGCGAGGACGGACTGCGAGATCGAGCGCGCCAGGGCGTTCCGGCAGTATTCGACCAGGACCTCGGTGTCCTTCGTGCGCGGCGCGTAGTCGCCCAGCGTTTCGACGATCGTCGCGAGGTCGCGGATCGACACGCCCTCGCGCAGGAGGCCCTGAAGGACCTTCTGGAGTTCGCCCGGTTTCACGACGCCCGGGATCACCTCTTCCACAAGACCCGGATGCGTCTCCTTGAGCGCCGTGACCAGATTCTGCGTCTCCTCGCGCGTCAGGAGCTCCGGCGCCTTCTGCTTGATGACCTCCGTGAGGTGCGTCGCCGCGACGCTCGTCGCGTCCACGACCGTGTAGCCCAGCGCCTCGGCGCGCTGCCGCTGCGCCTCCGTGATCCACGTCGCGGGCAGCCCGAACGCCGGCTCCTTCGTGGGCGTGCCTTCGAGGCGCGGAAGGGCCGCGCCGCCGCCCGGGTCCATCGCGAGGTACTGGTCCGGGATCGCCGTGCCGGTCGCGACCCGCACGCCGCGGATCTTGAGGACGTATTCGTTCGGCTGAAGCTGCATGTTGTCCCGGATGCGGATCGGCGGCACGACGATCCCCATGTCGAGCGCGCACTGGCGGCGGATGAGCGAGATGCGCTCGACCAGGTCGCCGCCCTGGCCCGGATCCACCAGCCGGATCAGCCCGTACCCCACTTCCAACTCCATCGGGTCCACCTTGAGCAGCCCCTCCACCTTCTCGGGCCGCGCGACCTCCTTCTTCGCTTCCTTCACCGCCCGCACCGACTCCGTCGCCCGCACCGCTTCGATCGACCAGCCCACCCACACGAGCAGCCCGCCGATCGTCAGCATCGCGTACCACGGGAACCCCACGAGCGTCAGCGCCGCGATGAACGCCCCCGCGACGTAGAGCGCCTTCGGCACGCTGAAGATCTGCATCAGCATGTCCGACCCGAGGTTCGACACCGCCGTCACGCGCGTCACGATGAGGCCCGCCGCGATCGACACCACCAGCGCCGGCACCTGCGTCACGAGCCCGTCCCCGACCGTCAGCCGCGCATACACGTCCAGCGCCTGCGAAAACGTCATCCCCCGCTGGAACACCCCGATCACGAACCCGCCCACCAGGTTCACCAGGATGATGATGATCCCCGCGATCGCATCTCCGCGGACGAACTTCGTCGCCCCGTCCATCGCCCCGTAGAAGTCCGCCTCGCGCGCGATCGTCTCGCGCCTCTTCCGCGCCTCCGCTTCCTTGATCAGCCCCGCGTTCAGGTCCGCGTCGATCGCCATCTGCTTGCCCGGCATGGCGTCCAACGTGAACCGCGCCGCGACCTCCGCCACCCGGTTGGCGCCCTTCGTGATGACCACGAACTGGATGATGATCAGGATGCAGAAGATCACGAACCCCACCAGCGGCTGCGCCCCCGCGACGAAGTTCGCGAACGTCTGCACGACCTCGCCCGCCGCGCTCGTCCCCGCCGTGGCGGCGTTCGAGAGGATGAGCCGCGTCGTGGCGATATTGAGCGCCAGGCGGAAGGCCGTCGTGACGAGCAGGGTGGCGGGGAAGACCGAAAACTGAAGCGGCTCCCGCACGTAGATGGACGTCAGGAGGATGAGGATGCTGGCCGCGATGTTGACGACGAGGAGGAGGTCGACGAGTTGCGTCGGCAGAGGCACGAAGATGGCGACGAGGACGCCGATGATCCCCGCGACGAACAGCAGGTCGAGGTTCTTCCGGACGCCTTCGTTGAACCCTGTGGCCACTTTTCCCCGTTGTCGGGCCTGCCCCAAGCGGCGGGGAAGGGACCGGCCGAGACCGGGCCCGCCCGCGCCGCGTTGAGGATTGGCCGATGAGGGACAAATGGCGAAGGGACAGGCGGACTCCGGCCCCTCGACGGAGGACCGCCTGAGGAGTTATCGGACGGAGGGGAGGGGGAAGGGCAATTTTTAATTTTGAATTTTGAGTTTTGAATTTGAGAGCCGGCGCAGGCCGAGACCACCCAAATGGTGTCTAATTCAAAATTAATAATTCATAATTCAAAATTGTCCTTCGATCGCGACACAACCTATTGCGCCGAATAGACATGCGGCGGCGCCTCCATCGCCGCCTCATGACTTCCACGCGGTCCCTCAGGCCCCACAGGGTGTTCTGCGCGATAGGCCGAAGCCTCCTGGTTGGCCAGACCGCGACGAGAGTTACGGTGTCCCATGTGCGGTGGTGTGCGCGTGTGACAATTAGACGATCTCGTGGGTTTTCGCTGGGCAGGTGGAATGGAGATAGACTAATACCCCTTGGTTCATGAGAGGCGAACAGAGTGAACACGCGCTTTGGACGAGCAACGTGGTCGTTGCTTGTCCCCGACGGCTGGCACGCGCGGCACGACAAGGAATGCGCGACGCTTGTCGCGGATGACGAGATCGGTGCGCTCCAGCTCAGCGCCGCGTTCAAGGACTCCGACGTCCTGGCTGCGGATCTGCGGGAATTCGCGGCGGAGCATCTCGACGCCGGTGCGACAGCCAAGCCGACGCAAGCCGGCGAGTTTGTTGGATTCGAGTTAGCCTTCAACCGTAAAGACCGCTACTGGAGGCAGTGGTACCTTCGCAACCACAGACAGATGCTCTTCGTGACCTACACCTGCGGCCTGGAGTTCCGAGGTGTCGAAGATGCAGCGGTGCAGGACATCCTCGCGACCTTGGCTGCGAGCGGTGAACATGTCGCCTGACACGCCGGTGCAGCAAGTGGAAGACCAGCGAGTGCCTGGACGGGCTGGTTGGAACGGTGGTCTCGTCCTGGTCGCGAAGAGACAATCATCACTTCACCCTCACATTCTCATCCGGGGCTATCCTCGTCTTCGAAACGAAGGAGGGGCCGTATGAAGATTTCACGGTTCACCTCGGGGAGGGTGCGTTGTGGGTGCTCTAACGGGAGCAAGGTGCAACAAGGTGTTCCACGCGACGCCCGCGGAGGACGTCGAAATCGTGAACTACCATTGAGGGAGTGAGGTCATGCAGAGGCTCAAGGCCGTGACGCCCGGCGAGCTGCTGCGCGAGGAGTTCCTCCGGCCGATGGGCCTCTCGCAGTACCGACTCGCGAAGGAGATCGGCGTGCCCGCTCAGCGGATCGGTGAGATCGTCGCGGGACGGCGTGCCGTGACCGCCGATACCGATTCGCGTCTGTGCCGGTTTTTCGGCCTGTCCAACGGCTACTGGCTGCGGGCACAGGTGGCGTACGACACGGAGGTCGCAGAGGACGCCCTCTCCGATAGGTTGAAGAAGATCAGGCCGTGGCGGGCGATCCCCGCGCGGGCAGATCACGCAGGCTAATTATTCCGCGAAGAACTCTCTCACCTTGCAGCGGAAGCCCGGGAGCAGCTTGACGCCGGAAATCTCATCGTCTCCCTGCACCACCGCGGGCTCGACGCCGCGCGAGTAAATCCGCACTGAGCGGGTCTTCGGCTCGGCCACCCAGACGATGTCTACGCCGAACTTGTGATACTCGGCGACCTTGGCTTCGAGTTCGTCCCAGGTGTCCTTCTGTCCGAGCACCTCGACGACGACCTCGGGCGGCTGCCGCAGGAAACCGGCCCACTCGCGCCCCTTCGGCAGGCGCTTGAAGGAGATGTAAAGAACGTCCGCGCCGCGCACGGTGTCGGGATTCCGGTCGACCAGGATTCCGGCCTCGCCCGTGACGACCCGGCCGGTTCCGGCGCGATTCGCCCATGTCCACAGCATTCCGGCAATCTGCATGACGACCCGGCTGGGTTCGAACCCCCCCGGAGACATCGGAACAATTTCTCCTTTCACGAGCTCGCACGGACCGAGCTCGTGCGCGATTCGTTCGAAGCGTTCAGCGGAAACATGTGCGGCGGTCTTCATACGAGTCCCAGTCTACCTCCACCGCACCCGCCCTTCAACGCGCCCTTGCGGGGAGCAGTGGAGCCTCGGTCCTTCATTGTGCTCCACCGACGTCCGACCGCAATCCTCCGGTGGTGGCCTTTCAGCTTATAGCTTCTAGCTTATGGCTTATGGCTGGCCGGTCTACGCAACCTTCTTCAGCGAATAGACATACGCCAATATCTCCGCCACCGCCTCATACAGCTTAGGCGGCACTTCCTGCCCCACCTCGCACCCCTTGAACAGCGCCTGCGCGAGCGGCGGCTTCTGGATGATCGGGACGTCGTACTCGTGCGCCACCTCGCGGATCCGCTCCGCCACGAGGTCGGCCCCCTTCGCCACGACCTTCGGCGCTGCCATCTTCTCGTCGTAGGCCAGCGCCACGGCCAGGTGCGTCGGATTCGTCACCACGACCGCCGCCTTCGGCACCGCGGCCATCATGCGCTGCATCGCGAGCTGCCGCTGGATCGCGCGCCGGCGCTCGCGGACCCGGGGGTTTCCTTCGAGCCGCTTCAGCTCCTCTTTCACCTCCTGCTTCGACATGCGCAGGTCGCGGGCGTACTGGAAGCGTTGGAAGGCGAAGTCGAGGATGCCGAGGGCGGTGAGGGCGATGGCGGCGCGGATGGCGACGGCGAAGGCGCAGTCGGCGATGACGGCGGCGATCTGGGGGACGGAGAGGGCGGGGAGGGCGAGGAGGGCGGGCATCTGTTCGGAGAGGGTCCACCAGAGGACGCCGGCGATGACGGCGAGCTTGAGGAGGCCGGCGGCGAGGCGGACGAGGGCGCGCATGGAGAACATGCGCTTGAAGCCCTGGATCGGGTCGATTTTTGACCAGGTGGGGGTGAGGGGGGTGCCTGTGAAGAGGAATCCGACCTGGACCCAGTTGGAGGCGAGGGCGACGGCGAGGACGGCGGCGAGGAAGGGGCCGAGGGCGCGGACGAGGAGCCAGAGGAGGAGGCCGAAGCGGGAGGTGAGGCTGTCGGCGGTGAAGTCGATTTCGTCGAGCGTGCCGAAGACGTGGCGGGCGACCTGGGCCATGCCGTCGAAGTAACCGCGGCCGAAGAAATGGAAAGCGAGCATAGCGGCGAGGAGGACGAGGGCGGAATTCAGGTCCGTGGAGCGGGCGACCTGTCCGCGCTCGCGCGCCTCCTCGAGCTTGCGTGGCGTCGCGGGTTCGGTGCGGTCCTCAGATTCGAAGACGTCTTCGGCCATGGTTCGCGGTTTATCCGATGTGGGTCAGGTTACGTGGGTTTCGTGCTTCGTGTTTCGTGCTTCGTTTCGGCGGTCGTTGCCTGGTTCCCCGTTCTCCCGTTCCCCGTTCCCCGTTCACGCCATCAGCTCGAGGAGCCGGTTCAGGCTGCCTTGCGCCTTGCCCCAGAGCTTCGCGAAGGCGTAGGCGAAGGCCGGGATCGAGACGGCGAGGACTGCCAGGCCGAGGCCGATGCGGACGCTGAAGCCGTGGATGAAGAGGTTCATCTCGGGCACGGCGCGGGCGACGAGGGCGAGGGCGACGGTGACGAGGAACATGGCGGCGAGGGCGGGCGCGGCGAATTTTACGGCGGAGACGAGGAGATCGGTGAAGAGGGTATCGGCGACGTAGGTGCCCAGGGTGTTCGAGAAGGAGAAGCCGAGGAGCGGGACCTCGTGGAAGGAGTTGCCGAGGGCAGTGAGGAGGAAGTGGTGCCCGTCCAGGACGAGGAACAGGAGAGTGGCGAAGAGGAACTTGAACTGCCCGACGAGGGAGACCTGGTCATTGGTGATCGGGTCGAGGATGTTGGCGAGGCCGAGGCCGAGTTCGTTGTCGATGAGCGCGCCCGCGAGCGACGCGGCGCCGAACAGGAACGTCGCGGTGAGGCCGAACAGGAGCCCGACTGCGGTTTCGAGCCCGGCGGCGACGGCGAACTGGCCGAGGCCCTGGAGCGGCACCGGGTCGGGCACGGCGGCGGGGAAGAGGGCGGCGGAGAGGATGAGCGAGAGGCCGATCGTGACCTGCGTCGGAGTGGTGCGCGACGAGAAGAACGGCGCGACCATCATCATCGCCGTGACGCGGAAGAACACGAGCACGAACGAGTGGAACTGCAGGAGGGACATCTCGACGGGGTTCATGCGGCCCCTGGCCTCGGCGGCTTAGGGATGGCGCGCGGCCGGAACTCCCAGTTCGACAGCTCGAGATCCCACTCCATGTCCCAGTCGCGCGCGCCCAGCCCCGCGAGCGGGCGCTGCCGCGTCGGCGCCGCGGGGGCGCGCGTTCCCTCGCCCGTGATGAGACACAGGTACTCGCAGTACTTCAGATCCGCTTCCGCTTTCGCCAGCATCGCCGCGCGCCTTTCCTCGGCCCGCCGCGTTTCGGCCTCCTCACGCCCGGCCCGCGCCCGCACCCGCTGCAGCAGTCGCGCGAGGGTGTGGGTCAGGGTGAGCGTCAGGAGGGCGCAGGCGCGGGGGTTCATCGGGTTCCTAGCGAAATAGGCCCGGCATCTCGGTGAAGAGCCGGACCGTGTATTCGGTCATGCGGGTCATGAGCCAGGGGAGGAGGAGGAACATCGCGAAGGCCACGGCGACGATCTTGGGGATGAAGGCGAGCGTCTGTTCCTGGACCTGGGTGGCGGCCTGGAGGACGGAGATGCCGAGGCCGACGACGAGCCCGACGACGAGGAGGGGGAGGGAGATGACGAGGGTCAGGAGGATCATTTCCCGGCCGAGGTCGACGGCTTTCTGGAATTGGTCGACGTCCATGGGGGGCTCCGGAACGACGAGGGCAAGGTCAAGGGCAAGGGGGGGGCGCTGCGCGCGCCGTAACTAATAGAAGCTCGTCACCAGGCTGCCCACGGTGAGGTGCCAGCCGTCGACGAGGATGAAGAGCAGGATCTTGAAGGGGAGGCTGATCAGGACCGGGGGCAGGACGAGCATTCCCATCGAGATCAGGGTCGTGCTCACCACGAGGTCGATCACGAGGAACGGCAGGAAGATCGCGAAGCCCATGATGAACGCGCGGCGCAGCTCGCTGATGACGAAGGCGGGCACCAGGACTTCGGTCGGGATGTCCTGGTTCTTCACTTCGGCCGGCACGGGCGTTTTCGTGATGTCGAGGAACAGCTTGATGTCCTTGCGACGGGTCTGGCCGAACATGAACTTCCGCATGGGCTCAATGCCTTCCTTCCACGCCTGTTTCTGCGTGATGCGGTTGTCCATGTAGGGGACGAGGGCGTGTTCCTTGATTTCGCGGAAGGTGGGCGCCATGACCATGAACGTCAGGATGAGCGAGAGGCCGATCAGCACTTGGTTGGGCGGGAGGTCCTGGGTGCCGAGGCTGCGCCGGACGAACGAGAGGACGATCACGATGCGCGTGAAGGCGGTCGTGAGCACGAGGATCGAGGGCGCCAGGGTGAGGACGGTCAGGAGCAGGATGACTTCGAGCGTCGTCACGACTTTTTCGGGGTCGTCCGAGCGCTCCACGCCGGGCAGCGTCGGGATTGCCTGCGCGTGCGCGGGCGCGGCGAACACGAGGAGTGCGGCGAGGATCGCGAGAGCGGGCAGAATGCGTTTCATCACAGCGCCGCCGCCTTTCTCCAGCCGTCCACGACCTTGCGAATGGAGTCGATCTCGTTTTTCACGGCAACCGGCTCCGACGGCGGCTCCGGTTCCGGAGGCATCTGTTGCTTGAGTGCGGCCTTGAACGCCTCGCCCTCGCTCTTCCCCAGACACTGCCCGCGCACCAGAGCGACCTCGTCGGCGTCGGCGATCTCGCCCAGGTAGCTCATCCCGTCTTTCGTCAGCCCGACGCGCATCACGCGCCGCCCGACCTGCACGAGGAACAGGGAGGCCTGCGGCGTCAGGTGGCGGCGTCCGAGCACCTGGATCGCCTCCGTGGGCGCGAACGCCCGGACGCCCGGCACGAACCGCTTCACGCCGTAAAGCAGCCCGCCCAGCATCAGCACGATGACGATCGTGTATCCCGCGAGGCTGCCGAACGCGCCCCAGGCCGACGGAGACTTCGCGTCCGCGGGCGCGGCGTCCTCGTCCCCGCCGAAGACGGGTTCGTTTTCGAAGGCATGCCGCTCCGGCGCGGGCGCCTCGGCGGCCGAAGCGCCGAGGGCGAGTGCGAGGAGCAGGGCCAGGATCCGCATGGACGGAATTCCCCTCTCGTAGCCTGCAGAAGAACTATCGGCGGGGGGAGGGGGTGGACTGGACGGGCGTTCATCGTTACTCGTTCTGAGGCGATCCGCGGGGACGGGGCTTGAGCGGACGCGTGCTTCGTGCTTCGTGCCTCGTAGGGCAGCGCGGTATCCACGAGCCTCCGAAAGAAGGGCAGCGGAGGCTTCATGATGTCGAGACGTCCGGCCCGCCTGCGAAAGACGCTGATTCCGTCCTGCGTGATCTCCCGGATGTGCCGAGGAGGATCCACTGAGAAGCCGTGTTTGCCTAGAGCATCGACCAGGCTGGGAATGCTCGAATCGGGGCATCCCAGGACGATGTCCACGTCCTTGGTCGCCCGGCCCTCCGTGTGCGCGGAAACGGCAAGACCGCCGATCAGCGCGTAGGGAGTGCCGGCCTCTTCCAGGGAGGAGAGGGTCTCAAAAACCGTTTCCTCGAGGTCGTTCCGGGAATCAGCCACGGGCGGTCCGGATCAGGTCCAGGAAGAACCGGCGTTCTTCTTCCTCCTCCTGATCCATCATTCGGAGGATCCGCTCACTTTGCGCGGATCCGGCGGCGAGTTTGGCCGCGATGCCGGCGAGCTCGACCGCATCCCGCATCCGTTCGGAGGGGGTCCGTTTCCGACCGTCTTCCAGCGCGGCCTTCTCCAGTCGCTCGAAGGGCAAGTTCAGCATGATGTCGTGGTAACTCTGAACCTGTGCGTTGGGCTGCAGAACCGCGTGGAGAATTGAATGACAATTGACGGTGCCGTCGAATCTGCCACGCCTGGGCCCCCCGGCCGTCTAGGCCTTGCCCTTCTGCCCCAGAATCTCCGTGACGCGCACGCAGAAGTTGTCGTGGAGGATGAGGACTTCGCCGCGGGCGACGAGGCGATCGTTGACGTAGATGTCGAGGGGTTCGCCGGCGAGCTGGTCGAGGGTGACGACGGAGCCTTTGCCGATTTTGAGGACTTCCTCGAGGCGCATGCGGGCGCGGCCGAGCTCGATGCGCACGTTGAGGGGGACGTCCATGAGCATGTCGTGGGGAAGTGCGCCCTCGGCGGGGGCGCCGCCCGGCTGGACCGAGTCGAAGGTGGCGGGGCGGAGGCCGGACTTGGGGTCGGCGAAGACGCCTTCGCCGGTGATCTGCTTGAGCAGTTTCTCGACGTCGGCTTCGCTCGGCTTTTTGGGGTCGGCCATGGGCATAGCTTACATCTCTATCGGCATGGCGAGGCGCCCAACTTCGGCGTGCTGTTTCGTTCCTCGTTTCTCGTGACTCGTTGCCGCTGTTCCTGGGGGGACCACAAATCGGCCGCCGCATCAGGTCGAACGAGAAACGATGAACGAGTAACGAGGGACGCTTTTTGGCTTCGCTACGGCCCGTAGTAGCGAAAGACGACTTCTTCCACGATGTCCTCGCGGAACACGCTCTGATTGAGCGCGGCGCGGAGGCGGTCCTTGATGCGTTCGCGGTTGCCGGGGTCGACGGCCTGCTCGGCGGTCTGGGCGCCCACGGTGCGGGCGATCTCGTCGTGGATCTTCGGCGTGAGGGAGCGGACCAGTTCGCGCGCGCGGGCGCGCTCGCCGCCGGTGCCGGAAACGAGCAGGGAGGCTTCGACCCGGAGGGCGAGGTTGATGTCGATGCCGGACCTGGAAGGGTGGACCGGGACGACGACGGGGTCGAGGTCGATGTACTCGATGTTGGAGATGTCGCGGGCCTGGATCGCGGGGTCGGGGCCTTCGACGCGCCGGAGCATCAGGACGAGCAGGACGGCCTCGGCGACGAGGAGGACGGCGAAGAGGGCGACGTTCTGGGGGGTGAGGACGCCGGGAAGGGGCTCGGGCGGCGGCGGGGGGGCCGCCGTCGGGGTCGAGCGGGCGGGACCGGTGAGTTTGGGGGGCATCTTGAGGGCCACGTTTCTCTATCGGCGCTTACCGGACCTTCACTTTCTCCTCGAGGACCAGGATTTCCACGCGCCGGTTGCGCTGCCACTGGAAGGTATCGCGGACTTCGATGACGTCCACGACGGGGTCGTTCTTGCCCATGCCCGTCACGCGGATGCGCGCCGGGTCGATGCCGGCCTCGCCCTTGCCCGCGATGAGCAGGTCCGCCACGGCCCGCGCCCGGGCGGCGGAAAGCCGCCAGTGGTCGTCGTCGGGAGGGTTCTCGTTGGGGCCCGTGAAACCGCGGACGTCGAGCTTGTTGAGCGAGCCGCGGATGAACCGCAGGAAGCCCTGGATCGCGTCCAGCTGGTCGGCGCGGATCTCGGCGGAGCCTTCTTCGAACGTGATCGCGCGCTCGAGGGAGATGCGGATCCCCTCGCGGGTCCGTTCGGCGATGAATTCGCGTCCCTCGGGGCCCCACTGCTCCTTCGTGACCGACTTCCCCGTGGGGGTCGAGATCTGCTTGCTCATCACCCACCACACGATGAAGTCGTCCCGTGGCGGCGGGTTTTCGCGGCCGGTCGAGCCCGTGAACGACGCCCCGACCTGGGCGACTTTCGCGGGGTCGAGCGTCGAGAAGGACAGGAGGAGGGCGAAGAACACCATGAGCTGCGCCTGGAGATCGGAGAACGAGATCATCCAGATGGGTGCGGCGTCGTCGCCGGGGCGGAAGGGGCGTCTGGGCTTGATCATGCCTGGCCGCGCTCCATCTGATCGCGGTAGCGGGGCGAGAGGAAGATCTTGAGCTTCTGCTCGACGATGCGGGGGTTGTCGCCCGACTGGATCGAGAGGATGCCGCGGATGATCATTTCCTTCAGGATCAGCTCCTCGCGCGAGCGAATCTCGAGCTTCTTGGCGAAGGGGTTGGTCAGGATGTAGCAGCCGATGGTCCCGTAGAGCGTGGCGCAGAGGGACTGGGACATGCCGGGGCCGACCTTGTTCGGGTCGACGTGGATGTACTGCAGCATGATGATCATGCCGGTCAGCGTGCCGACGAGGCCGAAGGCGGGGAAGAACAGCGCCAGGGTCTCGAAGAACTTGCGGCCCAGCTCGTGCCGCGTGGCGACGGCTTCCAGCTCGGTGTTCAGCATCTGCTGGATGACCTCGGGATCCGTGCCGTCGATCGCCAGCTGGAGCCCCTTCACGATGAACGGATCCCGGATCTCTTCCGCCACGCCTTCCAGCGCGAGGATGCCGTCCTTGCGGGCGATTTCGGCGTAGCGGACGAGGTCGCGGACGATGCGGGCGGGGTCGGCGGCGTTATGCCAGAAGAGTTTTCCGACGACGCGCGGGAGTTCGACGATGGAGGACCAGGGGAACTGGGAGAGGGTGGCGCCGCCCGCGCCTCCGATGATGATGATGAGGGCGCCGAGGTTGAAGAAGTACTTGCCCTGGCCTTCGGCGTCGAGGACGCCGAACACGATGGCGCCGATGCCGATCAGGAGTCCGAGGACGGTGGTGAGGTCGATCATTCGATCGCTCCGGTTGCGGTTCTATCCGGTGACAGGGCCGCGGATGCTGCGGTTGTACTCGACGACGCGCTTCACGATGTCGTCGACGCCCTCCTTCACGATGAGTTTCTCGTGGTTGAGAAGGGTGATGACGGTATCGGGGGTGGCTTCGAGGAACTGGATGAGTTCCGCGTTGACGACGAACTCTTTTCCGTTCAGGCGGGTGACTTTGATCATCGGGGCTTCAACCGGGAGACGATTCCCCGTCAGTATATCGTCCGATTGAGGACGCGGTCGTGACTTCGAGGGAGAGCACTGCAGGCGGCCGGGGATCATCGACGGGGGGAGAACAGCGAATCGGAGAGGGGCGCGTTGACTTCAATCGTCGCGAACGTGTATTTCGCTTCGCGGCCGGGCGTCTCCAGTTCCGTCCATCGGAAGGGCAGGAAGACTCCACCTGTTTCCCGGTAGTCTCCGAAGGTAAAAAGATGGACGTCCCGGTCGTCCCGATCGTCGTAGCGAAGCGCTGAGATTCGGCCGTCACAGAAAACCAGGCTGTGGATGCCAACCTGGAGAGCGCCGCCGGACTCGCGAGGTTCTGCAGGAAAACGGAAGAGCAGCATGCGGCGCACTTCGAGTCCGTCAAACAGGACGTCATCGAGTCCTCCGAAGACGTCGATGGCCCGGGCATCCCCACGAGTCCAGGCTTCGTGTCCATCGAATCCGACGACCGTTTCGGCGCCATCCAGGCGCCAGCTGCGCCGGATGCGGTCGACTGTCCAGACTTCCTCGTAAGCGTACTGTTCTCCGTCCAGCGCCGCCGTTCCCGTCAGGCGGACGCTTCGCACGGCTTCGAGGTTCGCGCCGCCGCCGTGGGCTTCGACGGCCTCCGAGAGGAGCGACGGCGGGCGCAGGAGAAGAACGGTCAGCGCGGCCGCGGCCAGTGCGGGAACGGCCAGCGCGACGGCGGCCTCGCCGGTCCGCCGGGGCGAGCCCGCCGCTTCCCAGTGCTTCACATGTTTCGCGAAGACGTAGAACGCCGTCGCAGCAGCGATGATCAGGCCCGCGAGTCCGTCGCGGAACCCCGCCTTGCGGACGAAGCACTCGATGAACTTGGTCGGCGGATGGAGGAGCATCATGAGGAGGGACGGACGCTTTCGGGCATTGGACCAGCCGGAGACGACGACGTCTGAGAAGTGATTGACGGTACGGATCTGATCGGCGAAGTCGCGGTAGGGGAAGTGAAGGAGGTCGGCGTCGAGGGGGCGGACGGGCCCGTCGGCGACGAGTTTGTCGTGCGGGTCGACGCCCTGCCACTGGGCGCGTCCGCGGCGGGCGAGGCGGATTTTGGCATCGGGGTACCAGCCTCCGTGGAGGATCCAGCGTCCGAGGTAGCGGACGCGGCGCCGGACGGTGAAGGCGGCGGCATCGCCGGGAGCGGCGAGGGCGCGTTCGACTGCCGAGCGGAGTTCCGGTGTACAGCGCTCGTCGGCATCCAGGGAGAGGATCCAGTCGCAGCGGGCCTGCTCGAGAGCGAAGTTTTTCTGAGCGACGTAGCCGGGCCAGGGGCGCTGCAGCACGCGATCGGTGAAGCGCCGCGCGATGGCCGCGGTGCGGTCCGTGCTCATGGAATCCACGACGACGATTTCGTCGCACCATGCGACCGATGCGAGGCAGGCCTCGATGTTGGTCTCTTCGTTTCCGCAGATGACGACGGCGGAGACGGTGGCGCGGGCGGGACCCGGCGGCGGATCGACTGGCGCGGAGACGGATTCGGCTTCCACGGGTGAAAGTGTACCGGATTGGCGACGGAACCCGCGGGGTGATGAGCGCCCTGAAACACGGCGGGCGGGAGCCACCGCTCCCGCCCGCCGCTCTTCATTCCGTGCATTTCCCTCTCTAGATCACGTTTACGAGGTCCTGCAGCAGTTCGTTCGCGACGGTGATCGTCCGGGTATTGGCCTGGAACGACCGCTGGGCGACGATGAGGTCTGTGAACTCCTTGGCGATATCGACATTGGACTCTTCGAGGAACCCGCCGCGGACGGTGCCGGTTCCGAAGGTGCCGGGGGAGGCGACGGTACGGGTGCCGGAGTTGGCTCCGGTCTGGAAGTAATTGCCTCCGACGGAGAGGAGGCCCTGGTTATTGGCGAAATGGGCGAGCTGGACCTGGGCGATGGAGCGGGTCTGGCCATTGGTGAAGATCCCGGTGACGACGCCGTCGGTTCCGACGGAAAAGTCGGCCAGGGTGCCTTCGGCGAAGCCGTCGTTGTCGGACATGGCGAGGGCGGAGCCGGTGGAGGCGAGGGCGGTCATGGACTCGTGGTTCGGGGTCGCGCTGAGGGCGGTGACGACGGCGGAGACCACGAGGGACAGGTTGATCGAAGCGCCGGGGTCTTCGGAGATGAACTTTCCGGTCGCGTCGAAGTCGATGGTGCCGGTGCCGACGGTGGTGCCGAAGGTGCCGGTCTGGACCTGGTCGGGCGACTCGGCGAACCAGCGCAGCCTCATGCCGCGGGCGTCGGGAGTCGTGGGCGACGTTTTGGACTCGATCATGTAGGTGATGGCGACGTCGTGGGGCTGGCCGAGGGAGTCGAAGACCGTGACGTGGGTCACGGCCGACTCGCCGACGGCGGTGGCGGTCTCATTGAAGAGGAGCATGCGGTTGCCGCCGCTCGACAGGACGACGTTGTCGACGGCGTTGAGCAGCCCGGCGTTGGCCGAGATGCGGACGCCTCCGACCGCCGTCGAGCCGTCGATCCGGATGTCCGGCGTCGGTCCGGCGTCGGACAGGGCGCCGTCCTCGGCTGCCGGGAGCACGCCGATGGCGACGCGCGACCGCTCGTTGAACTCGAAGGTGTCTCCGACGCCCGGAAGGGGAGTGGCGGCGTCGAGAGGAGACACGAACGTGATCGTCGTGATGCCGGCCGCCACCGCGATCGTATCGATCTGGGCGAACTGGCCGGCTCCGGGACCGCTCGTGAACCTGAGGTAGTCGCCGGGTCGGACGCCGGCCGCGACGAAGTCGCCGGTGAGGGTGGCCGTGGTCGAGGTGACGACGTCCGCGGCACCGACCGCGCCGGTGGCGATGGAAGCGCCCCAGGTCGCGCTGGAGAGGGAAGTATTGATGCCGAGGGAGCCTTCGATGAAGTCGAGCAGGTCCTGCACGGTCGTCCCGGTGTCGTCGATCCCCGCCGTCGGGGGCGTCGCCGAGATCTGGAACCTCCGCGTGCCGAGCGTGCGGCCTCCCTTGTCCGCCGTGAACTCGATGATGTCGCCGGTGGCGAGAGAGAAATCCACGGGCCCGCCCGCGTCCATGCGGCCGAGGTCCGTGAGGAGCGTCGCCAGCGTCGCCGGCGTCGCGGCCGTCACGTCGATGAGCGGAACGGACGACTGGAGCACGTTTCCGGAAGAGGCCACGGGGCCGCCGCCGTTGAAGTTCCCGTCGACCGCGAACTCCGACGTCGCCTGCGCGATCGTGAGAGAGCCGATGGGAATCGTGATGTCGGTCAGCGATCCGCTCGGCGTGATCGTGAACGTCGTGAGATCCGCCATCAGCCCCTGGACCTTGAAGCCGGTCGAAGGATCGATGAGCAGGTTCGCGGCGTTCAGCCCGAACGAGCCGTCGCGCGTGTAGATCTCCTGTCCGGAGCCGTCCTTCAGGATGAAGAACCCGTCGCCGTCGATCGAAAGGTCCGTGTTGAGCCCTGTCGCGACGAAGTTGCCCTGCCCGAAGTTCAGGCGCGTGCTCGACACCTGCGCGCCGAGCCCGATCTGCGTGGGATCCGTTCCGCCCAGGTCGCCCGAGGGAGCAGAGCCGAAGCCGAGCGTCTGGCTCAACATCGTCGAAAAATCGACCGACGAGGACTTGTATCCCGTCGTGCCGACGTTCGCGAGGTTGTTGCCGATCGAATCGATCTTCGTCTGCTGGGCCCTGAGGCCGCTGATGGCGGCGTTCATTGCCCTGATGAGTGCCATGACGTGTACGCCTCGAAAGCGGGGTTCCGCGGTCGTTTGGAACCCCTGTGGGCCTCCCTTCCGGGGCCAGCCCTTACTCGAGAATCACGGTCGAGTCGATTTCGGTGAAGACCCTCTCCTTCAGGTCCGCCTTGTCGACCGCCGTCACCACCGTCCTGTTTTCAACGCTGACGATGAGCCCGATGTCGCGGAGCAGGAAGAGCGAATTGCGGCTCCCTTTCTCCGATGCCTTGCGGAAGGCCCCGTCGATCAGGGCGCGGTCCCGGTCCGTGAGGGAAATCCCCCGGGACGCGAGCCGCTCCTGCGCGTGGCCGCTCCACTTCACCCCTTCCAGCTTCGCCTTGAGGATGTCGGCGAACTTCGGGCCGCCGGCAGGACGGCCGCCCTGCGGCCCCTGCGGCTGTCCGGCGCCTCCGACGCCCCCGACGTTGCGGATCGGGCTCATGTTTATGCCTCCGCCTCCGGCGGCGCCGGCAGGAACACCTGCGCGACGTTCGCCAGCGACATCGTCTGGTCCCCGATCACGAGCTTGACCTGCCCGTTCTGCACCAGCACGCGCGAGACCACTCCGCCGCCCGCCAGGCCCGCATCGGTCGTGCCGATGACGGCCTTGCCCAGGAGCGCCGAAGCGTTCGCCAGGTCCCCGCTCGTCTGAAGACTCCGGATCCCGTCCGTCAGGCTCGCATAGCTCTCCAGCTGGTTGAGCGTCGCGATCTGGTTCAAGAATTCCGAGTTCTTCAACGGCTCGAACGGATCCTGGCTCCTCAACTCCGTGATGAGCAGCTTCAGGAAGTCCTCGCGCGTGACCTGGGCGCGGTCCCCGGCCGTCGTGGCTGCGAGCAGCCGCTGCGTCGCGGACCCCGTCCCCGTAATGTTCACGGCGTTCTCCTTAAACGGTCACATCCAGAAGCCGCGAAATGCGGGCTTCCAGCCGGGCATCCTGCACCGACTCCTCCACGCCCTCCACGACCGGCGAACTCGAGCCCGGCGCGGCGAACCCGCCCGCCTGCGACTCCCCGCCTCCGTGGCCGACATGCACCGACATCTGCCCGAGCGACAGCCCGTGCTCCTCCAGCGACTGCCGGAGCTCGCCGAGGTGCGACTGAAGGGCATGCCGCGCGGCCGCGGTCTCGGTCTCCATCCTCGCGAAGACGGCGCCGTCGCGGACGGTCACGTCCACCTTCAGCGCCCCCAGGTGCGGGGGATGAAGGAGCATGCGGACGCGCCCGCCACCCTGGTTCGCCTGCATCTTCACGACCACCGAAATCCGCTCCACCATCGCCGGCGCCAGCGGAGCGGCCGTCCTCGCGATCCGAGGGGCGGCGCCCGAAGCGGGGCCGGAGGCGGGAAGGGAGACCGGTGCGACGTTCTCGGAAGCGGCGACCGGGCGGGGCTCGACGGAGCCGGGCACGGGCGCGGGCATGGGCACGGGCACCGCGAGGGCCGCGGCGGCCGGGGAAGCGGGGTTGGCCAACGGGGCCGGGACCTCCGCCTTCGGCAGCACGGGCGTCTCCAGGGCCGTATCCACGGCGACCGGGACGTCGGACGGAACGACGGACGAAACAGCGGACGGCACGACGGACGGCACGACAATCGACGGTTCCACCGGCGCCGCGGCCGCCACCGCCCCGACCTTCGGCGTTGCGGACGGGACGGTCGAAACCGCTTCGGGCACGGAACCCTGAGGCACGACCGGTTCCGCCGTTTCCGCCGCCGCCGCCGGCACGAACGCCGCCTGCGGAGCGGGAACGGACTTCACGGGAACCGCGGGCCGGGGCGACGTCGCCTCGGGCTCCGCCGCCGGGGCCGGAGCGGGCCGCTCGTTCGCGACCTGCCCCTCCTCCGCCGGCTTCGGCCGCGTCCCCTCGGGACGGACTTCCGCCGCCGGATCCTCCGGCCGGGCCGCCGGCTCGCGCGGATCCGCGGGCGCGTCCTCGCGCGGCGTCGCAGCCTGCGGGACGTCCCTCGAAACCGGCGCCAGGTCCGGCTCCTGCGATTCACGCGCGGCCACAGGCGCCGGGCTCGCCTGCAACGCCGCAAACAGACCTCCCAGGACCGCGGCGAAATCCGCTTCCGTGCTCTTTTCAGGCACGGGAAGCGCCGGGGCTGCGATCTGGGGACTGACACGGGAGACTGACTGCATCGTTTCATCACCTCCTTTCGTGAGCAGCAGGACCCAGGACGGGGAACGGGAGAATGGGGAAGGGGGGAACGGGAAGAGCCCTCGACCGAGGCCTTTCACGTTCCCCCATTCTCCTTTCCCCATTCCCCGTCCTGGGGCCTACTTGCCGAGCTCGGACTGGATTTCGCGGGCTTTCATGGCGTAGTCGGTTTCGCCCTTTTTCGGCAGGGCGAAGAGGGCGGCGAGGATATCGGCGGCTTCGTAGGGCTTCAGGGCTCGGAGGTACGCGACGATTTCGGTTTTCTCCCAGTCGGCCATGAGGGCGGCGGCGGTCTTCGGCTGGTGATTCCGCAGGATCTGGAGGTTGGTCTGGAACCTGTCGCCGGCCGGCGTTTTCGTCGCGGCGGGCGCGGCCCCGGCGGGCGAGGGCTCTTCGGGCTTCGGCGCGCTTCCCGCGGTTTTCTTTTCGGCGGCCTTCTTCTCCGTGCGGATGCGGTCGAGCTGCAGCCGGAGGTCGCGCTCGCGCGCTTCGGCGATCATGACCAGCCCTTCCATTTCGCGCGCCGCCGCCGGGTCGCCGGCCGTCGCGCGGGGCGGGGCCGGGTCGCGTTCCGCGGACTCGCCGCGCAGTCCGTTCACGGCCGCGGCGATGCGCGTTTCGGTGAGGAACCCGTTGGCCCAGAGCGTTGCGACGGCGACGCCGAGGCAGAGGGTGGTGACGAGGCTGAAGACGACGGCGAACCTGAGGAGGAAGGTGGAGAAGCGGTTCATCGGAGGGCGCTCCTGACGGACTGGCCGATTTCGTCGAGGGTTTTCTGTTCCTCGCGGAGGGATTCCGCGGTCCATTCCTGGTGGCGGCGTTCGCGGAGATTTTCGAGGGCTTTGCGGGCTCGGGCGGCGGCGACGAGGTCCTCGCGCGCGGCGGTGGCGGCGGCTTCGAGGTCGGCGAGTTTCCGGCGCGCGGCGGCGATGGAGCGGGCGAGGGAGAGGGCGAAGCGCTGGTGGGCCATGAGGTCGCCGACGACGAGCTCGCGGGCGCGCTGGGCGTCGCGGAGGTCGTCTTTCGCGCGGCGTTCGGCGGCCTGGAGGTCGGCGAGCGCGGCGGCCTGGAGTGCTGCGGCGCGGCGGGCGTCGGCGTGCGCGCGTTTCGCGGTGTCTTCGGCCGCGCGGCGGAGGTTGAGGACGGGATCGAGGCGGAAATCGAAGCGGCGCATCAGGCTTTCTCCGCGAGGGCGCGCAGGGCGGCGACGGTCGTCTCGAAGGGGGCGCGGTCGTCGAGGGGCTGGCGGAGGAAGGCGTTGATGCGGTCCATGGACGCGACGGCGCGGTCGACCTCGGGGTTGGAGCCGCGCTGGTAGGCGCCGATGGAGAGAAGGTCTTCGGCGGAATGGTGGGCGGCGAGGAGGGCGCGGAGGCGGTCGGCGGCGGCGCGGTGCTCGGGGGTGACGAGCTCGAACATCAGGCGGGAGAGGGAGCCGAGGACGTCGACGGCGGGCCAGTGGCCGCGCTGCGCGAGGGCGCGCGAGAGCCAGACGTGGCCGTCGAGGATGCCGCGCGCGGTGTCGGCGATGGGTTCGTTGATGTCGTCGCCTTCGACGAGCACGGTGTAGATGCCGGTGATCGAGCCTTCGCGCGTCCGGCCGGCGCGCTCGAGGAGCCTGGGCATGGTGGAGAAGACGGAAGGGGGGTACCCGCGGGTCGCCGGGGGCTCGCCGGCCGAGATGCCGATCTCGCGCTGCGAGTTTGCCATGCGCGTGATCGAGTCCATGAGGAGCAGCACGTGCGCGCCGCGGTCGCGGAATCCCTCGGCGATCGCGGTCGCCACGAACGGGGCGCGGGCGCGGAGAAGCGGCGGCTCGTCGGAGGTCGCGACCACCACCACGGCGCGCTTGCGGCCCTCGTGCCCGAGGTCGCGTTCGAGAAAATCTTTGACCTCGCGCCCGCGCTCGCCCACGAGCGCCACCACGACGACGTCGGCCGCGGTGTTGCGGACCAGCATTCCCATGAGCAGCGACTTGCCGACGCCGCTTCCCGAAAAAAGCCCGATGCGCTGGCCCGCGCCGAGGGTATTGAGGCCGTCGATGGCGCGGACGCCGACGGGGAGGGCGCGGGTGATGCGTTCGCGCTGGAGGGCGCCGGGGGCGGCGGCGTAGACGGGGTTGCGGGGGCCTGCGAGCGGGGGAGGGCCGCCGTCGATGGCTTCGCCGAGGGCATTGACGACGCGGCCGAGGAGGTCGGGGCCGGCGGGGACGGAGGCGCCGCCGGGGACGCTCACGACGGGGTCGTTGCGGCGGAGGCCGCGGACGTCGCCGAGGGGCATGAGGAGGGCGCGGTCTTCGCGGAAGCCGACGCATTCCGCGCGGACGCGGGTGGGGCCGACTTCGCAGACGCTTCCGACGGGCAGGCTGATGCCTTCGGCCTCGATGACGAGGCCCGTGACGCGCGCGACGCGGCCGGTGAGGCGGATCGGCGTGAGCGCGTCAACGAGGGAGGCCGCGGAGTCGAGGAAGCTCATGGGCGCTCCCCGTTCCCCAGCAGGGCCCGCTCGATTTCGTGGAGCTGCACCGCGATGTCCGCGTCGACCGTTCCTTCGGGCGTCACCACGCGGCAGCCGCCGCGGCCGACGGTCGGATCGGCGACGAGCAGGGCGACCGACAGGCCTTCCATCCGGGAGACGAGGTCCGGGAGGTACCGCTCGACCGTCGCGCGGTCGGCCGGGTTCACCCGCACCTCGATGCCCGAACGCCGCGCGGCCAGCCCGACGGCGGCCGCGACGTTGCCGCGCACGGCGGCCTCGTCGAGCGCGACCTCGCGCTTTACCACGGAGGTCGCGATCGCGAGGGCGAGGCGGATCACCGCGGCTTCCGCGCCCGACACCGCGCGGCGGCCCGCGTCGACCAGCGCGGCTTCCAGCGCCGTCACCGCCGCCTGCACGCGCGCGGACTCGGCCGCGTGCGCCGCGCGCGCCTCGAGGAGACCGGCTTCCCGTCCCTCCGCGCGCCCTTTCTCGACGCCCGCCTCCAGCCCCTGGTTGAACCCGCGCTCCGCCGCCGCCTTGCGCTCCGCCTCCGCCTCCGCGAGGAGCCGCGCCGCCTCCGCCCGCGCCGCCGCGACGATGCGCTCCGCCTCCTTGCGCGCCTCCTCGAGGGCGAGTTTCGCCTTGGCGTCGAGATCCTCGACCTGGAACAGGTGAGTGGGAGGGTGGGAGGAGGTCGGTTTGATGATCGGCATGGCGGTGCTGGACGGTGCCTCAAGGACAATTTTGAATTTTGAATTTTGAATTATGAATTAGACCCTCCGAACCGGCGTCCAGGCTTGTTCGGAGGGTCTAATTCATGATTCAAAATTCATAATTCAAAATTGCCCGGCCCTTAAACCACAATCTGCGACGAGCCCCTTCCTTCAATCACGATGTCCCCCGACTCCTCGTATTTCCTCACCACCTCCACGATCGACTGCTGCGCCGCCTCCACATCCGTCAACCTCTGCGGCCCCATGTACTCCATCTCCTCGCGCAGCAGATCCTGCGCGCGCTTCGACATGTTCCTGAAGAACTTGTCCCGCAGATCCTCGTCCGCCACCTTCAGCGCCAGCGCGAGCTGCGTCGTCTCCACGTCCTTCAGAATGATCTGGATCCCGTGATCGTCGATCCGCTTGATGTCCTCGAACACGAACATCAACTTGCGGATGTGGTCCACCATCGTCGGATCCTCTTCCTCGATCGCGTCCAGGATCCCGCGCTCCGTCGACCGGTCCGTCAGGTTCAGGATCGACGCCACCGTCTTGAGACCGCCCGCCTTCCGCAGGTCCTCCGCGAACAGGCTCGACAGCCGCTTCTCCAGCGCCCCCTCCACCTGCGAGAGGATCTCCGGACTCGTCAGCTCCATCGTCGAAATCCGCTTCACCACCTCGATCTGCTTCCGCTGCGGCAGCCCCTGGATGACCTCGGCTGCCATCGGGGAAGGCAGGTACGAGAGGATCAGCGCGACCGTCTGCGGGTGCTCGTCCTGCAGGAACGTGAGCAGGTTCACGGGGTCCGCCTTGCGCAGGAACCCGAACGGCGTCGACCGCGTCGCGGCCTCGAGCGTCTCGATCACTTTCTTCGCGTCCGCCGGGTCCAGCACGCGGTTCAAAAGATCGCGCGCGGCCGGCACGCCGCCCTGGGCGCGTACGTCGAGCTGAAGCGTGTTCCGGTAGAACTCCTCGAGCACGGCGTCGCGCTCTTCGCGCGTCACGCCCTCCAGCCGCGCGATCTCCACCGACACGTCGCGGATGAGTTCCCTGTCCATCTCGCTGAGGATGCGCGCCGCGAGGTCCGCGTCGATCGACACGAGGAGGATCGCGCTCTTGCGGAGGCCCGTCGTCTCGGCGACTTTGGTCGGCGTCATTCGCCCCTCACGATCCAGTTGCGGATGAGCGACGCGCCCGCCTGGGGGCTGCGCCGCAGGAGGTCGGTCACCTTCTCCTGGAGACGGGCGGAACGCAGGTCGGCCGCCGCGGTCGCGGGGTCGAGAGACGGCCCCTCGGGCGCGATCGCGAGCTCGCTCCGCACGCGCTCGATCTCCTCCATCACGTCGCGCGGGACGGAAGAGCGCACGATGCGGTAGATGAAGAACAGGCACACGAGCGCGAGCAGGAACAGCGCGCCCTGCCCGCCATAGCGCGAGAGAAGCCCCTGCCACTGCTCCGTCGGCGTGGCCGTCGCGATCCGGACGGGCTCGGGAAAGGCGACCGGGTGCATCTTGATCTGCGCAATCTCCACGTTGCAGGCTCGGGCGACGAGCATCGTCCAGTCGCGCAGGTTCGCCGTCAGATTCTCCTGCGTCGCCTCCGGCGTCGCGGGCTTCGACCCGTCCTGCGCGAGGATCGCCTCGCCGTACGGTACAACGACCGCGAGCGTGATCTGCTTCACCTTCCCGGGAGGCGAAACCGTCTTCGTTTTCTCGCTTCCGAAGACGTTGTCGAATTCCCTTCTGGAAGTGGTCTCGCTGCCGGTGGCGGTTTCGGCCGCGCCGCCCGTGACCGAGCCCGGCTCCGCGAGCCCGCCCGGCTCGAGCGCGGACCCGACGCCCGGGATGCCGCCCACGACCTCGACGGGCTTCTCGCTCGTCTCGTTGACGCGCACGGCGGATTCGGCGGGAAGAGGCTTGTGCGATTCCTTCTCGACGCTGTCGAGGTCGAGTTCGACGTTGGCCTGCACGGACACCTTGGGGAGGAACGCGAGCGCGTCCTTCGCCTTCTTCGACGCGAACTCCTCGTGCTCCTTCTTGAGCGCCAGCAGGTTCCCCGCCTGGACGTGCGGCTTCGACGGGTCGGGGATCTCGTACGAGTTCATCGCCGTGTCGGTGATGATCACGGCCTGCGGGTCGAGGTTCGGCACCGACGCCGCCACCATGTCCGCGATGGCGCGCGCGTTGACGTCGCCCGGCGTCCGGCCGCGCTTGAGCTTGAGGTGCACCGACGCCTTCGCGGGCCGCGCGTTGATGACGGTCGTGGGGTCCTCGCCCGGGGAGATCTGCACCGCGGCGGCTTCGACGGCGTCCATCGACGCGATGCCCGCTTCGAGCCGCCGGCGCAGCGTGTCCGTCCACTGCAGCCGCTGCCGCGCTTCCGTCGTCGTCCACACGTCCTGCGTCCACAGCCACTCGAACTGGTTCTTGCCCTGGGGGAGCACGCCCTCGCCGTACAGCTGCACGAACAGCTCGTCGCGCTTGTCGGGCGGCACCATGACGACGCCGTTTTCGAGCTTGTGCGGGACGTTTTTCGCCTTCAGGCTCTCCAGCACCGCCGCCGTCACGTCCGCCGGCTGCCCCGCGGGCGTGAGCGCGACCATCGTCTGCGTCGTGCCCGTGGAGAACAGCAGGAATACCGAGGCCAGCACCGCGACCACGAGGAGGCCGAGGGAGACCCGCTGAGCCGTCGAGAGCTTGGCGAGGAAGTCCCGGAGGCGGGCGAGCTGTTCCCTGAGGAAGTTCATGGCACTCTCCGTGTGAGTCCTGTCCTCTGTCTACGGGTCACTGGCCACTGGCAACTGGTCACCGGCAACCGGAACTCAGATCCTCATCCTCTGGATTTCGTCGTAAGCATCCATCAGCTTGTTCCTGATCTGCATCAGCGTCTCGAACGCGAGCTCGGCCTTCCGAACCGCCGTGAACACCTCCGCCACGTTGTCCGTCTTGCCCGTCGCCAGCGCGGCCTGCGCGGAGTCCGCTTCCTTTTGAAGCGCATTCACCTTCTCGATCGACTCGGCGAGGACGTCCTTGAACGCTTTTTCAGGGGCTTCCGACGACCCCGGAGCTTTCGGCCCCTCGGGGCGGATCGGCTGCGGCCCGACCGGCAGGATGAAATCGCTCACGCGAGGATCCTCAACGCCGCGCTGAACAGCCCCTTGGTGGCGTCCATCGCGGTGACGTTCAGTTCGTACGCCCGGGAGGCGTCGATCATGTTGACCATTTCGACGACCGGGGAGACGTTCGGCATCCGGACGAACCCCTCGGCGTTCGCGTCGGGATGGCCGGGGTTGTGATCGAGGCGGAACGGCGAGGGGTCGCTCACCACGCGGTCGACGTGGACGCCCGCCGCGCCCGGCTTGCCCGGCACGCCGACGCGGAACACCACGTCCTGCCGGCGGTATGGATTCGGGCGCCCGAACGCGTCGCGCGTCGTATGCGCGTTGGCGACGTTGTTCGCGATGACTTCCACGCGCTGCCGCTGGGCGGCGAGCGCGCTGGCGGAGATGTCGAGGGCGTCGAGCATCGTTTAGATCCTTTCCCGGATGGCTTTTTCGATCAGGTCGTACTGGCGGGCGAGGAGTTGCGAGAGGGCGGTGAAGAGGGCCGCGTTTTTGGCCATCTTCGAGGCTTCGAGTTCGGGGACGACGGTGTTGCCGTCGGCGCCGGGGACGCCGGGCACGGGGCTCGGCGAGAACAGGGTGGGGTTGAAGGAGGGCATGGAGGGTCGGGCGCCCTCGAACGGCTGCCCCAGGACGACGGGGGAGGGCCGCTCCGGCCGGGTGGCGCGGGCGAGGACCTCGTTGAATTCCGCGACGGGAAGGTCCTGTGCGTGGAATCCGGGGGTGCTCGAGTTGGCGATGTTGTTGACGATGATTTCATGGCGCCGGAAGGCGTACGCGAGGGCGGCTTCCATGGTCGGGATGGCGCCGGCGTTGGTGACGTCCATTCGGGGGTGGTCCTTAAGCTCGAGGGGCAGTTCGCCCGGTGGGTTGGGAAGCAAACCCGGGGCCGGGGTCGTAGTTCGTGGTTCTGTGTTGACTCAAATCTAAGCCTCGTAATGACTTGCGTGCATTCATGGAGCGTGGGCCCTTCAGCCGGAGAGGCCCTTCTCATTATTTCGGCAGAAACCTCCGGCAAAATTCGCCGGAAGACGCCGCCCCGTCTGCGTGTAGCTCAGAACTCGGAAGTCGGAACTCGGAAGGCTGAACCCAACAACCCGAACTCGCAACTCCCCATCGGGACCGGGTTGTGAGTTCGGGTTATGGGTTCAGCCTTCCGAGTTCAGACTTCCGAGTTCCGAGCTGTAAGGCGGGCGGCGCCCCCGGATTCTTGGAACGCCATGAGCCGATCCCGCATCCAAATCCCCATGAGAACCCTCCTCGCCCTCCTCTCCTGCGCGGGCCTGTGCCTCGCCCAGGGCACCGTTGTCCTCACCGACACCTCCTGGAAATGCTCCGCCTCCGAACCCGCCGGCTGGGCCGACACCGACTTTGACGATACGGCCTGGACCCCCGCCGTCCCCGTCCAGGGCCCCGACGCCCACGGCGACCACTACAAACTCCCCAATACCCTCGGCTTCGCTTCCAAGGCGCAGTGGATCTGGGTCGACGCCACCGGCGGCAGCAAGTCCTGCCTCTTCCGCCACACCCTCGACGTCCCTGCCGGCTGGCGCCGCGCCGAGATGCTCTACGTCGCCGACGACCACGCGCACGTCTGGGTGAACGGGGAACAGGCGGACAGCTACGAGACCTGGACCGGCCAGTGGGGCCACCGCGGCTGCGCGGTGTTTCTCGATCTCACCCCGTGGCTGCGCGAGGGGAAAAACGTGATCGCAGTGAAGGGCATCAACGACGGCGGCCCGCACGGCCTCGGCGCCGAGATCCGCATCGACGGCGCCCCCATGGTCCCGCGCCTCCGCGGCGGCGACGAGGCGCTTCCCGAAACGGCCCGCAAGCGCCTCGACGAGCTGGTCAAGCTCGTGGAGGCCCCCGCGACGCGCGACGACGGCACGAAGAAGCTGATCGAGTTCTCGAGGGAATTCGGCCTCGCGGTTGCGCCGGTTCTCGACAAACTCGCCGCCGAGGCCGCCGACGCCAACGTCGCCGCGCGCCTGGGCCAGGCCATCGACGCCGCCGTCCCCGAAATGATGCCCGTCGTTCCCGGCGACGGCCGGTTCGCCTACGGCCGCATGACCCTGGCCGTCCTCAACACCCACCTCTACGCCGACAAGGAGCCCGGCTGCCTGTTCCGCTGGGCCGTCTCCGCCCAGGTCCGCGCCCACCTCGACCCCGACGGCGTTCGCGCCACGGTCCTCAAGGCCGCCGAGGACGGCACCGAGCTGTCCGCCGAGCGCGCGGTCCGTTTCATCGGCGCCCTCGACTTCGAGTACGGCCGCGAGACGCTCCTCGAGGTCCTCAAGGCCCGCCCGAAGACGCGCGCAGGCGCGTTCGCCGCCGCCGGTCTCTCGCGCGTCGGCAAGCCGGAGGACGCCGCCGCTCTCGAGAAGGCCGCGTCGTGCGGGTTCGGGCCGACGGAGAGGGCTGCGAAGGCGGCGCTTCGGACCTGCGGCAAATAGCAGCGGACTTCGACTACGCCTGGCATTCCAGTAGCGGGGAAGCCAGGGCAATCAGACTGCTTCCGGGGGCCGTTCCACCTTTCACGACGGGCTTTCCCTCGGAGTGTAGAAGTTATACATGCATGTATAACTTGTGCAGACCAGCGACTCCCTGGCCGTGCAGACCAAGCCCAACCTGCCCAAAAACGTCTTCAAGGCCCTCAAGTCCGCGGCGCGCAGGTCCGGGTCCAGCATGTCACGGCTCGTGGCGGACAATGTGAGGGCGAATCTCCCGTAGGGCTTCCGCGAGCGTGGGACTAGAGTCTTCCGTCAAGGCGCCAACTCTGCACACCCTCACCGCATCCGCCGCACGACCTTGAGCGTGTTCTCCTCGTGTGTGTTGACCTTCGTCGAAGCGCCGCCGCCGTCGTCGTTCACCCAGCTCGCGTCGAGGACGAACGAGACCGAGGGCGCGTAGCCGGCCGCGATGTCAAACGTCATGCGGCTCACGCCGTGCGCCTTGCACGCCGACAACGACCCGGCTGCTTTTCCGTCCCGCGCCTCCGCCGTAAAGGTCGCGATCCTGCGCCCGTCGACTTCGGCCACGGAGTCGTACTTGTGGTTCCAGGAGACCGGCGTACCCTCCTCGGTCCACGTCTCGCCCGGCTTGATCTCGCGGCGCGGGATCAGGATGAACAGACCCGCGAAGCACGGCGGCAGGTGCGCGTGGATCTTCGCGAGCGCCTTCTCGTCGGCCTCCAGCCGTCCGTCCGTCGCGATCGTGAAGGCCACCTTCGAGTCTTTCAGCGACTCCTCGGTTTCCTTCACCTCCTTCGCAGGCTCGTCCCCGCTTCGGACCGAACCGAGAATCGACGTGAACAGGATCTCCCCCTTCGCCGGCAGCTTCGCCGGCTCCGTCCCGTTCCAGTCGATTTCCTCGGCTTCCCGGATGTTCAGCTCCGCCACGATCGCGAACTCCGTCCGCAGCGTGTGTTTCATGCCCCCCGACTCGCTTGTCGTTTCACGAAGCGTTTTCAGCTCGATGTGGATCGACTGCCCTTCCTGGAACTTCCAGAAGAGCCGCGCCGGCTCCTCGGCGCCCGTCAGGCCGGGGAGCGCGGCGAGAAACGCGACCGCGAGAGGTCGAAGTGGACCCGTCATCGCTTCTTCCCTCCCGCCTCCCACGGGCGTTCGGTGAGCCCCAGTTCTTCCGCCCATTTTCCCAGGTACTCCCGGTCAAGCTGCGCGGTGTTGGCCTCCACCAGCGCGCGGGCGTCCGCCAGGTCGATCGGGCGAGCGGCCTTGCATTTCAGGAGCACAAGATCCTCGCAGGAGGCGACGGGGACCTCGAACCCGTCGACCTTCCGGGGGCGGGCGCGACGGATCGCCTCCGCGCGGAATGGGTCCTGCGCCAGAAAGATGTCTACCCGGAGCGACACGGGATTCGGGCGCAACGGGAACCAGGCGTGGAGGAGGAGGCCCTCGTCGAGCCGCTTGCGGTCGGCACGGTCCATGTGGGCGAAGCCGCGCGCGCGAAGAGTCTCCACGATCCGCGCGATCCAGTCCTTCTCGTCGGCCGGATTCACCAGGACAATCACGTCCACGTCGCGCGTCGAACGATCATGTCCCCACGCGGGCATGGCCGCGCCGCCGATCAGCGTGAAACGTGCACGGATCGCGGTGAGCGCTTCCGCCAGAATGCCGAGTGCCTCCAGGATCGGCCCGCCCATCACTTCACCGCCGGCTTTGCCGCCATCCGCTCCCAGGCCAGGTCCCGCTCGCGATTCTCGCGCTCCAGCCCCCGGACCCAGGCCTCCCAAGCCGCCTCGATTTCCTCAGGGGTCCCGTGTTCCGTCGAAAGCGCCATCCGCATCCCGAAGTCGCAGAGGTCTGCCCAGGCGCGCATGGCGTCGGTCGCATCTTCGACAGGGAATTCGGGCTGAGCGGCGGCGTGTGGATCAGCCATGAGCGTCATGCTAGGCCGGTCGCCGCGGAGGGTCAAGCGCGCCGGATTACAGTCCCCACTTCCGGATCTTGTCCCGCAGCGTCCGCTCCGCGATATCCAGGGCCGCGGCGGTTTTCTGGCGGTTGCCGCCGAATTTAGCGAGAGTGGCGGCGATGGCGCGCTTTTCGATTTCGTCCATGGTGAGGCCGTCGAGCGTCGGGGCGGCGGCAGTAGGTTCCGTTCCGGTAGCCAGCCACGGCCGCAGATCTGCCGCCTGGATCGTGTCGCCCGGGACCAGCACGCACGCCCGCTCCAGGACGTTGAAGAGTTCGCGCACGTTGCCCGGCCAGCGGTAACGACGCAGCGCGTCAACGGCCTCCCGGTCGAGCCTCTTGCGGCCGCGGAGGAAATGCGCGCCGAGAGGCTCCAGGTCGTCGAGGCGGTCGCGCAGGGGAGGGACGGCGATCGGGACGACGTTCAGCCTATAGAAGAGATCTTCGCGAAAACGGCCTTTCGATATCTCGGCCTTGAGATCGCGATTCGTGGTCGCGACGACGCGAACGTCGGCGCGGCGGGGCAGGGAAGAGCCGACGCGCTCGAAGGTGCGTTCCTGGAGGACGCGCAGGAGCTTGGCCTGGAGGTTGGTGTCGATCTCGCTGACTTCGTCGAGGAGGAGGGTGCCGCCCTCGGCGAGTTCGAAGCGGCCCTTGCGCGGGCGGTCGGCGCCGGTGAACGCTCCTTTTTCGTGGCCGAACAGTTCGCTTTCGAGGAGGCCGGCGGAGAGCGCGGCGCAGTTCACGGCGAGGAACGGGCCCGCGGCGCGCGGCGACTCGAGGTGAATGGAGCGCGCGATGACCTCCTTGCCGCTGCCCGTCTCGCCCGTGATCAGGACCGTGGCCTCGGTCGCCGCGATCTTCTTCACCAGATCGCGCACGCCTTTCAATCCCACGACCTCCACCCGTTCCGCCGCCACCTGCGCGCGCAGCGCCTCGTTCTCGCGCGCCAGCCGGCCGTGCTCCAGCGCTCGCTTCACCAGCAGGTCGAGCTCCTGCGCCTTGAACGGCTTCTGGATATAGTGAAAGGCCCCTTTTTTCATGGCTTCGACCGCGGTTTCGACCGTCCCGTAGGCGGTCATGACGATCACCGGCAGCCCCGGGTGCAGTTTCAGCACCTCCTCCAGTACCTCCATCCCCCCCAGCGGCGCCATCTTGAGATCCGTCACCGCCAGTTCCGGCGCCCACCGCCGCGCCTCCTCCAGCGCCTCCCGCCCGTCCCCGAACGCCCGCACCTCGTGCCCCGCGCGCGAGAGCGCCTCCGTCACGGACTCCCGCATGATCGGCGTGTCTTCGACGAGGAGGATGCGGCTCATGAGCGCTCCGGGAGGTCGACGGTGAAGACGGCGCCGCCGGCGGGGTGGTTGGCGCCCGAGATCGTGCCGCCGTGGGCCTCGACGATGCGGTGGGCGATGGCGAGGCCGAGGCCGGTGCCGCGGGAGCGGTTGGTGTAGAAGGGCGTGAACAGCTTCGGCAGGGCTTCGGCGGAGATGCCGGCGCCGTTGTCGCGGAAGACGGCGCGGACGCGGCCGCCGGCGCGCGCGGCGGAGACGTCGAGGCGGCCGTCCTGGGGCATGGCCTGTGCGGCGTTCAACGCGATGTTGAGGAACACGCGCGAGAGCATGGCGGGGTCGGCGTCGACGGGAAGGGGCCGCGGCAGGTCGCGCGCGACGGTCGCGGCGCGGCGGGAGAGCTCGGGGCCCGCGGCCGAGAGCGCTTCCTCCACGATCTCTCCCAGGTCGCACGCCCGCTTTTCAGGCTTGACGTCCCGCGCGAACGCCAGCATCTCCTCGACGAGCGTGTCGAGCCCGCGCAGGCCGTCCATCATTTTCTCCAGCACGCGGCGCGATTCGCCGGCGGCGGGCAGGTCGTTTTCGAGAAGGGAGGCCCAGATCTGGATGCCGCCGAGCGGATTGCGGATTTCATGGGCGAGGCACGCGGCCATTTCGCCGATGAGCGCGAGGCGGCTTTTGCGGGCCAGTTCGCGGTTCTTCTCCTCGAGTTCGCGGGTGAGCTCCGCGACGCGCTGCTGCAGCGCATCGTGGGAAACGCGCAGCCGCTCGCTCGTCTCGTTGAACGAGCGCATGAGGTCCATCAGCGACTGCATGTCAGGTTTGGTCTCAGGCATGTCCTTCCCTTTTCCTTTACCTTCCCCTTTGCCTTCCCCTGGACGAAGGGAAGGGCAGGGGAAGGTAAAGGGGAAGGTAAAGGTAAAGGGACGGACCTGGGTCCTACTCCTTCCGGTCGACAAACCTGGGCGGCGTCGATGCCGGCTTCCGATACGCGGCCGCGGCCTTCCGCGCGTCGGTCGCGACGCGAATGTCCCCGGCCGCCCCCGCCCGCGCCGCTTCCGCAATCTTCCGCCCCGCCTCCTCTTCGCGCACAACCTCCTCCAGCACCGCGCTCACCTCCGCGAGCTCCGCCTCCACCGGCGCCGCTTCCTCCGCGCTCAACTCCGGCCGAATCTCGTCCCATTCCGCGCGGACCGCCGGCGCCCCCGCGGCCAGCGCCTCGAGCTGCGCCAGGATCGCCTTCTTGCGCTCGAGCAGCTCCAGCAGGCCGTCCGGATTCTCCTCGAGGAGCCTTCTCTGTTCCCGCGCCAGCTCCGCCATGTGTCCGTACCACTCGCGCCGCGCGCGAAGGTGGTCGACCAGCTTCCGGGCCCGCTCCGAGGCGCTCATCGCCCGGCGACCAGCCGCTCGAGCAGCCGCTCCTCCACGCCCTGCACGCGCG
Source organism: Planctomycetota bacterium (assembly GCA_016190145.1). Lineage (GTDB taxonomy): Bacteria > Planctomycetota > MHYJ01 > WSZJ01 > WSZJ01 > WSZJ01. The sequence goes on along the minus strand of JACPRD010000001.1, from coordinate 2,532 downwards.
CGTCCGCCGGGCGCGCCTTGAACTGGTCGAGGGCTTCACGGGCGCGCTGAGCGAAGCGTTCCGCCTGGCGCGCGTCCTCGAGGCGGAGGTGGCAGTCGCTCATGCGCTGGAGGGCGAGGACGGTTTCGAGGCCGCCGTGGGTAGTCCAGGCCTGGCCGAACGCGGAGAGGGCTTCGGACCATTCGCCGAGCTGGTAGTGGCACTCACCCAGGAGCAGCGAACAGCGCCGGGTGATGTCGCCGGTGTCGGCTGCGGCGCCCGCGACGGGGAGCCCGAGCCCCGCGCGGAACCGTTCCGCGCCGCCGGCCCAGTCGCGCCGGCCCATCGCGAGCAGGCCCAGGCGGTACTCGGCGCGCAGGCGCGGGTCGTAGGCGGTGGGGAAGCGCCGGACGGCGTCGGCGAGGTTGCGTTCGGCCTGCGCGGCGCGGTCGGCGGCCTCGGCGTCCCGGCCGCGCGCGCGCAGGTCGAGCGCGAGGCGCGCCTGGACGTCGCCGAGGGCGAAGAGTCCGTCGCGCCAGCGGGGGGATTCGGGGGTGACGTTGTCGTAGCGGAAGAGGAACTCGACGAGGGTGGATTCCGCCTGTTCGAAGAGGCCGAGGCGTTCGAAGGAGCGGGAGAGTTCGAAGTAGGCGTCGTGGGCCCAGTGGGGGGCGTCGCGGTGCTGTTCGAGGAAGCGCGAGAGGGCGGTGACGGCTTCCGCGTGGCGTCCGAGTTCCTGGAGGGAGCGGGCGAGCATCCAGCGGACCTCGACGGCGCGGTCGTCCTGCAGGTCGAGTTCTTCGGACAGCCGGACGAGGAGGGGCTCCGCGGTCGCGTGGAAACCGCCGCGGAAGGTTTCGCGGGCGCCGAGCATGCGGTTGTCGACGGAGTGCGACTTGAGCACGGCCCGTCCGTCGGCGGCCTGCAGGTAGAGTTCGGCGGAGCGGCCGTGGAGGGCGCGCGCTTCGAAGGCGGTCTCCTCCGCGGGCAGTCGTGCGAGCCGTGCGGCGCGGGCCTTCTCGTCGGCGAGGGCCGCGCGGCGGGCGGCGATGGCGGCGGCGAGCTCGAGGGCCGCTTCGCTCTCCGGCAGCGACAGGGCGAGTCCTTCGGCGGCGCGCTGGAGGGCGGGGAGGTCGCCGGCGTCGAGGCCGTACTGCGCGAGGAGGGAGAGGTCGCGGAGGACGCGGGGGGAGGGGACGAGGTGTTCGGGGAAGGGGCGGGTGGTGAGGTGATCGAAGGCGGCGGCGTATGTGGAGGCGGCGTCGGCGCGGCGGCCGGCTTCGAGGCGGCGGTGGGCGACGCGGGCGCGGGCGGCGAAGAGGGCTTCGGGGGTAGCCGGGAGCATGCGGAGGTCGGAGAGGTCGGCGGGGAGGCCGGATTCATCCGAGCCGGCGTCGGCCTCCGCGAGGGCGATCCCGGCTCTTTCGCGGATTTCGCGGGTGAGGCCGTCGCGGAGGAGGGCGCGGAGGTACGGGACGGCTTCGGCAAATCTGCCGTCTTCGACGAGGGCGGCGCCCTGATCGAGTCGGGCCTGCTGGGCGAGGATTTCCATGGAAGCGGCGCCGGCGAGTTCGGCGGCGGCCTTGAATTCCATGGAGGCGCGGGCCGGTTGTCCGAGGCGGAGGAGGGCGCGGCCCAGGGCGAGGCGGGTGAGGACGGCCTCGCGGGGGGGCGGGTTCGCGGCGAGGAGGCGTTCGAGGAGGGGGAGGGCGCGTTCGCGGTCGAGGGGGCCGCCGGAGGCGAGGGCGATGGCCATTTCGCGTTCGCCGTCGGCGCCGAGCGCGCGGGCGGTCTCGAGGCGTTCGTACTCGGCGATGGCCTCGGCGACGAACCCGAGTTCGAGGAGGCGGCGCGCGGCGCGGAGGCGGAGCCAGGCGGCCTTGGCGGCGTCGCCGCCGAACGCGGCTCCCTGCGCGGCGCGCCACGCGGCAAACTCGATTTCGCTCGGCGGCGGCTGGCGGTCCCGGGCGAGTTCCTCGAGGCGGGCTTCGGAAGCGAGGAGGGCGGCTTCGGCGGCGATCTGGCGGCGCTCTCCGGGGACCTTCGCGTCGGCGGCCACGCGCGCGAGGACGTGTTCCGCGCGCAGACGGGCTTCGCGCGCCCGGCCGTCGGCGAGGGCCGCGCGGGCGGCGGCGAGTTCTTCGCGGGAAGCGCGGCCCGACCAGGCGACGTCGGAGACGAACCAGAGGAGTGGAAGAGAAGCGAGGGCGGCGGCGGCGAGGGCGACGCGCCAGCGGCGGAGGAGGCGTGGGAAGCGCGTGGGTGCGGGGTCGGGCTGTGTCATGAGCGGGTTTTGTAGTGTTCCGGGAACTTCTTGAGCATGAGCTCCTTGACTTCGAGGAGTTTGTGGTGGCGCTTGAGCATTTCGATCCACTCGATGACCTTGAAGACGGACTCATCGTAGAGGCGGTGGCCGGTTTCGGTGCGTTCGGCGGGTTCGATGAGGCCCATCATGGTGTAGTTATGGAGGGTCTGGCGGGAGAGGCGGGTGTAGCGCATGACTTCGCCGATCTTGAATAGTTTCCGCGGGGAGGAGAGGCCGGCGCCGGGGCG
>JACPRD010000145.1 GCA_016190145.1 Planctomycetota bacterium | reverse complement strand
GCGTGCTTCGCGTTGTTGAAGAGGTTCACGTTCGTGAACCACAGGAACTTCGTGGGCGTGGGCATGTGGGACTTGCCGGTGAAGCATTTGTGGCCCTGATCCGGCGTCTCGACGGTCAGGGGCTTTTCGTCGTAGTTCCAGTACGCGGGTTCCTCGTCCTGCGTGAACGCGTGGGCGTGGACGTCCTTCCCGTCCGCGTTCTCGTCGAGGTTCAGGTGCCAGGGATCCTCTCCGACCCATCCCTTGAAGCCCGGCCCGGACCACTCCGACCCCTGGAAGATCGCGGCCTTGTAGTTGCCCGCCCACGTGTGCGAGCCCGCGCCCGGCAGCCCGATGTTTCCCGTCAGCATGAGCGGCAGGTACGACGCCCGGTTCGCTTCCGTCGCGTGGAACCAGTGATTGATGCCCTCGCCCTGGTGGATTGCCACCGGTTTCGTCGTCCAGATGTCGTCCGCGAGCCGGCGGATCAGCTCCTTCGGCGCCCGCGTGATCTCCGCGACCGCGTCGAGGCCGTAATCCTTGAGGTGCACGTTTTTGTAGAGATCGAAGAGCGGGATCGCCTCGATGTCCTTCCCGTCCACGCCCTTGATCGTGAACCGGCCTTCCAGCGCCGGCTCGATCCCGAGCCTGTCGAACTGACCGCCGACCTGGTCCCGCGTCACCACCTTCGGCCCCTTCGACTTCGCGTCCCACACCACGAAATCCCCCAGCTTCGCGTACTGCTCCTTCGTCAGGCCCTGGACCTGCATCGAAGCCCCCGCCGAAATGTCCGGCTGCGCGTAGCCCGCGATGATGTCCCTCGCCTGAAGCCGCTTCAGCGTGTCCGTCCGCACGAGCAGCGGGAAGTCCGTGAACCGCTTCACGAACGTCGCGTCGTATTTCCCCTCGTCCATCATCAGCTTCGTCACGCCCAGCAGCAGCGCCGCGTCGGTCTGCGGCCGGATCGGGATCCAGTAGTCCGCCTTGGTGGCCGGCGGGGAGTACTCGGGCGACACGACGACGATCTTCGCGCCGCGTTCCATGCACTCGATGAAGAAGTGATTGTCGGCGCGCTTGTTCTCGATGAGGTTTTTGCCCATCTGGATGTGGAGTTTCGAGAAGCGGAAGTCGTTGATGTCGCAGTCGGAGGCCTGGAGGCCGTGCACGAACGGGTGGCCGGGGGCCTGGTCGCCGTGCCAGGTGTAGTTCGACCAGATGCGGGAGGCCTTGGCTTCGTGTTCGTCCACGCCGCGGACTTTGGCGTCGAGCAGGGCGAGGCCCTGTCCGTAGCGATACATGCCGTACTTGCCGATGACGCCGAGGAGGCCCATTCCGCCGCGGACCTTGCAGACGCGCGTTCCGGCGCCCTCGTGGTGGAGCAGCATTTCCGCCGGGTAGCCCTGCTCGAGGAGGAGCTTCTTCCCCGCTTCGCCGCTGTACTTTTTCACGATGTGCACGACGCCCTTGGCCTGGTACCGGAACGCGTCTTCCCACGAGCAGCGGATGAGTTCATCGGTCCCGCGGGAGTCGAACTTGTATTTCTTGTGGTTCTCCGGCGTCAGCTCGGGGAACCCGTCGTCGGCCCATTGCTTCCACATCTTGCGGATCATGGGGTAGCGGAGCCGGTAGGGGCCGTACATGCGCCGCTGCATGGTGAAGCCGTTCGAGCACCCTCGCGGGTTCCAGTTCACCGTCGCCTTGTTCCCGTAGAGGTCGCCGACCCGGCCGCTGTCGTAGTTCTGCTCGCTGCGCAGGACGACGCCGTTGCGGACGAACGCCCGCATGCGGCAGGCGTGCGTGCAGTTGGGGGAGCAGACCCAGGCGAAGCTCGAGTCGTACCGGTATTGCTCGCGGTACACCTTCTCCCAGGCGCGCGCCGGGTAGGTGGCCAGGGGGTCGATGTCGGGGAAGGGCTCGAAAGCGTCGAGCTGGAGTCCGGAAGCGGCGAAGTACGCGGCGCCGCCGGCCAGCCCCGCCTGCTTGAGGAAGTCACGCCTGGTGATGCCCATGTCGGCCCTCCTGTTACCGGATGTTGGTCGGCGCCACGCGGGGCGCGAATCGGATGCGGAGTTCGTAACCGTCGATGCACTGCCGGCAGGCGCCGTTCTCGGGCGTCCAGCCGGGGAAGTCGGTGCGAAGGGCCGCGAGGACCGCCCGGGGGAGGTCGCCGATGTCGCCGGCCCACGAAAACGTCGGGAAGCTGCACAGAGGGCAGAGCGAACCCGGGCCCCGCGACGACGCGTCCACCGAGATCCCCGCGAAAGCGAGCAGCTTTCCCGGAACCCGCGAGAACTCGACCAGCGCGGGCCACGCCACCGCGGCTCCGCCCCAGAGCTTCGACACGATGGATTCCCGCGCCTCGGGCGTCAGGCCCGGATACACCCGCTCGGCGACATTCTTCCACTCCTCCAGCGTCGCCGCCCCCGCCTTCCCCGACTGCGCCACCCGCCCGCCGATCAGAAGGTTCCAGAGCAGCCTCAGCCGGGCGCGCACCAGGTTCTCCTCGGCGGGTCGCGCGGCGATCCGGGCGATCGGCTTGTAGTCGAATTCCGGATTCAGCATGTCCGTGACATGCACGAGCTCGTGCCGGTAGAAACCCTCCAGCGCAGCGAGGTCGTCGAAGCGCACGATGCGCAGGCGGATCCGCACGTTGCGGCGCGCGTCCCCTCCGACCATCAGGTCCGCCTCTTCCTCGGACGGCGTCAGAGCGCGGTCGACCACCAGATCCGCCACCTTCGAATCCAGCCGCGGGAACTCCGCGAGCACCTTCTCGAGCGGCTTCCCGAGCCCCAGCTTCCGGAAGAACAGCGCGTGCGCCGCCTGGAACTGCGCTTCCCGCTCGACCTCCGGCAGGGCGTAGAACGCGTCCGTCAGCACATGGAAGTCGCCCGTCCAGGAGGGATCGCCGGCCCCCGCGCGGCGCAGCAGCTCGCGCGTGACGGCTTCGTCCAGCACCTGCGGGGCGTAACGGATTTCCATGACCGCTTCCTCTCTACTTCAGAACCAGCCGGTACCACATCGTGACGGACTTCTGCCCGGCGCGATCTCCGGCGGCGCCGTCCCACACCGCGAACGCCATCGGGATCTCGACGCCAGGCTTGAACTCCACGCAGCCCTTCTGCGGGGCCGCAAGGGACCGGGACTGAACCACCGTCCAGCGCCCGTCTTTCCACACCCCGTCGCCGGCGATGGACTGGACGGGCTGGGGAAGAGACGTCAGCGTTCCGAATCCCGCCGCGACGCAGTCCTCGCACGGGGACTTCCGGGCGGGATTCGACATCGGGTTTCCCGCCGCCCAGCCCGACTGGTAGTCCCGGTCATGGTCCGGCATCGGGGAGGGCCGGTTGCCCTGGTTGGCGACGGTTCTCTCGTCCTTCTCGTACGGATACTGCTCGATCGCGATCCCCGGGTGGATCTGCTCGACGTCCTGGTACCGCCCCAGGTCCACCTGCCAGTCCGCCTTCCAGTGCCAGAGGTTCACCGGCTTGTCCGCCGACCCCATCATGAACGGCGTGTCCAGTCCCTTCAGCGCGAACTCCACCGCCACGGCGTCGCGGAAATCCTCCGGCCGCAGCGGGGCGCTCTGGCTCGAGCTGTCGATCCACGAGAGCTGGAACGCGATGTTGGTGCCGTCGTGCGCCGCGCGCACCCGGACGAGCCGCGGCGCGGTGGTCCGATTGAAGAGGAGGGCCATCGGGACGGTGACGGAGGGAATCTGCTCCCAGGCGGCATCCCCCGGTCTCAGCGCTACCGACTCCACTTTCACCGCCTCCAGCACACTGCCGGTCGGCAGCGCCGCTTCGATGTTCTTCGGTCCGTCGCCCGAGAGCGACTTCACGTAGTGCACGAGCGCCCAGCGGTCGGCGTCGGTGATTTCGAGGTAGGCCGGCATGGGCGTGCCGTTCATGCCGGTAGCGAAGCGGAGGTAGACGTCGCTATTGGTGGAGCCGCCGCGGAAGATGCCGGACGTGAAATCGTTCGGGCGGATCGGCTGGTCCCAGTCGTCCTTGAGCTCCGCGGCCGAGGGGCCGTCGGCGCGGCCCGTTTCGCCGTGACACTTCACGCAGCCCTGCTCGACGTAGATGCTTTTCCCGCGCGCGATGGTCTGGTCGGTCGTGGGAGGTTCCGCCGGGACGGAGACGGCTTCGCCGGCGGGTTTTTCCCTGAAGTGATTGAAGGGGGAGGCCATTTCGGCGTCCTGGAACTCGCTGAGGGCCTTGACCTGGCCGACGAGGGCCAGCCTCTGATTCTCGGGGAGGTGGCGCCAGGCCGGCATCGACGATCCGGGCATCCCGTTGGTGATCACCTGGAGGAGGTCCTGGTCGGTGGGCAGCCCGCCGGTCAGGGTCGTGCGGATCTTGAACTTGCCTCGGGTGAAGTCGCGCGGGCGGGGCCAGAGCAGGTAGGCCGCGGGTCCGTCGCCTTTCCCCTCGGTGCCGTGGCAGACGGCGCAGTTCGCGGCGAAGAGCGTCTTGCCCTGTTCGCTTCCGAAGAGCTCCGCCTTCGGCCCGGCGGCTGCGACTGGCGGCGGCGCGGGCGCCTTGGTTTCGCCCGACGGGGCGCGGTCGCAGGAAGTCAGGACGGCGAGGGCGGCGGTGAGCGCGCCAGTCCAGAGGGAGTTTCGGGTGTTCATCGGCGTTCTCCACGGGTCCCGGGACTGCCCCGGTGCGAAGGAAAGGACATCCGGACCTCGATCCCGGCTTCGCGGAGCGCGCGGCTCCGCCGTGGCGGCGGCGGAATCCGGGTTCGAGGTCTGGGAATGGAAAGCAAGGCGCGGACCGTTCGGGCGGGGGAGTGGCGCAATTTCTGTGTGGCCGGAAGTGCTGGCGAGAAGGGGAGTTGCGCGTGCCGGCGGCCGGACGCATCCGGGGGTCGCGAAAGCGGCTGACGGGTCCCTGACGTGGGCGTCAGGAGAGGCATGACCCACGGGTCAGGGTAGGAGTTCAGGTCTCCAGCCGCTTCCCCGAAGCGCGTCCGCCTGCCGTTCCGGCAACGAAATCCGAGCCATGGGCGACAGACACCGATGGGGCCGAGCGAAAATGGAATCTGCGTTGGTGTGTGTCAATTCAGCGGGATTCGACGCGGCTCGGCCGGTAAGGATCCGTAACGAAATATTATATCCATATGGCTATCGCGTTTTTCCTGCCTTCACCGGCCAGATGGTGTAGTTCCACTCCCCGTGGAATTCAGATGGCTCCAGGTGGATCGACGCAAGTTGCGCGTCGCTCACTTTGATTCCCGCGGGGTAGTCTCTCCGATCGAGTTGACATCTGATCTTCAAGCCCGTGCTGGTTTCCGTTCCGGCAATCAGGCTCACGATAGCTGCGTGCGTTAGCAGCGGCCGTCCGCGCCAGTTCTGGGTGATGAAGCAGAACATTCGATGCTCGATCTTGTTCCACTTGCTCGTGCCCGGCGGCAAGTGACAGACCGAAATCGCCAAGCCGGTTTTGTCCGCCAGTTTCTGCAGCTCCCACTTCCAAAGCCGATTGCGCGTACCGTTGCTCCCTCCTCCGTCGGCGGTCACCAGGAGCGTGCGAGCCTTGGGATAGGCTGCGCGCCCCATCTGGCTCCACCACCGCCCGATGCTCGCTACGGCGAAGGCCGCTGTATCGTGCGTCACGCCGAGACTCACCCACCCTTGGTTGCGCGCCAGATCGTAGACGCCATAGGGAGAGACCTTCCCGAGTTCCTCGATCATGAAGTCGTGCACTCGGACTTTTTCGGGATCCCCCTTGGGACGCCACTCCCGGCCCCCATTCTTGAAGTCCCCGACCAATTCCTTCTTCTTGGTATCCACCGAGATCACGGGCTGCCCGGCCGCCATCTGCACGCTCGCGCAGCGGCTGATGTACTGGAACTGAGCGTCGCGGTCCGGATGCGATGCCCCGTCGCGCGTCTTACGATTGGCTTGCAGGCTGAAGCCCATCTCATGAAGGAGCACGGCGACCATCCGATGGCTGGTCGCATGCCCGGACTTCTGCAGCGCCTTCGCCAGGTGACGCGTGCTCAGCGACGTCCAGCGCAACGAGTTCCGAGGATCGCCTCGGGTGACTGGGGCGACCAGGCGTTGAAGCGCGGTCCGCAATTCGGGGTCATGGTCTACTGCGCGTTTGCGGCCGCCCCCCATTCGACGAATCCGACCTTCACCAGGCGAGGCACCCGACTCAAGCTCGGCCATCCCCTTCCGGATGGTGACGCGAGTCATGCCTGAGACGCGCGCGACAGCAGAGATGCCGCCACGCCCCAGAGACCGGGCCTCGGCCGCCGCGTAAAGACGACGCGCGCGCTCATCGAGAATCGGGAGCATCACGTGCATCTTCCGCCGCAGGTCTTCGTCGCCGAACTGCATGCTTCAATAGATCGGCAAAGAACGCCACTTTCTGAATACTTTATTCTGTTACGAGACCTAAGATGCCGCCGCCGGTTCGGATTCCACCAACCTCAAGGAGCCGGCGATGCCCACCGAAAAACTCGACATGGACAAGGTGAGGGACTTCCTCACAAAGCGGGGAACGGCTCCATCAAGACCTACACCGCCCACCTCGCCGCCTCCCAGGCCCACCCCGGATGGTGGACCTGCAACGATCTGGAATGCGCCGTCATGCTCGGAAACGACCTCTGCAGAACCTGGGGACCGAACTGCCCGACCGCGACAGCGATGTGGAATGGCCGCAAGCCGATCGCCGAACAGCAGCGCGAAGCGCTCAAGGAAATGATCGATGGAAAGGACCGCAAGCTCGCCCATGCCGAACCCGACTGGGACGGCATCGTCGATCCTCACATCGCGGACCAGGCCGTCCGCAGCAGAGTTGCCATCAGCCAGTCGCTTCAGGAACTCAAGCATCTCACCATCACGAGGAGGAGACTTTCTCTCGCAATTAATCGCGGGATCCGGCGGTCAGTTGTATGAGGACAACAGGCGGGCAAGAGGCCCTATGAAGGCGAGTCTGGGAAAGACTTCGCCAAGCGTCTGATGGACGAGAAGTACGGTCCCGGGAACTACCCGAAAGGCGGCGGCACAGAGTTCAGCAAGATCCAGAAGTACGGAGATCGACATTTCGAGTGAGTCGAGCATTCGGGCCGAGGAGTCGCGATGAGTTTGACCGTGGAGGCGATCTGCGTTTCTCTCAACGAAGGTGGCGAGTATTCCCCGTACCACCTCGTCTATGCGTTGGGAGCAACGGACAGACCCATCACCGTTCGTGGCTGGATTGTCTTCATCGCACATCGGGGATTGGCCGGTCATCTCCTGAAACTCGCAGACGACCATTCGTACCGGGATGTGGCCGTGTCGCCGGGACCAGCTCTTCAGCTGTGGCCGTCCTGGGCTTTTCGGCTCGTGGCTACGGCGGGCCGAGATCCGGAATCGGTCGTGCTCAATGTCATCAATACTGGACTGGATTGCATTGATGTGCTGCGAGATCGAATGATGTGTCCTGAGCGAAGGCGACTTCACGACTTGGCCGACCACCTGACGTTCCACCGGGACTTCACGACGTTCTTTCGAAATCGCGATCGAGCGGAGTATCTGGATGCACTTGGCTGGATGCACGGAGTGATTTTCTCGGGATCTGTGTTCTGGGCGGGAAGACAGCCCAGGGTCTTCACCGGTTGGTTGAAGTCATTGCCCGAGCGAGTGCATAGGCTAACGGAGATGAGCGCGGGCAGAAGGCGGGCGTCCAAGAAAGTCGATCAAGTCAGTGGAGTTGAAGCAGAACGAAAGGTAGTTGAGTGAACTGCCGCTTGATCTCTGCTTCCCATTCCGGGCTGAGTTTCACGGGTCCGGGCAGGCTTCCGAGAATCAGGTCGGCCAGAAGCTCGCGGTGCTTCGGCCTCATGCGCAGAGCGGCCTCGAAAGCTCGGTCGAAGGCCTCCGAGATGGAGGGAAATGGGCGGCTCCGGCAGCTCATTCGGGCATCTTAACGTTGAGCCGCGCGGTTCGTGCTCACAGTTCGGCCGCCAGGAGCCGGGCCTGGGCAGCGAGTTCCTTCTCGTCATTCCACTCCAGCGGACGAAGCCCAAGGCGCGCGACCGCGGTCAGGTAGCGACTGCGGTTGCCGGTTTCCAGCACCTTGAATCCGTCACCCTTGATCGTGGCGACGGAAGAATGGTGGAGCGCCCAGAGCCGGACGGCCTCGCGCTTCAGGTAGTCGCGCCGGTCGCACAGCAGGATGAGTTCGTCATAGGTGGTCTGCATCTTCGCCGCCGGCGGCCAGTAGAGGACCACGTCGGTCACGCGGTCGCGCAGGAGGCGATCGAACTTCTCGATGTAGTCCTCTCCCCCGCGGTTCGGATCGTCCTCCATCAGGATGACGCGATGGCCGTGCTCTTTCAGGATCTTCCCGATCGAACGGCGGACCTGCATCGGCGTCGGGTCGGCGATCGCGCGGCGCGTGGAGTCCCACATGCCGGGACCGAGCAGGAAGACGACGGCCACCGTTACCTCCGCACGCTTTCGATTTCGGCCACGGTGTCGGCGCCCAGCTCGTCCTGCCTCCTCCGGACGTCCTGTGCGAAGACCTCGTACGAGTCCAGGAACGCCGCGCCGCGACGACCGATCGCATACTGGACGGCGAGGCGGCCCTTCGCCGACGGCTTGACCTGGGGAACGACCCAGAGCTCCCTGCGGAGGAACTTGAGGGCACGGTCGACCTGGGCGGGATTCAGCCGCAGCCGCTTCTGGAGGTCGCTGAAACGGAGGGGCCGATGGCGGACAGCGTGGAGGATGCGCAGGTAGTCGGGGTGTGCGAGGAGTTCGAGAACCATGTCGGCAGTTTACTTACGGAATGTAAGCCAAGCAACGCTTTTCCACGAACGGCGCTCGCATCTTCTACCGGCGCGGCCTGATCGAGAAGCGGGGTCGCGGGCACCAGGACACGCCACGTTTCGCCAGAATGCGTCCACTCGCGCGTGAATGACCTCCGCCGCCGTCTGGCCGTGCGCTGCCCAGTGCATCTTGTTCTGCGCGGTGGCGAAGAACTCCCGCGACGCCTCCACGCCGCCTCGCGCGCCCCGAGCCTCAGGGAGCCTTGACCTCCCACCCCTGCAGCAGTCGGTACAGGTGCCGCTCGCTGATCCCCAGGACTTCCGCCGCGCGCGCCCGGTTGCCCTCGAGGCGCGCGAGCACGGCTTCGACGTGCCGCCGCTCGGCTTCGGCGATCGTGACGAGGTCTCCGGCGGCGGGGCGCCGCGCGCCGGGGAGGGCGAGGTGGGCTTCGAGAATTTCGCCGGCACCCGCGGATCGCGCCGCGAACGCCGCGCGCTCGATCGCGTGGGACAGCTCGCGGACGTTTCCGGGCCAGGGCCAGGAGAGGAGGGCGTTCCGGGCGCTCTCGGCGAGCGCGAGCGGGGGAACTCCCGGTCCGGCGGCGCGGGACAGGAATTCCGTCGCGAGCGGCACGATGTCGTCGCGCCTCTCGCGCAGCGGCGGAATCGCGAGCCGGAAGACGACGAGGCGGTGCCAGAGATCCTCGCGAAAACGGCCCTCCTTGACTTCGGTCTCGAGATTCCGGTGGGTCGCGGCGAGGACGCGCGCGTCCACGGGTTGTTCGCGGCTCGAACCGACGCGCCGGATGAGGCCGTGCTCGAGAAATCGGAGCAGGCGGATCTGGCCGGGCGGCGGGAGGTCGCCGATTTCGTCGAGGAGGAGCGTGCCGCCGTCGGCGACTTCGAGCACGCCCGGGCGCGACTCGGTCGCGCCCGTGAACGCGCCCTTCTCGTATCCGAACAGCTCCGCGTCGATCAGGCTTTCGGAGAGCGCGCCGCAGTTCACGACCGAAAACATGCCCTCGGCGCGCGGGCTCCGGCGGTGCAGGAACGAAGCGACGACCTCCTTGCCCGTCCCGGTCTCGCCCTCGAGGAGCACCGGAGAGTCGGTTCCGGCGAGTTGCTCCGCGCGCTCCAGGATGAGCTTCATCGCCTTCGATTCCGCCACGACGGGCCCTGCGCCCGCGGCGCGCGTCCGCCTCAGGCCCTCGCGGTAGACCCGGTTCTGCCGCGCGAGCCGCGTCTTTTCGACGGCCCGCTCGACGAGCATCTCGAGTTCCTTCAGCTTCGCCGGCTTTGCCAGGTAGTGGTAGGCGCCCGCCTTCATCGCCTCGACCACCGTCTCCACGGTCCCCTGCCCGGTGAGCATCACGACCTGGAGATCCGGGTCCAGATCCCTCAGCCGGCGGAGCACCGTCAATCCGTCGGTACGGGGCATGATCACGTCGAGCACCACCGCGTCCACCGCCGTCTCACGCACCCGCGCCAGCGCCTCGTCGCCGTCCCCCGCTTCGACGACGCGGTATCCCCTCGACGTCAGCCGCTCCGCCACGTTCTGCCGGAACGGCGCCTCGTCGTCGGCCAGGAGAATCGTCGCGGCCCGGGTCATGGCGCGGCGCCTCCCGAGGCCGGAACGGGGGAGCGCGAAGCGCCGCGGGCCGAGTCCGAGGGCAGCCACACGCGGAACGTCGCGCCCGCGCCGGCCGGGCTCTCCGCGCGGATCCGCCCGCCCAGCGCTTCCACGATCCGGTGACTGAGGTGCAGGCCCAGGCCGGTGCCCTTGCCGGGCGGTTTCGTGGTAAAGAAGGGCTGGAACAGCCGCGCCATGTGCTCAGGCCGGATGCCCTCTCCGTCGTCCGCGACCGAGAATTCCGCGCCCCCGTCGAGGGGCCGCGCGGCGAGCCGCACCGTCCCCCCCGGCGCCGTCGCGTCGAGCGCGTTCATGAGCAGGTTCAGTGCGACCTGCTGGATCTGCCGCCCCCGGCTCCGCGCCAGCACGGTCCGTGCACCGCCCGCCGCCGCGGTCTCGCGCACGATCCGCCGCCCGCGCGCCTGCGCGCCCGCCTCCACCAGCCGCACCGCGTCGTCCAGCACCGCGTCCAGGTCCACCTCCTCGTATCCCTCCTCGTCCCGCCGCGCGAAGGACAGGAGGTTCTGCACGATGTCCTTGCAGCGCTCCACGTTCTCCTCGATCCGCCCCAGGTGCCGCTTCAGCGCCTCCTTCCCCTTCTCCGTCCCCGTCTCGCCCCCGGCCAGCACTTCCGCCAGGATCTCCGAAGAGCTGGACATCGTCGCGAGCGGGTTGTTGATCTCGTGCGCGATTCCCGCGGCGAGCTGGCCCACCGCGACCATCTTGTCCGCCTGCACGAGCTGCACTTCCATCTCCCTCAGGTGCGTGATGTCCTGGATCAATTCGAGCACCTGGTCGACCTCTCCGCCCGAGGAGCGGATGGGCGTGCAGTTGACGAGGAAGAACCGCTGCCGGCCGCCGCGGACGACGGCGCGTTCGCAGGTGCCCGCGGGCACGCCGCCCACGGCCGGCGCGCGCGGGCAGGACATGCACCCGTCCCCCCAGAGGCGCCCCGGGCACACCTTCCCCTGCAGGTCCTCCCCGAACCAGGACCGCGACACGTCGTTCGCCCAGATCACCCGGTCGTGGCAGTCGTAGATCACGAGCCCCGCCCCGATGCTCCGGACCAGGTTTTCGAGCTTCGCGCGCTCCGTCGCCAGCGCTTCGTTCGCCCGGAGAAGCGCCCGGCTGCGCGTCCTCAGGTTGTCCATGATGCGGGCGCTGAAGTACGCCGTGCAGGCGGCCGTCGCCACGAACGCCACGAACGTCCCCGCGACGCCCATCCACCCGCCGGGAGGGGCCGCAGGCACGCCGCCGAGGAGAAGGGGGTACCGCGGCACGGAGCCGACGCTACGGACGAGGATCATCCCGCCGAAAAGGGCGCAGGCGGCGGCGCAGACCAGCCAGGTTTCGCTTTTGCTGAGCAGGATTCCGGCGATGACGATATGGAAGAGGTAGAAGAGGAAGAACGGGTTTCCGGCGCCCCCGGCGAAGTACAACATGAAGGTGAGCGCGGCGAGGTCGAGGAAGACCTGGGAGAACGCGATGCGGAACCCGGCGAGGTGGCGGTCGGAGAGGGTGCTGAATCGCGCGTTGCAGATGGCCATGCACGCGGCGATGAGGACGAGCGCGAACGAGGAGAAGCCGGAGATGACTTCGAAGGCGTAGCGGCAGACGAGGGCCGTGGCGACGACGCCGGCGATGGCGACCCAGCGCAGCCGGATGATCCAGCGCGCGGCGGCGCTCAGGTCCCCCGCCGCCGATTCCCGGGGATCCGCCGCCGGACCCGGCGCGACACCCGCGTGCCGGCGGAGCATGCTCCAGGCGACGACCCCCGCCAGGGCGAACGAGGTCAGCGTTCCCCGGACGATGTGAAGGACGTGCAGGACGTCTTCGCTCGTGCCCCGGAGCAGCAGGCGCTCGACGACTTCGTAGGTGGCGAAGATCGCGAACCACGTCAGGAGCGCCGCCGGCACCCACCCCAGGGGATTCGGGGCCGGGGACTCGCCGGCAGGCGCGGATCGCAGGGATTCCGGGCTCATGGGAATCTGCCGGACCGCTCGAAGTCAGAGTCTGTGAAAAAATCGGCCTGGGATGCTCCGTCGGCCGGCAGGGAGACCCACGGTCGGCAGAACTGGACGAGCCGACCGACTCCGCCCCCCAGTCCGATTTTCTCACAAACTCTGGGGGGCAAAGCACTTCCTGAGA
This sequence comes from Planctomycetota bacterium, assembly GCA_016190145.1. Taxonomy (GTDB): domain Bacteria; phylum Planctomycetota; class MHYJ01; order WSZJ01; family WSZJ01; genus WSZJ01. The sequence continues at coordinate 3,420 of JACPRD010000145.1, read as the reverse complement.
GCGTGAGAAAAATCGATCGCAGGCGCGGTCGGGGCGAGCTCGCGAAGCGAGCGAGGTCCGACCGCACCGTAGATCGATTTTTTCTCACGCTCTCAGCGGGGCGGAATTGGGGCGTGCGGATCTCCAGGTAGCCGATCTTCAGAAAGCCGACCTGTCCAGGGCCATCCTCCACGAGGCGAACCTGACGAGAGCCCGCCTGGCCGGAGCCTCTTTGCAATCGGCGGGCGCGCGCGATGCGGACTTCAGCTTCGCAGACCTGCGCGGTGCCCGGATGCGCCTCGTCATTCTGCCCCGCGGCATGCTCCAGGGCGCCGACCTCACGGGTGCGGACCTGACGGGTGCCTTCCTGTTCCGAGCGAGGCTCGATGGGGCCATTCTGATTCGCGCCAGACTGGGCCAGGCCAGGCTCGTCGGCGCGAACCTCGACGGGACGGATTTCACCGACGCCGATCTCTCGGGAGTCCACGCCGACAACTGCGTCTTCCGCACGGCCCGCCTGGACGGCGCCGTCTTCCAGGACGCCTCCCTCCTCCTGGCGGACTTCGAAGGCGTCGAGCTCCGCGCACCCGACTTCCGCCGCGCCCGCCTCTCCGGCGCGTACCTGACCGACTCCGTCCTCCCGGGCGCCGACTTCAGCGGCGCGTAGCTCGACCAGGCCGGTCTCGCCGGCGTCTCCTGGGTCGGCGCCAACCTCCGTGGCGCGGACCTCACCCATGCCTCGTTCCACATGGGCTCCTCGCGAAGCGGCCTCGTGGACAGCCCGCTCGCGAGCGAAGGCACGCGCACCGGCTTCTACACCGACGATGCCGGCGAGCAAGACTTCAAGCCCCCGGAGGAGATCCGCAAGGCCGACCTGCGCGGCGCCGACCTACGCTTCGCCCGCGTCCTCGACACCGACTTCTACCTCGTGGACCTCCGCGGCGCGAAGTACACGCTGGAGCAGGGCGAGCACTTCGCGAGGACGGGGGCGATCCTGCAGGATCGGGCGCGGTAGGATGAGTACATGAAACCCAGCTCTGAGCGCGGAGTCAGTCGCCGGTTCCTGCTGGCGGTCGCTAGCCTGGTGGCGCTAGGGCTAGGCTCCATCATCGCGTGGCGGTATGTGCGACCGATACTGTTGTGGGAGGACCCCTGGCGACATTCCAATCGTCCCTATGGCAAACCGATGGGCATTGAACAACACGGCAGATTCAGAATCGAGTCGTTTGGTGTTCCCGTCGGTTGCCTTGGTCATGACACTCGAGTTGACCAGTGTCTTGTTCTGGAAGGAGAGGACATTCCTCAGATCGGGCTGCTTGGTGGCTATTCGATTTCGCCCGGTGATTTGTGGATGGTCGCCAGGGAGGGACATTCCCCATGGCTCGTCTACCTGAGTCTGGCTGACGGCAGAGTCCTGAATCGGGAATCCGCAGGTGATTGGTCGGACTTGGCTCATGCCCGGTGGGCCCCAGACCGCAAAAAGCTCCTGATCGAGACGGCGCAGAATCGAAACAGGACGCTCGCCGTGATCGATTTCACCTCGGTCACGCCTCATTCCACGACCATGATCGAGATCGATCAAGCGGAGCACTTCCAGTTTCCGACAGAGTCCTGGTCACCGGATTCAAAGTCAGCTGCTGTGTTCGTTCATGATGGCGGATTGTGTGCAGGGGGGAAGGCGAGACTTCTACAGTTCGAGAAAGACAACCCGAAGATTCTGAAAGACCCGATCCTGCTGCCGGCCTCCAAGCAGTGGCCGCAGATTCTCTGGCAGGACGGTCAGGCCATCGTGCAGGTGAAGCCCCCAGAGAGCGAGTGATGCCGAGGTGTCCTCCGGATCCTCGCAGTTCAGCGAAAGAGCGGAAGCTCTTCGGGATGGGTTCGGCTCGTCTCGCGAAGCAGCGCGACCAGCCGTCGCTTGACGACAGCACGAGACGAGCCCTGAGAGATGAATCCGGGAAATTCACGGAGGTTTCCGAAGTAGTCACCGGACCGGTCGCGTCGGATGACGAAGGTCACGCGAAGAGGAACCTGGACGGTGGCGGTTTCAGTCATGGTTCAGGAATCTTACCACTCATCATTCCCGCGATTGCGATCATCGTACGAACGCGTACGTGCAAGACGTCGGCAGGACCTCCATGACGGTCGCCTGACGGACTCGGCACGACGCCCGGAACGATGCCTCATGGCGGCGGTCGAAGCGGCCGCCTTGCTGCGAATTTCGGCTTGCCGGGCGGTGGCTGCGGTCCCTTGCTGCCGGAGATCTCCATGGCCATCCTCTGCGCGACCATGGCGTAGAACTCGTCGCGCGGATGTCGGGCCGGGAACGCGATGGACCAGAGGTTGGCGAGGAGGACGAACGGCGTCCCGCCCAACCCGACCGGGATCCCCCACCAACCCAGGCAGAACGTCGAGAGGAAGGCCTTCAGCTGGAGAAGCCGGGCGCAGCGCGTGCACGACACGAAGGGTTCGCGCGCAAAGTGGGTGACGACAACGAGCGAGAACATGGCACATGCAAAATGAACATTGATGGGTCCGGGCCTGCGGCACCGGGGACAGGGCCCGAGGCTTGCCTGAAGCACCCTGGCCTCAAGCTCCTCGGGTGACACTTCTTCCAGAGCTGCGCCGAGAGTCGTCGAGCCGTGGCATTCCTCCGTGCAGAAAATGCCGGCGCGGGTCTTGATTCCGCCGAAGAGGATCAACTTGTTGCAGCCTGCGCAGCGGGACATGAAGTGCTTCCTCAAAGAGACCAGGCCAAGTCCCTGAACTGTAGAAAAAGCTGTTTGCTGCAAAAACACATTCCTGACATCCGCCACGTGGTTTGGCCTACTTTCGCCCCCCGCGCAGAAGGGTCCACTCGATTCCGAGGAGAACCGCCGCTGCAGCCGCGAGAAGCGCCCAGGCCGGCGGGGGATCGACGCGCGGGGACGGCGGCTCGCGGCCCGGAGGGGGGACGGGGAGGGCGGATTCCGCGGGGTTGAAGAAGTTGACCGCGAGCGGCCGAGAGGCGCCGTCCCTCGTGAAGACGACGACGCCGGGGCGGTCGGCGAGCCAGGGGCCGGAGTGAGTCCAGGCGGTGCCGTCGCGCCAGGCTTCGAAGCGGCCGGGGAAGGGCGCGGTCCAGTCGCCGATGCGGGCGGGGGGCAGGGGGCGCTCGCGCGAGAGCTCTTCCACGCAATTGCGCACGAAGAGCGGGAAGGCGGCGAGGAGGGGGAGGTTGGAGTCTTCGAGGGCGAAGGCGAGTGAGACGGAGGAATCGGAGGCGACGGCGAGGGGGCCGGCGGCGGAGTCGATGAGGACGGCGAGGGAGGGGTCGCGGGGGAAGGGTCGGGCGCGGGCGATGCGGAGGCGGGAGAGGTCGAGGTTGAGGAGGAGAGGGTGGTCGGCGGCGCAGGCGGAGACGGCGGGGGATTCGACGCTCGGGCCGGATCCGGCGGCGAT
>JACPRD010000134.1 GCA_016190145.1 Planctomycetota bacterium | reverse complement strand
GCCCTCTCGCCCTCCCGCCCTTCCCTTACTTCCCCGCCGCCCGCCTCAACTCCGACGCCAAATCATCCGCGGCCGATAGGCTCAGATGGGCCATCATCGGCCACTGGCCCGTCGCCGGGTCCACGAGCGTGAGCGTCATCCGGTTGTCCACGATGTCGTTCCCGTCCGAGTCCACCCCGTTGTAACCGGGCATCAGCGTGAACGTCGCGCCCTTGACGCGGCCCTGGCCGTCCTTGAGCCCGAGCCGCAGCGTGTAGACGCCGACCTCGAGCGAGCCGTCGTCCTTCTCGCCCGCTGCCTTCCGCTGCGCGACCTCGTCCTCCAGGATCTTCGCGAGCCCCGCGGCCGCCTCGAGCGGGAAATGCGCGCGCAGGGGAGCGCCGTCCTTCGTCTCGACGCTCAGGATCACTTCCTCCTTCTCTTTCGTCGCCTTCAGCGTCGCGCCCTTCGTCAGCACCAGCCCGCCGGATCCGTTCAGCTTCCGGTCCTTCACGTCGATCTCCAGATCCAGCGTCAGCGGCGGAAACAGCACCGCCGACAGCGCCTTCTCCACGCCGCCCAGGTCGCAGTCGCTGTTGCCGAGGATCACGATCAGCGCGTCGTCGTCCACGTACCGCACGATGTTCGCCAGATACCCCGCGACCGACCCGCTGTGCTCCATCCGCTTCGTCCCCCGGTCCGTCGTCGCGATGAGGCACCCGAGCCCGTACCCCGCCTGCTCCGGCACGATCTGCTTCTTCTGCGCTTCCTCGCTCAGGATCTTCCCCGCGCGCATGGCCACGTCGAACCGGTACAGGTCCCACACGGTGGTCACGATCCCACCCATCCCTCGGTACCCCCACCCCCAGCCCCACGCGATCGCCGTTCCGATCTTCTGCTTGGAGTCGCGGTCCCGCCGCACGGAAGCCCGCTTCTCATCCAGGCTCTTGTCCTGCACGAACCCCGTGTCCTTCATCCCCGCCGGCTCGAACAGGTTCTCGCGCAGGTACGCCTCGAATTTCTTTCCCGAGGCTTTCTCCACGATCACGCCGAGCAGCGCATACCCCGGATTGCTGTACGCGAACTTCTCCCCGACCTTGGACTGCAGCGGCTCCTTCATCGCGAGCTTCACGAACTCGTCCGCGCTCTCGGGAGACTGGTAGGGGAGCAGGGCGTCTACCGTCATCCCCGACGTGTGCGTGAGCAAGTGCTTCACCGTGATCCCGGCCTTGTCCTTCGGCACCTTCTTGAAAAACTTCGTGATCGGGTCCTCGATCGACAGCTTCCCCTGCATCTCCAGCTTCAGAATCGCCGTCGCCGTGAACATCTTGCTCGTCGACGCAATCTCGAACAGCGTCCGCGGCGTGTTCGGCTCCTTCGCGTAGTCCGCGCTCCCGTACCCCTTCGCGAGCAGCACCTTCCCGCCCTTCGCCACCAGCACCGCCCCCCAGTGTTCCCCCGCCGTCCGTTTCTCCACCGCCGCGTCGAGCGCGCGGCCGAGGTCGCCCTCGACGACGACGTCGTCTTGGGCGAGGGCTGGAAGAGTCAGGGCGAGTGCGGCGAGCAGGGCGGGGGGGAGGAGGCGCATGGGGGGGATTCTAACGGCTGACGCCGTGGCGCGAGAGCACAAGGAACAGACACGAGAGGGGAGATTGGAGATTGGAGAGGGAAGTCTGATAGAGTCCGGCACTGGTAACCCCAACGGTGAGGAACCCGCCATGCGGAAGCACTTTCTGTTCGCGCCCGTCCTCGTGCTCTCGATCGCCTGCGGCTCTTCCGGATACCTCAAGACCGACGTCCTGGAGCCGGACCATCTGAACCCGCCGATCGCCGAAGGGGTGAAGATTCAGGGCGACATGATGACGGACGGGACGCTGACCTACCAGGGCAAGGGGGACGTGAACAAGGCGTATCTCGACTACGTGGACGCGATGCGGAGTGTGGGTTGGGAGCCCCGTGCTGCGGAAGGGGACTCTGCGAAGGGGATGCACTGCATGCTCAAGAAGGACACGCGGCAGGTGGATCTGACGATCACCGCCGAGCCCGAAGGGGCGATCAAGGTCGTGATCCAGGTGGGGCCGGCGAAGTAAAAGCATTCCGGAACATCGGCATTCGGATCGGTACATTTGGAAGGCGCTGCTCGCGCAACACCTTGCGGCTCAGTAAGTTGTGACGGAATCGAGATCGGCAATAATGGCGGCACATCCTGAAGGGTGTCCACCCAGAACGATCTGATCCCGAAACTCCAGGTTTGCATGCCGCGTGGAAACTAGCGCTTCCTACAGATCCTCCATCGTAATACGATAGCCTGATCGATGGAGGTATCGTATGACGACGGTCAAGGTTTCACCGAAGTACCAGGTCGTGATCCCCGAAGCGGTCCGGAAGAAACTCCGCATCCGGAAAGGTCAGCGCCTCTCCGTGCTGGTCCAGCGCGACCACGTCGTCCTGGTGCCGGTCCGGCCGCTGACGGATCTTCTCGGTCGCTACCCGTGGATGTCCCACGAAAACCTGCGGGACGAGAAGGACCGGGAGCTGTGATCGTCCTCGATTCCTCCGCCTGGATCGAAATCGGGCGGGGATCGCGCACCGGCGAGATCTTCGCGGCGCTCGGGAGTTCCGAGCCCGTCGCCGTGCCGACCGTCGTCGTCGCGGAAGTCCTGAAACACGCGCTCCGCAACCGCCCCGACATGGCCGACGATCTCGAAACCCAGCTGGGACGCTGCGCCATGATCGACCTCACCGCCGATCTCGCCCGCGACGCCGCCGAGCTCTCGCTCAAACACTCCCTCTCGCTCGCCGACGCGATCATCTACGCCTCGACGCTCGCGGCCGGGGCCAGGCTGGCGACCTGTGACGCCCATTTCAAGGGGCTGCCGGGCGTTCTGTATCACCCGAAGGGTTGACGGCCTCCCGGGACCCGGCGTCCCGCCGCTGTATTGACGAGGAGACCCGACCTGGCAGAAATCCCGCTCGCCTCTGCGAATCGATTTCAGATAGAGTCGCGTGTCGCCACGAATCCGGGAGGCCCAGTGAATCGTCTCGCCCTTGTCGTCGCCGCGGCGTTTGCGGGCGCGGCCTGCGCGGAAGAGGAAGCCGAAAAGGTCTTCCGGCTTGCGAACCCCTCTGTCGTCGGGCTCGAGAACATCGAAACGAGCGGGACCGGCGTCATCGTGAGCACGGGCGGTCTGATACTCACCAACGCGCACGTGCTGAGCTCGCCGCTGAAGTACCGGGTCTTCGTGGACGTCCCCACCGAAGGCGGGCAGCGCACCGTGGTCTTCGAGAACCCGAAGATCGTCGGGTTTCATCCCACGCTCGACCTGGCGCTGTTGCGCATCAACCCCGCCGAGAAAAACATTCGCCTGTCGCCGTGCCGGATTCTCCGGACGAAGGCCGGGCCCGGGAAGAGGGTCTACGCGATCGGCAATCCCGCGATTTCGGGAATGACCCTCACGAAGTCCATCACGGACGGGATGTTGAGCGCCGTGGACCGGGACATCGACGGGGTGAAGTACTACCAGATCAGCGCGCAGATCAATCCCGGGAACTCGGGCGGGCCCGTGCTCGACAAGGACGGCAACGTGCTCGGCCTTGTGACGCTGAAGATGACGGATGCCGAGGGCGTCGGATTCGCAATTCCCCTTCACGACTTCGACCCGGCGAAGTTCGTGCCCGTCAGGAAAGGCGGCGGCAGCGCCCGCGTGGCGGACCTGCTCACGACCGAAGCCCGCCGCTACATCAATCTCGGCCGCCAGTTGGCCGCGAAGAACGGCAAGGACGACGAGGATGCCGCTTCCTGCCGGGTGATCGCCTTCATCCTCCTCCGCCAGGCGCTGGCGGAACTCCCCGAGAGCGACGTCACCTGGTCGAACGTCGGTTTGATCTGGCTGGAGCTCGAGGAGCCGAAAATCGCGATCGCCTATTTCGTCCGCGCGTTGCAGGTCAAACCGTGGGTGAGCTCCCTCGGCACTCACCGCGATCTGGGGCTCGCCCTCACCCGCGCCGGCGATGAGGAACATGCGATCCTCGCCTGGCGCGAAGGCGCCGCGAAGTATCCGCGCATGACCGCCGACAACTGGCAGAACATCACGATCTGGAACGCGCGCAAGGAGCAGTGGGAGGAGGCGGGCTACGCCGCAGCCTGCGCCATGCTCGTCAGGGAGCACGATTCGAAACTATGCGAAACCGCTCTCAGGGAGGCCCGCTCCAAGCTGACGGGGGAGGCCCTCAAGCGCATGGAGGATCGGATCGCTGGCGCGGAAGCCGACGTCGTCCGCGCTGAGAAAGCCTCGGAGACCGGCCGCAGCGCCGGCAAGAAACACCTGGTGCCCGAATTCGAGAAGTTCCTGAAGGACTACGAATCCTCCAACGCGATGGCGACGGACGAAAAAGGCGCGCGCGCCGACGAAATCGGCGGCGCGGCCCCCGGTGCGTCCCCGCCGGAAGAAAAACCGGAAGACGCCGCATCCAAGTGGATTCTGTCCAGGACCAACATGGCGAAGAGCTACCGCAAGAACTCGATGACCGAGAAGGCGATCCCGATCCTGGAGGAGATTCTGGCGAAGTATCCGGATCATCCCGACTCGAAGGAGGCCAAGAAACTCCTCGAGGAATGGAAGCGGAAGTGAAGCACGTTCCCGCCGGGTTCTCTGCCCTTCCTCACCCCTAACCCCTGTCCTTCCCCCCGTCCGTCAGCCTCACCGCCGCCGCCACCCTCACCCCCTGCCCCGGCTCGAGATACGTCGGCACGAACCCGAATCGCCGCATCGGCGACGCATTGCCGCCCGTCGCGTGCCACATTCCGCCGCGCGCGACGCGCCAGTCGCGGTAGCGGCGGCCGCCGGGATCGTTCAGGCACCAGTCGCGCGCGTTGCCGGCCATCTCGCGGACGCCGTAGGGGGATTCGTCGGAAGGGAACTGGTCGACGACGACGGGGCGCAGGCCGTCGGAGTGCGTTTCGCTGCAATTGCAGCGCATCGCGTCGAAGTGGTTGCCCCACGGGAACTCGCGGCCGTCGGGGCCGCGGCCGGCTTTCTCCCATTGCTCCTCGTGTGGAAGGTGAATGAGGCGGCCCTCGCGAAGCGCGGCCCAGCGGGCGTAGGCGGCGGCGTCCTCCCAGGAGATGCTGACGGCGGGCCAGTCCTCCTCCCAGTCGCACGGCGCGGAGCGGAGGCGCCCGGCGCGTGCGGCGTCCTCGGGGCGGGCGGCGGCGATCCACTTGGCGGTGGGGATCACGTAGCCTTTCGCCAGGAGCGGCCAGTACGCGCCGCCCTCGTCGGAGGGGCGGGGCACGCGCCGCGCGGCTTCGTCGGGCGCGGTCCGGTGCATGTCGTTCAGGAAATCCAGGTATTCGCGGCAGGTCACCGAGTGGCGTCCGAGCAGAAAGTCGTCGATGTCGCGCACGCCCGGCGTGACGCCGGCGGAGCGGGCGCCGGCCTTGCGGACCTGGTAGGGGAACGCGCCCGTGGCGACGGCGCAGAATCCGGCGGGCAGCTCGACGGGCGAATACAGCGTGACCGACGTCTCCAGGTCCTGCTGGCGGCCGACGAACACCGGCACGGACTGGGCCGCGTACCCCTCCGCCGCGACGATCAGCAGCCAGGACCCCATCGCCCACGCCCGCTTCTCGATCGGCGTCTCCCCCAGATACTGGCCGCCACCGCGCGGACGGTACGGCGAGTCCCCGAACAGCTGGTTCAGGACGCTCTCCGAAATCCTGGGCTTGCCGGCGCCGACCGTGACGGGAATCAGCGCGCGGTCCATTTCGACGTAGCGGAACGCCCAGACCCGCGCGCCCGCGACCGCCTCCGGCGCGCACGACGCCGCGTGCACCTTGAGCTTGAGCGCCTCCCCCGGCTCCAGCGCGCGCATCCCCTCCGAACCCTTCATCGCCAGCATTCGCCCCGACCACGGGTGGTACCCGTGCACGTTCAGCTCCTCCGGCTTCACCCGCCGCCCCTCCTCGAGGCAGCGGCACGGGTACGCCCGCGCGCGCACCGCGATCGTGCCGTCGCCGCGCAATTTCTCCGTGAAGGGGCCGTCGTCGTGTCGCTCGACGACCTGGCGGTGGAGGAGGGCGGCGCGCTCATCGCCGGCGTCCTCCGCTTCCAGGAACTTCTCCCAGTACATGGCGGCCTTGAGCCTGCGCGCGTTGGCGTGGTGGGCGACGTTCGAGAGCGCGGAGGTCAGCGCGGCGTCGGCGTCGGCGAACGCGCGCAGCGCCTGCCGCTCGAGGGCCTTCGCGCGGTCCTGCAGCTCCCAGAGCTCCTTCTTCTTCGCGAGCGGGTCGTGCGCTTTGACCTCTTCCATCATCGCCCGCGACTTTTCCGCCGCCTCGGCTGACTCCTTCTCCAGCTTGTGCCATTTTCCGATCTCGGCTTCCGCGCGCCCCGCCTGCTCGTCCGCAAGCTTCTCGCGGCGCTCGCGCTCCTTGGTGCCCTCGAGGTACGCGTCGATCTCGGTCGCGACTTCGGAGGCGGTCTGGTAGCGCTCCCGGCGGCTCTTTTTCAGGCACTTGAGGCAGATCGCCTCCAGCTCGGACGGGCAGTTCTGCCATATCGAGGGCGGCTTCGGCTCCTCGGTCGTCACCATGCGCACGACGTCCCAGGGGTTCGGGTCCTCGAACGGCGGGCACCGCGCGAGGATTTCGTAGAGGATCGCCCCCAGCGAGTACACGTCCGAGCGCTCGTCGATGCGGTCGAGCATGCCCATCGCCTGCTCGGGAGGCATGTAGGAGGGCGTGCCCAGCACCTGCCCCTCCATCGTGAGTTTCGACGCCTTCGCGTCCCCCACGCGCCGCACCTTGCGCGTCGTCGAGCGCGCGAGCGGCTTCATGCGTTTCTCAGGTTCGCTCAGGAGCCGCGCGAGCCCCCAGTCCACGAGCAGCACCTCGCCGAAATCCCCGAGCATTACGTTCGCCGGCTTGAGATCGCGGTGCACCACCCCTTTCGAATGCGCGTACGCCACCGCGCGGCACACGTCCCGGAACGCTTCCACCAGCCTGCGCAGCTTCCACGTCCCGTCGTGAATCACCGCCAGCATGTCCCGCCCCACGATCCGCTTCATCGCCACGAAAACTTCCTTCGTCGCCGGCAGCACCCCGACCTCGTGCACGGGCACGATGTTCGGATGCTCGAGGCGCCCCGTGATCTTCCCCTCCCACCGGAACCGCTCCAGCGCCTCGGCGGGCGCGTCTTCCAGGACGAGTTTGAGCGCCACGGTGCGGTCGATGTCCGTGTCCTTTGCCTCCACCACACGCCCGACCCCGCCGCGGCCGATCTCCTCGCCCAGCACGTACTTCCGGTCCGCCGGCTGCGTCATCACGACCGGCTTCACTTCACCCGCCGGCTGCGCCGTCCCGCCTCCCGGTCCCGCGACCATCGTGATCGCCGTCGGCGGCGCGGGCAGCCCGGAGCGCGGGGGCATGACGAGGGTTTCTGCTGTGGAAGGGTTATTCCGGTGCCCGTTCCAGGCCGCGATCACGGCTCTCGGCATCTCGATGCGCCGAAGCGCCTCCGCCGCCTCGCCGTGCGTCCGCAGGTGCGCGATCGTCGCGGAGTGAACGATCTGCGCCTCGGCGTCGCGCACGTGGCCGCGCTCGCGCAGGATCCCGGCCATGTCCCGCCCCGGGTTGCTGCGCAGTTCCGACACCGACTCCGCGAGCTGGACTTCGGTGACGAAGTACAGCCGGTGCGCGAGCAAGCCGTAGAGCAGATCGGCTTCGCGGCCTTGCATGAATTCCCCCCCACGGAGAAGGGGCGGATCGTACAACAGGGGGAAGGGGAATCCCAGAGGCGGACGGAATCGGAAGCAAGGGTCGTATCCGCGCGGCGCAGCCGCGCCCCTTTGCCTTTACCTTCCCCTTTCCCTGCTTTTCGCATAGTCGAAGGACAGGGAAAGGCAAAAGGGGAAGGTATAAGGTAAAGGGGTCCGCCCGCGCGTCTTCACTCCCTGATCGGCCCCACGTATTCCTCCGCCACCACCACGTCGTCGAACCACACGCGGTTCAACGGGTTCGGCTTCTCGACGTTGTTCTGCCGCGCCGCGTTTTCCGTCACGTAGTGCTCCAGCCAGAAGTAGTTGATCTTCAGGTCCTCCGTCGTCCGCCAGTCGAACCCTTCGAAGGGCTCGCCGCCCTTCTCCAGCAGCCGGAAACCCATCCCGGTCCACTTGTCCCGCGGCGCGCCCTTCACGAAATGCGCCGCCGGCTCCCCGTCCAGCCAGAGCGCCAGCTCGCCGTCGCGCTTCCCCTTGCCGTTCAGCTTGATCATGAACTCCACGCACTGCCAGCGCTCGCGGGGGCAGGGCTGCGGCTCGACGGGCGCGAGGCCGTTTCCCCAGTACTCGTTGCGCGCCGAGACTTTCATCTCGTGCCAATAGACGTAGAAGTTCCAGTTCCCCGGCCGCTCCGCCCGGCCGCGCTCGCCCCACGGCTCGATGCCCACCGAGAACCGGTCGTCGCCCGCGGGTTTCGTGCCGGCGCGCGGGTTGGGCCAGCGCGTCGGCGGATTGTGGCCGCCCATCCAGACGAAGTGGTGGATGTACTCGGCGTCCTTCGGGAACTTCACGTAGAAGCGCGCGTAGGCGGTATCGACGCTGCGCGGGAGCTGTTTGTAGAGCGAGCCGCCGTTGTCCTGACCGAGCGTCGCGGTCACCTGCAGGCAGCGCTTTCCGCCGGTTTCCGCGGGCCCGCCGTCCGCCAGAGCGATCGGCTTGCCGTCCTTGTTGTTGGCCTCGTCCCACTGCCTGAGGATTTCGGGAAGCGTTCCCGTTTCGAAATCCGCGGCGAGGAGGACGCGCGGGGCCTTTGCGATGCCGCGGTCGCCCGGGTACTTCGCGGAGAGGCCGGCGCCCGAGGGAAGTGCGGCGGGCGGGTCCTCGGCGGAGGTGGGCGGGGGGAGAAGGAGCATCGAGGCGCCGGCGAGCGCCGCGCACAGGCCAGCGACCCCGCAGATTTTTCGGCTCAGGCGCTCTTCTCCTCCGAAATCAGCGACCACCCGATCCCGTCGAGGTCCGCGAATTCCGCGACTCTTCCGCCCGGCCACTCGCGGATCTGGCCGACCCTGGCGCCTGCGGCCTTCAGGCGCTTCACGGCGCCGTCGAGGTCGTCCGTCAGGATATCGGCGCACATGCCGGACTGTGAGCCGGGCGCGGGCGCCGGGGCGGGGGACTTTCCCCTGAAGATCGTGAGCACGAGGTCGCCCGACTGGATTTTCTCCCAGGTGCCGTCGGGTTCGCCCCAGGCGGGGTCGGGGACGCGCTGGAACCCGAGCGTCGCCATGTAGAAGCCGACGGAGCGGGCGATGTCGGAGACGAAGAGTCCGATTTCTCCGCGGCGGATGGGCATCAGGGAGTCTCCCGAGTCCCGGAGGGCGCGTCCGGGGGCGCGGCGGGGACGCGGGCGAGGAGGAGCGTGTGGCCGCGGTCTCCCTCGGGCACGTACTTGGTCCAGAGCGTCTCGAAGCCGAGGTTTGCGAGCCAGCCGGAATACGTGTCCTCGTCGGCCTGGCTCCAGTACATCGTGACGCCCTTGATTCCCAGCCAGTTGTCTTCGGTGCCGGTCCATTCCATGCTCCCGACCGTGGCGAGGAGATATCCCCCCGGGCGCAGCCAGCGGCGCATGCGGCCGAGCAGCGACTCCTGCTGGTCGACCGGAACGTGGATGAGCGAATAGAGGGCCACGATCGCCTCGAAGCATTCCTCGGGAAAATCGACCGCCGTCATGTCCGCGAGAATGAACTTCGCCCGCGGTACGAGGATGCGCGCGCGCTGGATCTGCACCTGCGAGATGTCGATCCCCGTGACGTCGAACGTGCGCACGAGCCGCTTGGCCACCGGCAGCCCGCAGCCGCAGCCGAGGTCGAGCACGCACGACGGGCGCGGCAGGCGGGGGACCAGGTCGTCGAGCCAGGCGTCGTAATCCTGCGCCGGCGCCGACTGGCGCGGACCGCGGTACTCGTAGGAAGCGCGATCGTAGCCAAGGCGGACGATCTCCTTGGGGCCGCCGGGAGCCGGCTGGGAGGGCGGATTGAAGCTCGTGACGGCGTCGAAGCGGGACATGGGCGGGGCATTGTATGAAGCGGCGCATCGGGGAGGAAGGGCGGGTGCGGTCCGGAATCAGGGCCTGTCGGGGCGCCGGCGGAGCGAGGTGACGTCTTCCCGGCTCGCCGCGTGGACGCCGAGATCGCGGATGAGCCCGTCCTCCACGCCGTAGACCCAGCCGTGTACGGTGAGATCCTGTCCGAATTTCCAGGCCTTGCGGACGGGCGACGTGCGTCCGACGTTCTGGATCTGCGCGAGCACGTTGAGTTCGCAGAGGCGGCGGAAGTGCGCGTCGCCGCCGCCGAGCGCGGCGAGCTCCTCCTCGTGCCGTTCTTCGACCTCGCGCACATGGTTCAGCCAGTTTTCCGCGGCGCCCAGCTCGATGTCGTCCATGGCGGCGAGGACGCCGGTGCAGCCGTAGTGTCCGCAGACGATGATGTGCTTCACGCGAAGGATTTCGACGGCGAAGTGCAGCACCGAGACGCAGTTGAGATCGCTGGGCACGACGATGTTCGCGACGTTCCGGTGCACGAACAGTTCGCCCGGCAGGAGGCCGACGATTTCGTTCGCGGGGACCCGGCTGTCGGAGCAGCCGATCCAGAGGTACTGGGGGTGTTGCTGGTCCGCAAGCTGCCGGAAGAAATCGGGGCGCTCTTTCTTCATCGCGCTCGACCAGGAACGATTTCGCGCAAGCAGATCGTCGAGTGGGCCCATCAGAAAAGATTCTGTTCCCGTTTCGCGATCCCCAGGTGCCGGAACGCCTCCTCGGTCGCGACGCGGCCGCGCGGCGTCCGCTTCAGAAACCCCAGCCGGATCAGAAACGGTTCGTAGACCTCCTCCAGCGTGATCTCCTCTTCACCCGCATACGCGCCGATCGTCTTGAGCCCGAGCGGGCCTCCGCCGTGCTTCGAGAGGACTTCGAGGATCTGGCGCTGGACGGGGACGAGGCCGAGCGAGTCGATGCCGAGTCGTTCGAGGGCGGCCTCGGCGACTTTCGCGGTGACCGCGCCGCTGCCTTCGACCTGGGCGAAATCGCGGACGCGGCGCAGGTAGCGGTTGGCGAGGCGGGGGGTGCCCTGGGAGCGCCTGGCGATGCACCCGGCGCCCGCGGGATCGAGGGCGATCGCGAGGAGGCCGGCGCTGCGTTCCAGGATCGCGACGAGATCGCCGTCCGGGTAGGGCTCGAGGCGGAGGAGGACGCCGAACCGCGCGCGGAAGGGGTCGGAGAGCAGGCCTTCGCGCGTGGTGGCGCCGACGAGCGTGAACGGCGGGACGTCGAGTTTCATCGTGCGGGCGTGAGGGCCGGAGTCGAGGACGATATTGATGAAGCGGTCTTCCATGGCGGAGTAGAGGTATTCCTCGACGACGGCGGGGAGTCGGTGGATTTCGTCGACGAAGAGGATGGAGCCGGGGTCGAGGCGGGTGAGGAGGCCGGCGAGGTCGCCGGCGCGCTCGAGGGCGGGGCCGGCGGTGGTGACGAGGGGGGCGCCCATTTCGTGCGCGACGAGGGCGGCGAGGGTGGTCTTGCCGAGGCCGGGCTGGCCGGAGAGGAGGACGTGGTCGACGGGCTCGCCGCGGTCGCGGGCGGCTTTCAGGAAGATCTTGAGATTGTCGACGACCTGTTTCTGGCCGACGAATTCGGTGAATTTCGTGGGGCGGAGGGCGGCGTCGAACTGTTTCTCGTCGTCGCGGGGGCGCGGGGCGGGCATGCGGGGGATTCTATTCGGCGGGCGGAGATCGTGCTTCGTGTTTCGTGCCTCGTTCATCGTTTCGCCGCGTCGGCGGAGATCTGCAGCGCCGTGCGGGCGTAGTCGAAGATCCGGAGTTCGTCGAGGGAGACGGCGCGCGGGTGGGACTTGACGGGCCACGAGCCGAACGAGAGCTCGCCGACGCGCGGGGGAGAGACGCTGCCGTGGTGCGTCGTGGAGGCGTGCGAGCCGTCGAGGTAGAGCGAGAGCGAATGGCCCGGCGTCTCGAAGGCGAGCGCGACGTGCGTCCAGCGGCCCGGAGGGATCGGGCCGCGCGGAGTGGAGAGGTCGAAGGAGCCGTGGCCGCCGACTTCGCCGTAGATGTTCCAGAAGTGATAGAAGAGGTTGGGTTGCATGGCCTGGCGGACGTCGAAGCTGAAGAGATCGGACTTCACGACCAGGACGAACGCGTATTCGGTCCCCGACTCCGGCTTCTCGAAGACCCAAGCGGACCCTTCCTCGATCCTGAACCAGAATTCGACCGTCCAGGGACCGGGCAGGGCGGCGTCCCGGCCTTCGGGAAAGACGAGCGGTCGGCTGTCCGGACCGGCCTCGACGCGAAGGGCGCTTCCGCGCACGCCCGCGACGAACCGGAGACTCCCGCTGGAAGCGGCGACGAGCGTATCGAGGATGCCGGGTCCGCGGAATCCGTCGTCGAAGTCGAGTTGGAGGACGGGCGGGCCGTCGGACTTCTGTTCGGCGGGCGGAGTCGGAGGCGTCGTGGGGTCGGTTCGGAGGAGCGCGGGGTGGCGGACGTCCCAGAGGTGGATGGCGCCGTCGGATGTGCCGGTGGCGAGGACGCGGCCGTCGGGCGCCCAGGCCAGTGCGGTCGTGCGGCCGCCGGGGTGGCGCAGGGGGAGAGCGTTGGGGGCGACGCCGGTGACCTTGACGACGGAGCCGTCGCCCCACGCGACGGAGGCCCGCAGCAAGCCGTCGGGGGAGTACGGATTCTGGCCCGGGAAGACAGGAGAGTGGCTGGCGAGGCCGACCTGGAGGTCGCCCGCCGTCATCGTCCGGGCATCGTAGGATCCGCCGTAGAGGGAGAGTCCACCGCGAGGAGTGAAGAGGGCGATGGAGCGGTAGGTCAGGCGGGTCGGGACGGGGGCGCGCGCGCGTTCGGCGCCGGTCGCGGCGTCCCAGACGACGAGGGTGTGGTGTCCGAGGGTGCCGGCGAGGATCGACGCGTCTTCGGACAGCGCGAGCGATTCGAGATCCTCGCCGGGCGGGCCGATGCTCGCGCGGACTTCGCCGGAAGTCAGGTCCCAGATTTCGATGCCGGCCGTCGGACGGAGCATGCCCGGGCCTTCGGACGCGACCGCGATCGCGGCGAACTTCCCGTCGCGCGTCAGGGAGGGAGGGGGCGAGCGTGTGCCCGGGGTCGGAATTCGCCGCAGCTCCGCGCCGGTCGCGTCGTCGAGGACCACGGTGCCGCGTGCGAGGACGACGGTCGCCGTGTTTCCGGGGTGAGTGGCGAGCGCCGCGGGCCAGGTTTCAAGCGGTCTCTTCCAGGCGATGTCCCCCGATTCGACGTCGAACGCCCGGAGTACGCTGTCGCGCTCCGAGGCGGCGAGGAGGCGGCGGCCGTCCCGCGTGAACGCGATCGACAGAATCTCGCCTTCGGGCGCGTCGAGCGAAGAGGTCTCGGGGCCGGTTTCGACGCGCAGGCGCACGAGGACGCCGCGGTGCGTCCCACACACCAGCCTGCAGCCGTCGGCGGACAGGGCGACTGCCGTGCCGTAGCCGCCGCCCGGAACCGGGCAGTGAAGCAGCACGGCGCCGGTGGCCGTGTCGAGAACGACGATTTCCGTGCCGGCCCCGGCGAGCCGGCGGCCGTCAGCGGAGAAACGGTACCTCCGGTCGCCGCCGCGGAGGCGCGAGACGGCCTTCCCGGTGGACGCGTCCCAGACCGAGCCGTGGGCGGCGAACCAGCGGCCATCGGGGGAAGAAGTCGCGGGCGAACCGGATTCCCGCTCGAACAGGCGCGTCTCTCCGAGTTTCGCGCCGCTCGTGGCTTCCCAGAGCGTCCACTCTCCCGTACGCGCGAGAGCGGCGACGCGGCCCGCCGCCGGAAACGCCAGCGCCGCCGCCGGCGCGGCGCTTCCCGACAGGACGAGCGACGGCGCCCCTGAACCCCCGTCCCACAGCTGAACGTCGCTTCCCGCACCCGCGGTCGCCCAGAGGCGTCCGTCCGGGGAAGCGGCGAAAGCGTGGACGGTCGAGGAATTCGTCTTCGGCGGCCGCGCGGCGATCAGGCGGAGGCGCGGCGCGGCGGTCGCCGGATCGCGCACGATGAACACCGCATCGAGTCCGCCCGACGTCACGAGGCCCGCGGCGCCGGGGAGCCGCTCGATCGCCGTGACGGCCCCCCAGGATGCGCGGCGCCGGAGTTCGCGCCCGGTCGCGAAATCCCAGGCGACGATCTCGCCGTCCTCCGATGCCGCCCAGATTTCGCGACCGTCGGGAGAGATGTCGACCGCGGTCACCTCGCGCCGATGCCGGAGGCGAATCGTGCCGAAGCGCCGGATGGCGCCTGGGGGAAGAGGGTCCCCGAACCCGTCGGCGGTGGCGGGGGAGCGCAGGGCGGGGCAGGGCGG
>JACPRD010000139.1 GCA_016190145.1 Planctomycetota bacterium | reverse complement strand
GAACTGACGGAACCGGCCGGCGATGCGGGCACGCCGCACCGCCGGAAGGTCTCTGCTCGCGTCCTCAGTACCCGCGATCCAGATCGATCCGGTTCGCCGGCGCCTCCCCCCTTCCGACTCTCAGCAGGTTTTCCACGATGTCGTCCCATCTCCCGGGGTCGTCGAGCGGGCTCGCCGTGCGGTGGGGCGACAGGGTGATGTTGGGCAGGGTATGGAACGGCCGCGAGTACGGGTACTGGCGTCCCTCCGCGTCGGGTTTCGGCTGGTACTCGTACCACACGTCGATCGCCGCGCCCCCGAGCGGACCCTGAGTGAGCGCCTCCCAGAGCGCCTCCTCGTCTACGATCTCCCCGCGCGCGACGTTCACGAGCAGACTTCCGGGCTTCGCTCCGCGGAGGATCTCGCGCCCGATCATCCCCTTCGATTCGGAAGTCATCGGCACCGCCACCACGACCGCATCCGACTCCGCCATCAGCCGCGGCAGGTCGCGGGCCGGGCCCCACCATTCGAGAAGCGTGTCGCGCCCGCCGTTCCGGCTCACCGCGCTGAGGCGCATTCCGAGCGCCCTCGCGAGCGACGCCACGCGGCGATTGATCGCACCGAAGCCGACCAGCCCAAGCGTCCGCCCCGCGAGGAGAACGCTCTTCCGCTCCTCCCGCCATAACCGCCACTTCCCCGCCCGCATCTCCCGATCATGGAATGGGATCTGTTTCGCCTGGGCGAGGAGGAGGGCGAAGGCGGACTCGGCGACGAAGGGAGCGTTGCCGTGGGAATTGCACACAGCGATATGGGGAAATTTCCGGAAGAGGGGGACATGCCATTCGGGGCCGGCGGCGGGGGTCTGGAAGAATTTGAGGGAAGGGGCGTTGCGGAGCTGGTCTTCGGTGATGCGCCAGCCCACGGCGGCGTCGGCGGAGGCGGTGAGGGAGGTGGAATCGAAGTCGCCATCGGGGAAAACGAGGGTATGGTCGCCCAACCGGTCGCGGAACTGGGACCGGATCGCGTCGGGGACGTTCCAGAGGAAGACGATCTTCATCGCGGCTCGGTAGTTGCAGCGCTGCAAGAGCATTCCGGTCTGAGGCCGGCAGGGCAAGTATTTCGACGTGAGGGCCATTGGAACATCCGGGCATGGAATCTGAGGGAATCCCTTCGAGGACGACGGAAGCCGCCGCCCCGGGAGCGCTCTTGCGCGCTCTCGCCTATGCCGCCGAGTGTTTCATGTCGACCTCCGACTGGGAGGAGCGGCTGGGGGACGTTCTGGCGGAGCTGGGCCGGGCACTGGGCGCGACGCGGGCGGCGTTATATGAGGCCCGCGCGAGGACCCAGCCGATGCCGCGGGTGGAATGGAGGGAGACGCCGCCGCCGGGCTCGGGGGGAACGCGGGCGTTTCCGCGCTGGATTGACGCGCTCTCGCACGGCGGGGCGATCCTGGGGCCCGTCGCCGGGCTCCCGCCGGAGGAGCGCGAGCCGCTGGCCGCCGAGGGCGTCCGGTCGGTGCTGGCGGTTTCGGTGTTCGCGGGCAATCTCTGGTGGGGTTCGATGCTCCTCGAGGACTCGGTCCGCGAACGCGAGTGGTCCCACGACGAGCTGCAGGTCGTGATGGCCGCGGCGCGCGCCCTCGGCGCCGCCTTCGTCCACGAGCGCGCCCTTCGCGATCTCAAGGTCGCCGAGGCCCGCTACCACGCGATCGTCGAGGACCAGACCGAGCTGATCTGCAGATTCGACGACCACGGATCGCTGACGTTCATCAACGAGGCCTTCGCCCACCGGTTCGGCCTTCCGCACGACGTTGCGCGTGGGACCTCCCTTCAAAGGGTGCTTCCCGGGGAAGCGGAGGGAACGATCCGGAGCATCCTCGGGACGCTTCTGCCCGGCGGTCTGCCGGCGGCGGTGGAGCACGTGCTGGTGCTCGCGGACGGAGGTGAAGTCTGGGTCCGATGGAGCATCCGGGCGATCGCGGACGCCTCGGGCGGGCTTCTGGAGTATCAGGCCGTAGGCACGGACGTGACGGAGCGGCGCCACCTGATGGAGGAGCTGGAACACGAGGCGTACTACGACGACCTCACGGGAATCGCGAACCGCCGCATGTTCACCGACCGCGGCCGGCGGGACCTGAGCCTCGCGCGGCGCGAGGGCTGGAGTGCCGCGCTGCTGCTCGTGGACCTCGACCGGTTCAAGGACGTGAACGACAGCCTGGGCCACGCCGCCGGAGACGATGCCCTGACCCAGATCGCCGGCCGCCTCGAACGCGCCATCCGGCTCGAGAGCCTCCTGGCCCGGATGGGCGGCGACGAGTACGCGGTGCTTGTGTCGAAACTCGCCGACGCGGAAATCGCCGCCGTCGGACGGCGTCTCATGGACGCCATCGAGGCCCCACTTCTCGTCCACGATCACACCGTGCGCCTCTCCGCGAGCATCGGTGTCGCCGTCTTTCCACGCGACGGCAACGACCTCGAAGACCTGATGCGCCACGCCGACGCCGCCATGTACCGCGCCAAGGCTCGCGGCGGCGGCATCCGCTTCTACAATGAAAACATCGACTCCCAGGCGCAGGAACGATTCGGCCTGGAGTCCGACCTGCGCGAAGCGCTGGAGTCCGGCGCGCTGAGGCTTCACTACCAGCCGGTGCGCAAGCTCGAGACAGGGAAGGTCATCGGCGGCGAGGCGCTCTGCCGGTGGTCGCATCCGGGCCGCGGCGCCGTGCCGCCGTCGAAGTTCATCGAGCTGGTGGAGGGAAGCGAGCTCGGCGTGGGGCTGGACCGCTGGGTGACGACCACGGCGATCGGTCAGCTGGGGGCCTGGCGTGCGGTGGGCTGGGAAGGGTGGCTGTCGGTGAACCTGTCGCCGCGCACGATCGAAGTGCCGGGGCTTGCGGGCTGGCTGCGGGGGCTTCTGTCGGCGGCCGGCGTACCGCCAGGCGCTCTCGTGCTGGAGATGACGGAACGCGTGCTGGCCGAGCCGGAGAGGGTCGTCCCCGTCTTCCGCGAGTTGCGCGAGCTGGGCGTCCAGGTCGCCGTCGACGACTTCGGCGCGGGGTACGCTTCATTCGCCTACCTCGAACAGTTCCCCCTCGACCTGCTCAAGATCGACCAGCAGTTCGTGCGGCGGCCCTGGAGCCAGGTCCGCGCGGACGCGATCGTGCGCTCGATGGTCGCCCTGGGCCACAGCCTCGGGCTCCAGGCGCTGGCGGAAGGCATCGAAACGCGGGAACAGCTGGCCTCCGTGCGCGACGCGGGCTGCGATTGCGGGCAGGGATTCCTGCTCGGGCGGCCTGTGCCCGCCGACGAGTTCGAGCGGGCGTTCGTCGAAGCCGGCGCAAGCGAGGGGGGTGCCCCGAAGGCGGAAGCGGGCATATAGGTCGTTCGCCTGAGCTCCCCTACGGCCGCTGCGCCGAGTCGGGATGTTCCCCGGCGCGAAGCGAGATCGCCGCCCCTTCCTCCCCGTGCTCCAGGCACTCGAACAGGTTCCGGACGCACTGTCCCAGCCGGTCCTCGCCCCATTTCAGCGTCTCGATCTCATCCACGATCCGGCGCCCGAGCCTCAGGGCCTGTTCCGCGACTCGTTGGCCCTCGGCTTCGGGGGGATTGTCGCCGCCGACCATGAAGGGCTGGAGGAGGGCGCTGAGCTCTCCCAGATGGCGGAGCAGCTCCTGGCTGTCGGGCGGAAAATCCGGCCCGTGCCGGGAAATCTGCCGCGCGATCCGCAGGGAAATGGTGCCTGCGTGCGGGAGATTGAGGGGGATGTCGAAATGGCCGCCCAACTACTTCCTCCGGCCGGAGCGCGCCGTCTCCGGCTTCTCCGATCTTCCCGTGTCCGCGATTTTGAAGGGCGAGGTTTTCTCTGGCGCCGTGCCGAGCAGCCGTTCGGGATTGAGGCACTCCAGCTCCTCGATCACGAACCGGCCGTTCCTCCGGATGCAGACGCCGTCGAACCAGATTTCGCCGCCTCCCATCTCGGGCGTCTGGATCTGCACGAGATCCCAGTGGATCTTGCTCGTGTTGCCGTTGAAGGCGTCTTCGTACGCGTTCCCGAGCGCCATGTGGAAGGAGCCGCAGATTTTCTCGTCGAAGAGGATGTCGAGCATGGGCTTCTTGATGAGCGGGTGAAATCCGATCGCGAATTCGCCCAGGTAGCGCGCGCCCTCGTCGCTGTCGAGGATCTCGTTCAGGCGTTTCGTGTCCGAAGAAGTCGCGTTGACCGCTTTCCCGTTCTTGAACTCGAGCGTGACGTTTTCGAACCGCGAGCCGAAGTACAGCGTCGGCGCGTTGAACCGCACCGTGCCGTTGAGAGAGTTCCTCACCGGCGCCGTGAACACTTCCCCGTCCGGGATGTTTCTGTCTCCCGTGCACGGAATCGCGGGAATCCCCTTGATGGAAAGCGTCAGGTCGGTGCCCGGTCCCTTGATCCGGACCATGTTCGTGCGCTCCATCACCTGCTTGAGCGGCTGCATCGCGGCGGCCATCTTCGCGTAGTCCATCGTGCACACGTCGAAGTAGAAGTCCTCGAACGCGCGCGTCGACATGCCCGCCTGCTGCGCGAACGACGGAGACGGCCAGCGCAGCACCACCCACTTCGTCTTCGGCACCCGCTGACGGAAATGCACCGGCTGCATGTAGTGAGTCTGGTACCACTGCATGTTCGCGTTCGGAACGTCGCTCATCTCGGCCACGTTCAGGCTGCCCCGCAGGCCGATGTACGCCTTCGCTTCCTTCATCAGCGCGAGATCCGCCGCGCCGTGCGCCCTCCAGGTGTCTTCCCGGCCATTGACGAGCAGGGCCCGCGTCACCTCGTTCTGCCGCAGGTGCACCAGCGGAACGCCTCCCGCCGCCGAGATCTCCTCGACCACCGCCCCCACCACATCGGCGGGGATGTCGAATGCCTCCACCAGGCAGTTCTCCCCCGGCTGCAGCCGCGTCGAGTATCCGACCAGGATTTTGGCGAGCTTCACGACGCGCGGATCTTTCACGGGGTCTCTCCAGGAGGGGGGCGGGAAGCGGCCATTTTGGGCGGTGCCCGGGGTCCGGGCAAGTCCGATATTGAATCGGGCTTGAGTGAGCCCCCCTCGGGCCTCAGAATACCCGGGTTTCACCATGGTCACCATCATGCAACAGAAGTCCCAGGCGTACTCCGACTTCCAGGTCAAGGTCCTGCTGGAGCGCGTGCTCCGCAGGCCTCTCTGGCAGGTCAAGCGGGACAGCCTCGTCTATCACGTCTGGACGACGGCGTGGGAAAACGCCATCAGCGTTCAGTGGCGCGACCTCTCGGAGAGCATGTCCAACGGGAACCTGCGGCCGACGGCCGGACTTCAGAAGACCCTTCTCGAATTCCACAACACGGGCATCCCGGACAAGGACGGGCGCGACATTTCGGGCCGCGTCGCCCCGCCGGTCGAGAAGAAGCAGAAAGGCGTCTCGAGCTTCATCAAGTCCCTGTTCGGCCGCAGCCAGGGCGGCGGGAACGGGACGCCCGGGGCGGACCCGGGCTAAGCGAACTTGGGTAATTTTCTTCCGACCTGTCTTGAGCCGGATTACGGCACCCTTCGACTCGCCCTGCGGGCTCGCTCAGGGCAAGCCGGGCTGGCGGAAGGCCTCCGCCGGTCCGAACGGACTTCCCCGGCCCGGCTTGGAGAAGTTGCGCGTCAACTCTTAGCAAACTCGGGGTCCGCGACTAGAATGCCCAAGCCATGAGCCCCCGGAAACCGCCGCCGCGCCCCGCGAAGTCCGATCCGAAAACCGATCTCCCCAAGCTCCTGCTGGAGATCAACCGGCGCTGGCTGTCGTCGCTCGACCCCGCGGTTCTTCTCCCGGAAATCGTGAGCGTCACCAAAAGCCTCTTCGGCGTCACGGACGCCACCCTTCTCTTCCTCGATCACGAGGGCCGCGAGTTCGTCCAGCACCTGGCCGCCGGCCCCCACTACCGGAAACTTGACCCGAGCTTCTTTCAGCGGATCCGCAAGGAGGGTGTCACCGGCTGGGTCGCCAGCCACCGGAAACCCGCCGTGGTGAACGACACGACCCGCGACAATCGCTACATCGGGGACACGCAGTCGATCAAGTCGGAGCTGGCCTGCCCCGTCCTCGCGGAAGGCCGTCTCCTCGCCGTCCTCAATCTGGAGTCGGGGAAGAAGAACCGATTCAAGCCCGCGGACGTGAAACTCCTCGAGCTCCTGGCCTCCCAGTGCGCCATCGCTCTTCGCAACTCCGAAATCTACGAGGCCGAGCGCCGCCGGGCGCAGCAATGCGAAGCGCTGTACCACATTTCGCGCATCGGCGGCGGGGTGCTCCCGCCGATGACGGTGCTGCAGCGGGCGGTGGAGGTCGTCGGGGGGCTGCTGGAGTGCTTCTACGTCGGGCTGTTCCAGGGGGACTACGAGCGCGAGGAAGTGGTGCTGGTGGCGCAGAAGTGCACCGGCGAGATCGACATCGTGGCCGGGGCGACGCAGAAGTTCCAGGTGGGGCTGATCGGGTACGCGTTCCGGCTGGGCGAAACGGTTCACGTGCGGGACGTGACGAAGAACGAGACCTACGTCGCGCGCATTCCGGCGATCCGTTCGGAGATCTGCGTGCCGATCCGCATCGGGGACCGATGCCTGGGAATTCTGGACGCGCAGTCGCAGAAGCTGGACGGCTTCTCGCCCGACGAGGTGATGTTCCTCGAAACGGTCGCGCGGTTCCTGGCGCCGGTCTGCCAGTCGATGGAGGTCGGGGCCACGCGGACGTGGTCGCCGATGCCGTAAAAGCACGGCCGCTTCGGCGGGCTGCCGCGCGGTCCGGGGCCCGCGGCTCCGGCGAAGGATGCGTTCCTCGTTACTCGTTACTCGTTTCTCGTTTCGCGCGGGCGGAGGGATGGGTGCGTCCTGAAAAGACGGCCATCAGCGGGATTCAGAAGCTCTGGGTCGCGATGGAACGGGCGATGTTCGAGCCGCGTCCGGGGGAGACCCTGGTGGACCGGCTGAAGGCGAGGCCCTGGAACTCGGACGCCCCGGCTGTCCGGAAAGCATGGGACGACCTGACGCATCCGGCCAACCTCGTCGCGCTCGAACGCTGGGCCGCCGGCGACATGAATCCCTCCGCGCGCGAGATCACCGACGAGGCGCTGAAAGTCTGTCGCGAGCGGATCGAGCGCGCGAAGCGCGAGGCAGGCCGCCCACCCGAAACGAGTAACGAGTAACGAGAAACGAGGAACGAGGAACGAATTCTCGTTCGGCGCGCCCGTTTACGTCCCGCTCAGGAACCCCTCGACCGCCTTCTTGAAATGCTCGGGCCGCTCCACCCAGGGCATGTGCCGGCATCGCTCGATCACCGCCACCTTCGCCTGCGGATCCAGCTCGCGCGACGCCTCGTACAGCTTGACCGTCGACGTGTGCGGGTCGTCCCGGCCGGCTAGAAACATCAGCGGACACTTCAGCCCCTTCAGATCCTCGATTCCCGGCACCGCCGCCGGCGGCTGGTAGGTCCGCCGGAATTCGTCCGCGACCGCGGACTCGTGCCACTCGATCACCTTGTCGTAGTACCGCTTCGACTCCTTGTCCGGCAGCCCGAAGAAGTACAGGCTCTCCCGGACCCGGCGGCGCTCTTCCAGCGTCCCCGCGCGCGCCGCCGCCGGCGACTGCAGCACCCGGAGGTCAACCTCTTCCTGCGTCTCGCCCCACGGCGTCGCGCACAGGATCAGCTTCTTCACCCGCCCCGGATATGCCTTCGCGAACGCCGCCGCCAGGAATCCCCCGTGCGAGTGCGCGAAGACGTCGGCGCTCTCCAGCCCCAGCGTCGTCATCACCGCCGCCAGGTCCCGCACGTCCTGGTCAAACCCCAGCGGTTGCTTCGTCCGGGACATGAACCGGCCCCTGAGGTCGACGTAGATCAGTCTCCGCCTCGCCGCCAGGATCGACATCCCCGGATGAAAATACCGGTGGTCCAGATCGGGGCCGCCATGGACGAGGAGAAGAGGATCGCCTTCGCCTTCGATCTCGACCCAGAGGGAGACCTCGCCCGCGGCGCGCGGGCCCCGCTGCTTGACGCCGGCGTACTCGCACGCCCAGAAGAAACGCCCGCCATCGAAGAACCCCTTGTTGCCCGAGGACGTCGGCGGGCGAGGGTCGGGCGTTCCGGGAGTCGGTCGGTCGGCGCTCATCGCAGGCTCACAGGTTGCGGCGGAGGTACACGAATGGGGCGGCGCGCGCCGGCCCGAAGCGGGGACGGAGCGCACCGGCCCGACGGCGCCGGACCTGGCGAGTCCGGTTCACGATGCGAACGCCGTCCCCGGCCTGCGGAACGGCGCGCGCAAGGGTGGGTAACGGGACTTGAACCCGCAACACCCAGAGCCACAATCTGGTGCTCTAGCCAATTGAGCTATACCCACCGTTTGGCGCCGAGAGTCTAGCGCGCCGGGGCGTGTTGTACAAGATGTGGGGACCGCCGGTCCGGACGCGGCCGCGCCCCGCGCCGCCTAGCTCCGTGCTTCCGGCTTCTGCCCGCTCTTCATCTTTGCCGCCGGATCCGTGTCCGCCGGAAAAATCTCGCTGTCCGAACGGCGCGGCGTGGTCTTGAAGATCTCGGGGAAGAGGCGCTGCATGTACTTCTCGAGGGTGACGTTCGTCGGGCCGAAGCGGTTGTGATACATGTAGTACTCCAGGTCGTAGGCCATGCGGCTCGCGTCCTGGTAGCGCTGATTGACGTCGCGCTGAAGCGCCTTCGTGATGATCCGCTCGACTTCCTCCGGGATGTCCGGGTTCGCGCGCCGGGCGGGAGGAATTTCCTTGTAGACCACGTTCTCGAGGATGATCCCCGTGTTCTCGCTTCCGAACAGCGTCTGTCCCGTGAGCAGTTCCCACATGACGATGCCCAGGGAGAAGAGGTCGCTTCGCCCGTCCGTCTGCATGTACTGGGCCTGTTCGGGCGACATGTACTGCGCCTTGCCCATCAGGACCTCGCCCTCCTGGTTCTTCATGAGGTTCCGGGCCTTCGCGATGCCGAAGTCCGTCAGTTTCACGAATCCCTCGGTCGAGATCATGATGTTCTTGGGGGAGATGTCGCGGTGGACGACGCCGAGGTTGTTGCCGGCGCGGTCGGTTTTCCGGTGCGCGTATTCGAGCCCGCGGCAGACCCGCGAAATGACGTAGGTGCCGATGTCGATGGGCAGCTTGAGCCGGCGCTCGTAGTGCCGGTTCATGAACTCCTGGAGATTGACGCCCTCCACGTACTCCATCGCCATGTAGTACATCGGGCCCACCTTGCCCATCTGGTAGATCTGCACGATGTACTGATGCACCAGGTCCGCGACGAGTTTCGCCTCCCCGATGAACATCTCGACGAACTCGGGGTCGTTGGAGAGGGACTCCTGGATGGTCTTGACCGCGACGGTCTTTTCGAATCCCTCGGCGCCGTAGAGAATCGCCTCGTAGACCGCGCCCATTCCGCCCTCCGCGATCTTGCGGACGAGCTTGAAGCGGCTCTTATCGACGATTTCCTTGAGGTCGTTCGCTGCAGGTTTCCGGCCGAACATCGGGCGGGGATTCCTCCACGGTCGGTCGCCGGCGCGTCAGCCGGGGTCGAAGGGCGCATCTTAAGGATGCGGCGGGACTTCTGCAAGCCGCTTCCCATTTCCGCTTGCTCCGCCGCGGCGGGGGTTGCAGACTATCAGGAGTCCACACGCAGCCTTCTCCCGAAACCGGAGATCCGACATGCGACTGCTGGCGTCCCTCACCGCGTTCCTCGTCATCGCCTCTTCCGCCGCGGCTGGAGACTGCGCGGCGTGCAAGCCCGACAACATGTGCCTGAAGCACGAGAAGGAGCAGGAGGCGGTGCTGGAGGCCTTCCGGAAGAGGGGGAAGATCAAGGATCCTCTCGAACGCAAGGCGGCGCTGGAGAAGGTGGGGCAATTCAACGACAGCCACCTGAATTGCCGGAGCAAGGACGTGGCGGAGGTCGTCGCGCCGTTCCTGGAGGACACGGATTCGGGGATCCGGCTGTACGCGCTCGAACTGCTGAAGACGAATCAGGAGCGGGTCACGGCCATCGCGGCGATCCGGAAGGTGCTGGCGAAGCTGTGCGGGAAGGTGGGGAAATCGAAGCCGAAAGACGGCAAGCTGATGGCGGAGTGGGACAACGCGCTGAATTTCGCGAAGGAGGTCGTCACGGCCCTCGCGGCGATCGGCGGCGAGGAGGTCGTGCCGGACCTCATCCTGGCGATCGAGTCCGCGAACGTCGCCCTCTCGACGCACGCGGCGGCCGCGGCGGTTTCGATCCGGGACAAGAGGTTCGCGGACGCGTATCTCGACCGGCTGACGAAGGTCGGCAAGCCCAAGGATCCGGACCAGGACTACCTTTTCAAAACGCTGGCGGGTTCCTTCCGCGCTCTGACTTCCATGACGGAGGAACCCGGAGACGACCCGACGGGCTGGCTGGGGAAGGCGAGGAAGCACTGGAAGGTGCTGGAGCCGGACTGGAAATAGAGCCGGGAGGCGACGGCCGGCGCGAGGCGGGCTTCAGCCTCGGGATGGGGGACGACGCGGGAACTTGTCGGCCTGCGCGCCAGCCCTTAGAATCCGCACCCTTCGTACACCTCCCTCCTCACTTCACCTCCGAGGTTCCATGAAAGGTCTCAAGCCCCCCTCCAGCGCCCCCAGGGCCGCTCAGGTCACCGACTTTCTCTTCCGCGAACCCCTCGAAGACATCGACGGCGACGTCGACATCCTGACGCGCTGGGAGGAGGACCGGCAGAGCGATCAGATCATCCTGATCGCGAGCGAGTCGATCGCGCCGCGCGCGGTGCGGGAGGCGATGGCGAGCGTGTTCGCGAACATCTATGCGGAGGGGTACCCGTCGAACCGGCTGGCGAGGCGCGAGGCAAAGAGGCTCGAGGATTTCGAGCGGTACCTGGCGCTTCACAAAAGGTACGGCGACCGCCGTTTCTACAAGGGAACGGAGTTCGCGGACTTCATCGAGGTGCTGGCGCAGCGGCGCGCGGCGGAGGCGTTCGCGACGAAGGAGTATCCGGCGGACCGGTTGTACGTGAACGTGCAGCCGCTGTCGGGCGCGGCGGCGAACAACGCGGTGTACGAGGCGTTCCTGCAGCCGGGGGACGCGGTGGTGGGGCTGGACCTGTCGAACGGCGGGCATCTGACGCACGGGAGTCCGGCGAACCGGAGCGGGAAGCGGTACAAGGTGACGCCGTACCACGTGAACGCGGAGACGGGGCTGCTGGACTACGACGAGATCGACCGGATCGTGAAGGAGGTGCGTCCGAAGCTGCTGATCGGCGGCGGTTCGGCGTACCCGTACGACATCGACTGGGCGCGGTTGCGCGCGGCGGCGGACGAGTGCGGGGCGATCCTGCTGGCGGACATCAGCCATCCGGCGGGGCTGGTGGCGGCGGGGATTCTTTCGAGCCCGATCGGGTTCGCCGACGTGACGTCGATGACGACGCACAAGACGCTCTGCGGCCCGCGCGGCGCGATCCTGATTTCGACGGATCCGTCGCACGCGCGCGCTCTCGACGCCGCGGTGTTCCCCGGCGAGCAGGGCGGCCCGCACCTGCACCAGATCGCCGCGAAGGCGGTCTGCTTCGGGCTGGCGAAGACGGAGAAGTTCCGGAAGTGCATGGAGCAGATCGTCGCGAACTGCAAGGCGCTGATCCGCGCGTTCACGGCCGAGGGGATCTCGATCGCGAACGGGCTGGCGGACGAGAAGCGGCTGGGCGCTCGGGCGCAGAACGACCCGGCGGCGAAGAGGAAGGAAGAGAACTACACGCACCTGTTCACAATCGACCTGAAGGGGCTCGAGACGAAGTCGGGGGTGCCACTTTCAGGCGACGCCGCGGCGAACATCCTGGACCTGTGCGGGATCACGCTGAACAAGAACACCCTTCCCGGCGACGCCGCCGCCGCGCGTCCGAGCGGGCTGCGGATCGGGACGGTGTTCGTGACGCAGCGCGGGCTGGTCGAGACGCACATGGGGACGCTGGCGCGGCTGATCGCGGGGGTGCTCAAGGGGTGCGAGACGTACGAGGTCGAGGGCGGCGCGGGGATGGTCGGGCGCGCGAAGATTCCGGTCGAGGTGCTGGAGGAGACTCGGGCGGGGGTGCGGAGGCTGGCGCACGAAGGGCGATGGGACGTGGGGACGATGCGGTCCACGCGGATCATGACGGACCGGGTGGAGACGGCGCTGTCGCACGCGCACCGCGAGGCGAAGGCGGCGATGGAGGAGCGCGCGGGGTGGCTCGTGGCGTCGAATTTCGGCGACCCGGGGGCGGAGCGCGTCGCGATCGAGAAAGGATGCGCGCTTCTCGACTATTCCGAGCGGGCGCTGCTGTCGATACGCGGGGAGCGGGCGCGGACGTTCGCGGGGTCGCTGCTGGCGGGCGGTGGAGACCTCGAAACCGGAGGCGCCGCGGCCGGGTTCATCCTGACCCCGGGGGGCGAAGAGATGGACCGCCCCGCCGTGATGCGGCTGCCCGCGGACCCCGAGGGTGCGGACGAGTACTGGCTGCTGGACGCCGATGCCCGCCTGCAGGGATGGCTCGAGGCGCTCTCGGACGGGTACGTCCGATTCGATCCCGCCGACGTGTACTCCAAGCTCGACGGACCCGTGACGGTCGAAGACCTGCGCCAGTCCCGGCACCCGGAGCGGCGCCAGATCCTGCTGGCGCTCGCCGGCCCGAAGGCCGCTTCCGTCCTGAAATCCGCCTGCGCTCCGCTCGGCACTCTCGCGCCGGGCCGCTGGGGGTCCGGGACCGTCGACGGCGTCCCGGTGCTCGCCTGCCGTCCCGGGCCGGCCGACTGGTTCGGGATTCTCGCCGGCCCCAACGAGGCCCCGCGCGTCTGGGCCAGACTCCGAAAGGAAGGCGCGGCGCCCGCCGGCATCCGCGCCCGCGATGCCGCGCGCCGCGACGACGCGAAGATCGACCTGAAGAAGCCGTACTTCATCGGCTGCCGGCGCGTCCCCGCCCTCGCCGTGAAGAAGGAGACGTTTTCCTGGAAGGAGCCCGAGGGCGTCCCGCCGAGGAAGTCCTGCCTCTGGGCCCAGCACCAGGAAAAGGACGCGAACGGCGCGAAGGGACGCATGGTCCCCTTCGCCGGCTGGGAAATGCCCGTTCTCTACACCACGATCATGGACGAACACGAGGCCGTCCGCACGCGCGCCGGTCTGTTCGACATCACCCACATGGGCACCATGGAAGTCGCCGGACCCAACGCCCAGCGCTTCATCGACCTCGTCACCACCAACTTCGTCCCGCGCCTCCGCGACGGCCAGACCCAGTACTCCTACGTCCTGACGCCCGACGGCCACGTGCTTGACGACATCCTCGTCTACCGCCGCGCGAGGGAGCGCTTCCTCCTCGTCGTCAACGCCTCGAACGCCGACAAGCTCTGGGCATGGTTCACGGGGGTCGCCTCGCGGAAGTACCAGATGGATCCTGCGCGGCCAGCGGTTGAGATCGAGGGCGACGTCGTCCTCCGCAACCTCAAGGACGCCTCGAGCGGCAAGGACCAGCTCGTGGACGTCGCCGTCCAGGGCCCGAAGTCCCTCGCGATCCTTCAGCGCGCCTCCGATTCCCGCCCCGCCAAGGCCGCCCTCCGCGACCTCAAGAAGTCGGACTTCATCGAGACCACGATCTGCGGCGGCATCCCCGCCCTCATCTCCAAGACCGGCTACACCGGCGAGAATACCGGGTTCGAACTCTACGTCCACCCCGACGCCGCGCCGAAACTCTGGCAGGGCCTCCTCGCCGCCGGCCAGAAGTACGGCCTCCAGCGCTGCGGCCTCGGCGCCCGCGACAGCACCCGCACCGAAGTCGGCTTCCCACTCTACGGACACGAACTCGCCGGCGACCGCGACATCACTCCCGCGGAAGCGGGGTACGGGACTTTCGTGAAGCGGCACAAGCCGTTCTTCGTGGGGCGCGACGCGATGGTCGCGCGCGAGGACGCGCGCAAAAACGAGGTCGTGCGGTTCAAGCTCAACAGCGACAAGGCGCGCGCCGTGCGGTCGCACTGGCCGGTCGCGAACCTCAAAGGCCAGAAAATCGGCGAGGTCACGTCCTGCACGCTGGTCGGCAAAGCCCAGATCGGCATGGCCTACATCGACCGGCGTTTCGCAAAGATCGGCGGCCAGCTCGCGATCGTCCCGCTGGCGCGGGAGGAGGAGGATCACGGCAAGAAGGCGAAGCCGGTCGCGGAGTCGTACGTCATTCCCGAGTTCGCGACGGTGCTCGACCGGTTCTCTCTGCCGAGGGGGGAGTCGGAAGAAGAGGAATAGGGTGAAAGGGGGGAATGGCTGGGGCG
>JACPRD010000137.1 GCA_016190145.1 Planctomycetota bacterium | reverse complement strand
GTTTGAAGACCTCTACCGGCGCATTACTCTGCCGAAACAAGGAAGGATAGCGGAGGGAGAGGTAAGATAAAAGGTGGTTGCCACACAGGCTTATGGCTTATAGCTTATGGCCTATGGCTTATGGCTACCTTCCGCCTTCCTATCTCTCCTCCGTCTTCCTCGCCAATCTGGCCAATTCCACGAACGCCTTCCGCTCCCCCGACACATCTTCCCCGATTCCGCCCTTCGCGAGTTCGAGCACGAGCCCCCAGTTCGCGGCGCCGCGGAGCGACGAATCGCGGAGCAGCATCCCGAACATCGCGACGGAGGCCGCGAAGTCGAAGTCCGGCGTGTCCTTGTTCTCGACGGCGGGCGCGACGAACGGAACTTCGATCTTGTCGCTGGTGACGCCGTCGGGTTTCTTGAAGCGCAGCTTCACCGTCAGGGTCTCGTTCGAGGGCGCGGCCGGGGCCGGCTGCTGCGCCGGCGGCTGGTACTTGAGCGGATCGACCGCGATGTCGACCTCCTGGCCCGCGGGCACGATCTCGTAGAGCGCCGTGACCTGGTGGCCCATTCCGATCTCGCCCGCGTCCTTGCGGTCGTCGTTGAAGTCCCGCGCCGCGAGCATCCGGTTTTCATAACCGATCAGCCGGTAGCCGGCGACCTTCGCGGGATTGAACTCGACCTGGATCTTCACGTCCTTCGCGATCGTCCAGAGCGTCCCCGTCATCTGCTCCACGAGCATTTTCCGCGCCTGGTCGATCGAGTCGATGTACGCCGCGTTGCCGTTTCCCTTGTCCGCCAGCTCCTGCATCCGCCGGTCGGCATAGTTCCCGCGGCCGTAGCCGAGCACCGAAAGGAACACGCCGGTCTTCCGCTTCTCCTCGATGAGCGACGCCAGGTCCGCCGCGCTCGAGACGCCGACGTTGAAGTCGCCGTCCGTGCACAGGATCACCCGGTTGATTCCGCCCTTCACGAAATTCTCCGACGCCGTCTGGTACGCCAGCTCGATCCCCTCCGCGCCGTTCGTCGAGCCGCCGGACTGCAGCCGATCGATCGCCGCCAGGATTTCCTCTTTCCGGTTCCCGCCCGTCGCCGGCAGCGCGAGCCCCGAACTCCCCGCGTACACCACGACCGAAATCCGGTCCTGCGCCCGCAGCCGCTCCACCAGCAGCCGCAGCGAGGCCTTCACGAGCGGCAGCCGGTCCGGCGAACTCATCGACCCCGACACGTCCACGAGAAACACCAGGTTCGCGGCAGGCGCCTGCGCAAAGTCCGCTTCCCGCCCGCGCAGCCCGATCCTCACGAGCCGGTGCCCCGGCGCCCACGGCGCGGCGTGTTCTTCGACGCACACGGAGAAAGGCCTGTCCCCCTCCGGCGCCGGGTAGTCGTAGCGGAACGAGTTCAGCATCTCCTCGATGCGCACGGCGCCGGGGGGCGGCAGGTGTCCTTCCGCGAGAAAGCGCCGGACGTTCGAGTAGCTGGCGGTGTCGACGTCGATGGAGAAGGTCGAGAGAGGCGCGTCGGCGACCCTGAAGAAACGATCCTCCTCGGCGCGGGCGTACTCGTCGCCGGTCGCGGGGCCCGTACGGTCGGCCTGCTCGTTCACGGCGGGGCGCGGCGGCGCGAAACGCGCGCCCTGGCCGCCGCCGACGCCCAGGTTGTCGTACACGCCCGGCATGCCGCGCGGCTGGCGGCCGCGGATGCCGCCGCCGTCAGGGGGAATGAAGGGTCGGACGGCCTCGTTGTGGTCGGACTCCTCCCCCTCCGGGAAGTAAAGCGACGGCTCGGTCTCCCCGCCAAACTGCGTGATTCCCTTGCGCTCGAAGATGTCCCGTGGCCGGTCCATGTCGAATTTCTGCCCGCGACTCGCCGCGAGCGGAATCACGACCGGCGGAGCCTCTCGCACGAACGGCCTCTCGCTGAACGTGAACATCGTCGCGGCGGCCAGGACGAAGACGTGGAATCCGGAAGCGACGAGGAAGGCCCAGGTCCGGCGCAGGCTCACCAGCAGGCGGCGCATGAAGACTCCTCCCACATCCCGGCGTGCGCCTGACGGCCGCCCTCGACCGTTCGAGGGCCGTCGTCCGCATCCGCCGCGGGCGGAGAGTTAGAACGTGAGATGCCGGATACGGACCGGGAGAAATCCAAATCGTCGGCGGTGCCCTGTCCCCCGGCGCAATTGCGGATCTCCTGAGGGAGTCCTGCGCCGAAGAGCTATGCTCTCGGAGCTGTCGTTCGACGATCTCCAAGAAGGAGCAAAGCCAATGGCCCGTTCTTCTCCCTGTGCTCCGTCCCGTGCCCTCCTGGTCGCCGCAGTCATGGCGTTCGGTCGGGCCATGGCGCAGGACGCGCCTCCGCTCGATCCTGCACCCGGGAATGCGCTTCCACAAGGCGCCGTTTCAAGACTGCTCGGCTCGCCGGGAACTCACTCGGACCGCGTCGTTGGCGTCACGATTTCTCCCGACGGCAAACTCGCCGCAAGCATCTCCAACGACTCCACGATCAAGATATGGAAGTGGCCTTCACTGGAGCCCGTCGCCAGCCACCGGAGTTCCTGCCCGGGAGACGCCACGATCGGCTTCGACGCCGATTCGCGCCGGCTCCTGGTTGCGGCCGAAATTGGGGGCCTGGTCATCGGAACCCGCCCCTTCGCGGAATTCGCGAGCTGCGAACGAGATCGAAGTCAGGCCCGCTGGAATTCTGGGTTCGCGGGCACGGCCACCCGGGAGCTCGTGCGGACGGTCGCGGATTTCCGGATCGTCGACCCTGAGAAGCAGTCGGTGATCTGCATCGTGGAGTTCCCCTCGGAGTCTCTGGAATCAGCACAGGTTTCCTCGGCAACCTCCGACCTTCGCTGGATCGCAATCGGCGATCTCCAGGGAAGAGTCCGCGTCTTCGACGGAGAATCCGGGAAGCAAAAGGCCTCGATCGACGTCGCCGACGGCAAGTGCACGACGCTGGAGCTGTCCCCGGACGGAAATCGCCTGCTGACGGGAGATCGAACGGGATCGGCGCAAGTCTGGGACATCTCGACGGGACGCAAATTCGGCGAGTTCAAACCAGACTACGGCTTCGGACGATCCGTCGCCTGGTCCCCGGACGGCAAGAGGATCGCGACGTCCCGGCTCGAGGGCGGCATCCACTTGTGGGACCCCGATACGGCACTGAGAACGGCTGAATTCACGACGGACTCCAGGATCGATGTGACCTGCATCGCATTTGCTTCGGATTCCTCCACGATTCTCGCTGGCTCCCACGAGGGACGACTGTTCGCCTGGGATATCTCGACCGGGAAATCTCTTATCCCTCCTCCCCCGGGCCACTCCGGTGAGTTGAACGGCGCGGTGTTTTCCCCTGACGGAAGTCGGCTCGCCACATGCGGTGACGATGGTGTCATCGTCATCTGGGAAGCGGCGACCGGCGGTGTCCTGGAGAAAATGAAACCGTCCGCGGTAGCGCTTCGCGCCATCGCGTGGCCTCCGGACAGCGATGTTCCGGTCGTCGTGACGCGAGACCGGAAAATCCTCCGCCGGACCGATGCGGGATGGAAGCCGGTGGATCTGGGGGAAGGAAAGTTCGACCTGATGATGGGTTGCGTCATCTCCGGTGACGCCTCCGTCGTCGTGCTGACCTCGCTCAAGGGGGACGTACTTGTCGCTGACGGTGCGACGGGACACAGTGCCTTCTTCCTGAAAGGGGACGGCAACGGCCTGCGGGTAGTCGCACCCTGCACCCGCTGGAATCTGCTCGCCATCGGGCCCCGGGAGGGAAACGTTGATTTGAGATCGCTGAGCGACGGCCGCCCCAGGTCCTTGATCCCGGGTGACGACGCCCTCGATGTCGCCATCTCGCCCGACGGGACCTTGCTCGCCCGCACGGATTCCCACGGAATGGGGGGACGCGTCCGGGTTTTCGATCTCTCCACGGGCCGCGATCGGTGCTCCCTCGTCCTGGAGGACACGCCCGACGCGCTCGCCTGGTGCGACGAAGGCCGCGCCCTGGCACTTCTCGACAGAGACGGGACCCTCGTTTTCTGCGACGCATCGGTCGGCCGGGAGACTCGCCGGTTCGACGGCGATGCGGTCCGGTTCCCCATCATGGTCGCTTCTTCCGATGGCCAACTTCTAGCAACCATCGCGGAAAAAGGCCCCGGGACGATTTGGCGCGTGCCCGATGGAGCTTCCCTTCCCCCGGATCTCGAATTCAAGACGGAAGGAGTCTGGAAGACACTCATCTCGGGAACTCCGGAGGACATCGCCTTGATGACGGCTCGCGCTCACCTGTCCGACGAAATCGTTCGGCATCTCGGCGAACGTCTGCAGGAACGCCCGGAACCGCCCGAAGGCCTGGCCGATCTCGTGGCGCAGCTCGACGATGCCGACGCGCAGAAACGCGATGCCGCGGTCCGTGCCCTGGTCGACATCGGCGTCGTGGCCGAACCGCGCCTTCGGGAGAGCCTCAAGGGCGGTCTATCCGCAGAGGCGGATGGCCGGCTCCGCGACATCCTCGCTTCGATGGAGTCCTTGCCGATCCGTTCCCCCGCAATGCTGCCCCGGTGGCGTGCGCTCAACATGCTCCACCGCGCGGGGACGGCGGAAGCTCGAAAGCTCCTCGCGAGAGTCGAAGCGGAATCGCCCTATACCATCGAGCGGATCGCAGCGCAGACCGGCAACCGCGCGCAGAAGTAACCGCCGGCTACTTCCTCTTCGCCGTCATGTCCTCGTTGAATCCCTTCGCGTTCTTCTTCCACCAGTCCTTCCACAGTTCCAGATCCCCGAACGCCTCCTGCCCCGTGAGCCGCACGAGCGCCGCCTCCGCATGCCGGCCGCATTTCCACTTGTACCCGCCGCCCGTGCCGGCGCCCCAGCCCGAGACTTTCTTCTTGTTGCACAGGTCCAGAATCACGTCGACGCTCGCCTTGTGCTTGAGGAATCCGAGCACGTCGAACGCCAGGATCACGCCCGGCACCTCCTCGGAATCCCGCAGGTCCAGCCGGTCGTCGATCCATTTCTCGAGCACGCCGACCGAGGAAACGTGGCCGACACGCGCGATCCCCTCGAAGACCGCGCGCAGCACCTTGTCGTATTTCTCGTTCGTCTTCATCCCGGAATGAAGCGCCTTCGCGGCGTCCGCGAAGCCCGGCATCTTTCCCAGCGTCTTCGCGACCGCGATGCGGAGTTCCTCCGAGCCCGAGACGAGCAGCGGCGCCAGCGCCGCGGCGACCGCCGGGTGCGGACAGTCCGCGCAGGCGGCGACGGCGTTTTCCTTTGCGAGGTCGTCGCTCCCCTTCCAGGCCTCTCTCAACGCGGCGACACGCTCGTCGGCGTCCTTCTGCGGAGGAACAGCGAGCGGTTCCTGGGCGGACAGCGGCCCGGCGAGGACAACGAATGCGGCCAGCACGAGAATGCGCATGTCTGCGACCTTTCCAGGAACCCCAGGTGTCAGGCGGGAATCTCGCAACCCCAGCGGAAGAACATACAGGATGACGGCCGCGGGGGATTCAGGGCCCGCATCATTTCAGGCTCATGTCCTCGTTGAAGTTCCTCGCGTTCTTCTTCCACCAGTCCTCCCACAGGGTCACGTCTCCGAACGCCTCCGCCGTCAGCCGCCGCAGCGCCGCCTCCGCGTGCTGCCGGCATTTCTCCTTGTAACCGCCTCCCGTCCCGCCCCCGCGCCCGGAAACCTTCTTCTTGTTCCAGATCGCGATCAGCGCATCCACGCTCGCCTTCCATTTCAGCCCGCCGAGGACGTCGATCGCCCACAGCACGCCGTTCACCTCTTCCGAGTCGCGCAGGTCGTTGCGGTCGTTGACCCACTTCTGGCAGACCGGGACCGAGGAAGGGTGGTTCACGCCTTCGATCGCGGCGAACAGGGCCTCCAGGACCTTCGAGTGCTTCTCGTTGGGGGCGAGGGCGGAATGGAGCGCTTTCGCGGCGTCGGCCAGCCCGTCCATGCGTCCGAGCGCTTCGGCGGCGGCCGTTCGCAGCTCGTCGGTGCCCGACACGAGAATCGGCGCAAGCGCGGCTGCGACTTTCGGGTGCGGACAGTCGGCGCACGCCGCCACCTTCTCGCGTTTCGCGTCCTCCGAACCGCCCTTCAATGCGGCTTTGAGTTCCTCCACGGTCTTTTCCGCGTCCGCATCGGACGGGCGAGGGGCGGGGTCTTCGGCACGGAGGATCGCAGGGAGAAGAAGGAGGAAGGCGAAGGCCAGGGCGGGCGATGGATGCATGAGGAAAACCCTCTCAGCTGGGGACGCAACAGTAAGTTAACCCACTTCACTGCAGGAAGTTGCCATGATTCCGCCGCGGCCGGTGCGGGGTTTGACCCTGCCCCCCGTCCGCGTGTAGCGTGGCTCCCGCACCATGACCCTCATCCTCGGCGTCAACTCGGCCTACCACGAAAGCTCGGCCGCCCTGCTCCGCGACGGCCGCATCGTTTTCGCGGTCGAAGAAGAGCGGCTCTCGCGCGTCAAGCATGCGAAGCGCGCCGAGGTGGGAAATCCGGACCAGCTCCCCTGGCGGGCGATCGACGCCTGCCTTATGTCGGCCGGAGCGCGGGCGCGCGACCTCGACGCCATCGGGTTTTCCTTCATGCCGGGGAAGCGGCCGTCGATGGTCGGGGCCGACCCGTATCCGCTGGCGGATCCGCGCGGCTGGGGCACCGGAGAAGGCGAAGGCGAATTCGATGCGCGCGTGCGCGACGTGCCGCGGCGGCTCGCCGAACGCGCCGGCGACTCCGCGCTCGCCGCGCGCGTGAAATTCGTCCCCCACCACCGCGCGCACGCGGCGGACGCGTTTTTCGCCGGGCCGTTCGAGGAGGCCGCGCTGCTCGTGGTGGACGGGATCGGGGAAGCGGCGACCGCGTGGCTGGGGCGTGGGTCGGGGAGCGGGATGACGGAGATCGAGGAGGTAGCGTATCCGCACTCGCTGGGGATGCTCTGGGAGAAACTCGCGCAGTGGCTCGGGTTCGGAGAGTACGACGCGGGGACGGTGATGGGCCTCGCGGCCCACGGCGACCCGGCGCGTTTCCAGCGCGAGGCCGGGCGCCTCCTCCATGTGCCGGATCCGGAGGGCGGCACCGCGGGACGGCAGCCGCTGCCCTTCCAGGTGGACATCGCCCTCGCGCGTTTCCGCGGCGACCTCGCCGGACTCGAATCGCTCT
The DNA here is from genome assembly GCA_016190145.1 of Planctomycetota bacterium. Lineage (GTDB taxonomy): Bacteria > Planctomycetota > MHYJ01 > WSZJ01 > WSZJ01 > WSZJ01. Next base: position 60,807 of record JACPRD010000137.1, on the reverse strand, counting down.
TCGGACCCCGGCGCCTCCCGGGCGAGCCGCTTCCCGGCGATCCCCGTTTCGCCGACGCCGCGGCGGCGCTTCAGAAGGGCACCGAGGAAGCGGTGCTCGCGACGGCGCGCCGGCTGCACCGCGCGACGGGGCTGCCGCGGCTGGCGTACTCGGGCGGGGTCGCGCTCAACTGCGTGGCAAACGCGCGGCTCGAGGGCGAGGGGCCGTTCGCGGAGGTGTACATCCCGGGGCCGGCGCACGACGCGGGCACGGCGGTGGGCGCGGCGCTCGAGGCGGCGCCTGAGGCGGAGCGGACGCGGGCACGCGAGGACGGGCGCCCGCCGGGGGCGCTTCTCGGTCCCGAATTCGGCGACGACGCGGTGGGCGCGGCGCTTCAGGCGGCGGGCCTGAAGGCGGAGCGAGTCGCGGATTCCGCCGCGCGCGCGGCGGGCATGGTCGCCGAGGGGCGGATCGTCGGGTGGTTCCAGGGGCGGCTGGAGTTCGGGCCGCGGGCGCTGGGCAACCGGTCGCTGCTGGCGGATCCGCGCCGGCCCGAAACGCGGCTGCGGCTGAACGAGCGGATCAAGCGGCGGGAGCCATTCCGGCCGTTCGCGGCGTCGTGCCTGGCGGAGGAACTGGAAGGGTGGTTCGAGGTGCCGGCCGGCCGGCGCGGCGCGGCGGCGGCGCGGGAACTGATGCTGTTCGCGTATCCGGTGCGCCGCGAGCGCGCTTCGGAAATCCCGGCGGTCGTCCACCACGACGGCACCTGCCGCATCCAAACCGTCCACGCGGAGCGCCAGCCGCTGTACCATTCGCTCGTCGCGCATTTCGCGCGGCTGACCGGCGTGCCGCTCGTGCTCAACACGTCGTTCAACGAGAAGGAACCGATCGTCTGCTCGCCCGCGGACGCGATCCGCACGTTCGCCTGCACCGGCATCGACGCCCTTTTCCTCGGAGACCGCCTTGTCCTCGCCGCACCCTGACGCCCCGCCGCCCGCGAGCGTTTTTGAGCCCGTCGCCGACCGGTTCGGCCCGCGGCTCGCGCTCGTGTTCGGCAACGCCGCGCCGGGCGGCGAGTGCCCGTGGTTCGCCACGGGCCGGTGCGGGCACTGCGACATCGGCGCGGGCGAGGGCCGCGCGTTCGCCCCGGCGGACAACCTGCGGCGGCTGGAGTGGTTCCGCGCGCGGTACGCGGGCGAGCTCGGCGAAATCGCGCACCTCGTCGTCTACAACAGCGGATCGGTCCTGAACCCGCGCGAGATGCCGGCGGAGACGCTCGCCGCCGTCCTCGACTTCGCCCGCGCCCTGCCGGCGCTTCGCGCCGTGAGCCTGGATTCGCGCGAGCCGTTCATCCGCGCGGAAGCGCTGTCCGCCGCCGCGTCGCGGCTGGGGCCGGCGATCCAGCTGCGCCCGATCCTCGGCCTCGAAAGCGCGGACGACGCGATCCGCGACGGACTCCTCCGCAAGGCGATGCCGCGCGCCGCCGTGCTGCGAGCGTTCGACGCCATCGCCGCCGCGGCCGTCGGACTCGACGTCAACGTCGTCGTCGCCGGCCCCGGCACCACCCCGGACACCGCGGCGGACGACGCCGCCGGCACCGCGCGCTTCGTCTTCTCCGAAGCCCGCGCCCGCTCGATCTCCGCCGACCTCAACATCCACCCCTACTACCCCAGCCGCCGCGGCCGAGAGCTCTTCCCCGAACAGGGACGCTGCACCTTGCCGGTGCTGCGAAGCGCCCTCGACGCCATCCAGCGCGCCCGCGCCGACCTGTCGCCCGCGTCCGGCATTTTCATCGGGTGGCAGGACGAAGGACACGATACCCAGCAGGATCTCCGCTCGGCCGAGCTGGCGCGCGCGCGAGAAGCGTTCGAGCGGTACAACCGCGGGCAGGATCCGGGGGCGCTGGAAGCGATCGAGCCGGAATAGGTTCTCTCACATCGTGACTGGAGACCTTCGCACAACCGCCGCCTTGTCGGATTTCATGAGCAGATTCCTCCGGACTACGGCGGACCAGCTGCTCGTCCATCGCGGCGACGTGCCCCGGCGACTTCTGCACACGATTCCGCTTCGGCCCGGCGCCCCTCAGAGGAGGAGGAGCAGGGGGAGGTCGCGCCGCCGGGGCCGTACCTCCTCCTGCTCCTTCTCCTTCTCCTCCTCCTTGCCCTGGGCCGTTTCAGAACAACGGGCTATTTTCAAGATAGCGTGAGAAACGATCGAACCGGGGAGCGGAATCAGCCAGCCCGGTCGTGCGGCTACCGGAAGTGCCGCGCGACCTCGGAGGCGTACGACCCGCCCGCGTTCTTCGCGTGAGCCGCGAGCCAGTCGGTGAGACGGGTCGTCCCGCGCGGGGGCTCCCGGGATTCGAGCAGGCCGGAGCTGAGGCCGCCGACCTCGTCCCAGGTGAGGATCACGTCGCCGACGATCCAGCCGACGATCTTCGAGGTCCAGTACGCCAGCTTCTTCGGCAGGTGCACGAGCCTCGCGCGCACGCCGACCGTCTTCGCGATCGCGCGCAGCCATTCGTCGAACGTGAAAATCTCGGGCCCGCACGCGTCGAACGTCTCGTTCCCCTCGCGCCCCGCCGCGTCGACGCAGTGGCGCGCCATGTCCTCCACGAACACCGGCTGCATCCGGTACGTGCCGTCGCCCGGGACGCCGAAGAACGGGAAATGGCGCAGGCACCAGGCCATGTTGTTGATCAGGATGTCCTCGTCGCCGAAGATCACCGCGGGCCGGACGATCGCGTGCGGGATGCCGAGACAGCCGAGAAACCGCTCGAGCTCCGCCTTGCCGCGGTAGTACGGGAAGGGCGAGTCCGCCGACGGGTTGGCGATCGAGACGTGCACGATCCGCCGCACGCCCGCTTCGCGCGCCGCCTCGAACAGGCATTTCGTGTTGGCGACGGCGCGCTCGTAGGTGCGGTTGCCGTAATTGAAACGGACCCAGTAGGTATTGAACAGAGTGTCGGCGCCGCGGAGCGCATCGAGCATGCGTTCGGGCTGCTCGAAGTCGAATTCGTGCCGCGAGACCCGGTTCCCGAACGGGGACGGCCGGTCCGGGTGGCCGGTGAGCGTGCGGACGGCGTCGCCCCGTTCCAGCAGCAGGCGCGTGATGTACTTGCCCGTGTAGCCCGTGGCGCCGGTGACGACGTGCGTGGAGGGACCGGACATGATTCGACCCTGAAGCCGGGAAGTGCCGGGCATTGTCCACAGTTACGACCCCCAAGTCAGCAATCCGTGCATGCCCGCGACACCGGGAGTGCTTGTCGCGGCGCCTCCGTTCATGTAATATGATGCATAACGCATCATAATGAGGCATCGCGAGGCCATGAAACCGATCACACTCAGGGGTCTCGACGAAAGCACGGCGCGCGCCCTTCACGAACTCGCCGACCGGGAGGGGCTTTCCCTGAACCGGGCGGCGCTCCGCCTGTTGAAGTCCGCGACGCTTGCGGACCCTTCTTCAGGCATGCGGATCGGGCATGCGCTTGACCGCTATTTCCGCACCTGGACGAAGGCGGAAGCCCGGGCATTCGACAGGGCGATTTCGATTTTCTCCCGCGTCGATGCGGAACTCTGGAAATGAGGATTCTCCTCGATACGAACGCCTGGTCGGCGATGCAGACGGGCAGCCCGGCCGTGGAGAAACTCGTCCGGAGGGCCGAGGGCGTCGTCATGTCCGCGGTCGTCGTCGGCGAGCTGCTCTACGGTTTCCGGAACGGCGGCCGCTTCCGCCGCAACATGGAGTTGCTCGACGATTTTCTGGCGGAGCCGCAGGTCGCTTTCCTGCCCGTGACCCGCGCGACCTGCGAACGGTTCGGCATCGTCGCCTTCGGGCTTCGCCGCTCCGGCAGACCGCTTCCGACCAACGACGTCTGGATCGCCGCTCACGCGATCGAAAGCGGTTCCGTGCTGATCTCGTTCGACTCGGATTTCGACGCGGTCCAGGGACTGGATCTGATCCGGCCCTGAGAGCGCGAAACAACCCGATCGCAGGAGCGGTCGGGGTGAGCGAGGTCCGACCGCGCCGAAGATCGAATTTTTCTCGCGCTCTCAATCCCCCAGCACGTCCTTCGCGATCACGTTCCTGAGGATCTCGCTCGTCCCGCCGCCGATCAGCAGGAACCGCGCGTCGCGGAAGTACCGCTGGGCCGCGTGCTCCATCGCAAACCCCGCGCCGCCCAGGACGCGCAGCGCCGCGTCCGCGACGCGGTTGGCCATCTCGGACGCCACGAGCTTCGCCGCGGCGGCCGCCGGGCCGCACTTTTCGGCGCGCTCAATCCGGCGCGCGGCGTGGTAGACCGCCAGCCGCGACGCCTCGAGGTCCGCCCACGACTGCGCGATCATGTGCCGAAGCGCCTGGAGCTTCGCGATCGGCTGGCCGAAGCAGACGCGCTCCTTCGAGTAGCGCACCGCCTCGTCGAGCGCCGCGCGCGCGAGACCGAGCGACAGGGCGCCGGTCATGACGCGGATCTGGTCGAGGATCTTCCCGAGGTCCTCGAGGCCCGCATCGCCCAGCTTCGCGGCGGGCGTGTCGTCGAGCGACAACTCCGTGGTCTCGCCGGCCCGGTTTCCCAGCGTGCTGATCTTCCGCCCGACGACCAGCCCGGGCGCGCCGCGCTCCACGAGGAAAAACTTCAGCCCCTTCAGCCCTTTCGATCTGTCCACCGTCGCGGCGACGGTGAAGAAATCCGCGACCGTCCCGTTCGTGACCCAGAACTTGCTCCCGCCCAGCCGCCACCCCTGCGGCGTCTCCTTCGCCGCCGTCGCGATCCGCGCGAGGTCGCTTCCAGCGTCCGGCTCGGTCAGGCAGAACGCACCGATCTTCTCTCCGCGCAGCGCCGGACGGAGGAACCGATCGTGCTGGTCCTGCGTGCCGTGCCGGAACAGAAAGTCCGTCGCCATCATCCCCTGCATCGCCGTCATCGCCGCGACGCTCATCGAGCCGCGCGCCAGCTCCTCGGCCATCAGGCAGTACGTCACGAAGCCCGCGCCGCTTCCCCCCACGGACTCCGGATAACGCAGGCCGAAATATTCGAGCCGGCCGATTTTCCGGAAGAGTTCGCGCGGAAAGTCTCCGCGCTCGTCGAGCGCCGCCGCCGACGGAACGATGGCCTCTTCCACGAACCGCGCGACCGAGGCGCGGAAGTCGACTTCGTCCGGCGTGAGGTCGATCATGCTCAGCTCCACTGCCCGGGCGCCGCGGTCGCGACGAACCTGCACTCGCGCGACCCGGCGCTCGCGCACGACGACTCCGCCGCCCCCGCGGCGCCGTACACCGCTTCCCCGATCCCTTTCACGACCCCTGCGAGGAAATGGCAGACCGGCACCGTCGACCGTCCGTAGGCCTCGGCGTAGGGCGAGTCGGCGATTGCGATCTCGAACGCGGCGTCGCTGTACCGCTCGACGCGGAACAGCCCCCATCCGATTTCCGTTCCCATCCGGCACATCGCCTCGACGACCTCGCGGCCCTTCATGCCCAGCTCGTCCCGCAGCCGCCGCGCGGACCGCCCGCCGCCTTCGACGCCGCCCGCGACCAGGCACCGCCGCGCCGCGTCGCCGGCCTCCCGCTCGACCGCCTTCTGGAAGCCGACGATCGTCTCCGGGCGGATGAGGAGGAACCGCACGCCCCGCAGTTGAATGCGCCCCTGCCCGAACTCGAGACCATCGATCATGGCTGCACCCCGTAATCGCGCCGCGCCGCCGCCGGCGTCACTTTGCCGTCCCGCACGTCCCGCTTCACCAGCTCCGGATCCCGTTCCTTCGGATCCCCGTACCCCCCCGCCCCCGGCGTGCGCAGGCTCACGACGTCGCCCGCCTTGAGCCGATCGATCCCCTTCGCGCGCGCCTTCTCCCCGTTGATCCGCGTCTCCCCGCAGGCGCCGTCCTTGCCGCCGAGGACGCCGAACGGCGGAAACTTCTGGCGGTCCGCGTACCGCGAAAACGTCATGTCCGCCAGCGCCCGGATGTCGCGCCGAAGCGCGAGCGCGCCCCGGAACTTCCCCGCCCCGCCCGTGTCCGGAATGAACTCGTACCGCTCGACGCGCAGCGGATACTCCAGCTCCTGCGCCTCCGTCGGCGTGTTCATGAACCGCGCGAGGTGCGAGTCCTGCCCGTCGCACCCGTCCTTCGTCGGACGCGCGCCGGCCCCGCCCCCCTGGATCTCGATGCACACGTACCGCTTGCGCGTCCCCGCGTACCACCCGCTGAACGCGTTCGTCATGATGTTGCCGTGCGAGCCGGCGGTGACTTTGTCGGGAAGCGCATGAGCGAGGGCGCGCAGCGTGGCTTCGGAGACTTTCTGCGAGGTGTTCGTGCGGGCCTGGACCGCGCCGGGCGGCCGCGGGTTCACGGCGAGGCCGGGCTCGGCTTCGACCTTGAAGGGCCGGTAGCAGCCCGAATTCGGCGGCACGCGCGGGTCGAGGACGGCGATGAGCGCGTAGTAGACGGCCGCGTGCGTCGTCGCGATCGGGCAGTTCAGGTTGCCCGTGACCTGCGGGCTCGTGCCGGTGAAATCGATCGTCGCGCCGTCGCCCTTCTTGCGTACGTTCACGCAGATCCGGATCGGCGCGTCCGTGATGCCGTCGTCGTCGACGTAGTCCTCGCCGGAGTACGTCCCGTCGGGGATTTCCGCGAGCGCCGCGCGGAGCCGCCGCTCCGAATGCCCCATGAGCGCTTCCGTAGCGGCCTCCACCGTCTCGACGCCGTAGCGGTCGAGGGCCTCCTTGAAGCGCCTGACCCCCACGAATCCCGCCGCCGCCTGCGCGCGCAGGTCGCCGAGCGTCTTGTCGGGGACGCGGATGTTCGCGCGGAGAATGCCGAAGATGTCGGGGTTTTCTTTTCCCGCGACGTAGAGCTTCACCATCGGGAGCCGCAGCCCCTCCTGGTAGATCTCCGTGAGCCCGCCTGTCACCGTCCCCGGCGCCGACCCGCCCACGTCCGAATGGTGCGCGATGTTGCCGACGAATCCGGCGATCTTCCCCTTGTGGAACACCGGCGAGAACGTCTGCAGGTCCGTCAGGTGCTGCCCGCCCAGGTAGGGATCGTTCGAGAGCACGACGTCCCCCTCGGACCAGTCCTTCACCCGCTCGAGCAGCGCCGCCATCGTGAACTCGAATCCCGTGAGCAGCATCGGCGCGTGGTGCCCCTGCGCGATGGTCCGCCCGCGCCGGTCGAACACGGCGCACGAGATGTCCTCGATCTCCTTGATGACCGTCGAACGCGACGTGCGCACGAGCGTGTAGCCCATTTCGTCCGCGATGGACTCCATGCGGAAGCGGAGGACCTGGGTGGTGACCGGATCGATTTTCATTTGCCCTCCCGGAGGTCCACGACGAGGTTGCCGAGCGCGTCGACCCGGAGCGAGGTCCCGGGAGGGACCACGGTGCAGGAGATTTCCTCCTCGACGACGGCGGGACCGGCGACCGCGTTTCCGGCCTTGAGCTTCGAGCGCTCGTAGATCGCAGCCTCCGTCCACCCCGCCCCCGCGAAGAAGACCCTCCGCCTCCCTTTCGAAGCCGCCCGCGCGTCCTTCGTGCCTTTCGCCGGCCGCGGCAGCTCGACCTCGGGGGAAACGCCGATCGCGGTGACGCGGATGTTCACCAGCACGGTCCGCTCGTCGACGGATTTGAAGGCGTAGATGCGCTCGTGCAGCGCGTCGAACGCGGCGAGCATCGTCTTCACGTCGGGCTTCGCCTTCCGCTCGACGGGAACGTTCAGTTCGTACGACTGCCCTTCGAATCGCAGGTCCGCCGACCAGAGAATCCGCCGCTCCTTCTTCGCAATCCCGTCCGCCTCCAGCTCCGCCACCCCCTTCTTCTCCAGCTCCCCGAACGCCTCGCCCAGCCACGCCGGGTCGATCTCCTCCTTCATCACCGTCCGCGTGAAGTCGTGCCGCGTGTCCGCCACCAGCAGCCCGAACGCCGAGAACGCCCCCGGGAACGGCGGAACGATCACGCGCTTCATGTTCAGATCCTGCGCCATTTCGACCGCATGAAGCGGCCCCGCGCCGCCGAACGCGACGAGCGCGAACTCCCGCAGGTCCTGCCCGCGCTGGACCGTCTTCGCGTTGATCCCCTTCGCCATGTTCGCGTTCACGACGCGCAGCACGCCGAGCGCCGCTTCTTCCAGGCCGAGCCCGAGCGGGCCGCTCAGCCTCTGGCGAACGGCCTTCTCCGCGAGGTCCTTCCGCAGCTCGATCTCGCCTCCGAGGAAGTACTCCGGGCTGATCCGCCCGAGGACGACGTTCGCGTCGGTCACGGTCGGCTCTTCCCCGCCCCGCCCGTAGCACGCGGGACCGGGCACGCTGGAAGCGCTCTGGGGGCCGACGGAGAGGGCGCCGCCGCGGTCGACCCAGGCGATGGAGCCGCCTCCTGCGCCGATGACGTTGACGTCGTCCATGGCGATCTTGATGGGGTACCCGTCGAACTTCGCGGTGGTGGTGACGTGCGCCATTCCCTCGTCGATGATGGAGATGTCGAAGGACGTGCCGCCCATGTCCACGGCGACGATTTTCGGCTCGTCAACCGCGCGCCCGAGGAACGCCGCGGCGGTCGCGCCTCCGGCGGGACCGCTGTTCACGAGGTGCACGGCCCGGCCTTTCGCCGCGGCCGCGCGCATGGCGCCGCCGTTGGCCTGGACGAGGCGGAGCTGAGTATCGGGGAACCGGTCGCCGAGGCGGCTCGAGAGCCGATCGACGTAGGCTTCGACGATAGGCGCCAGGTACGCGCTGATCACGACGGTCGACGTGCGTTCATACTCACGGAATTCCGGACAGACGTCGCTCGAGAGCGACACGAACTCGCCGGGCAGTTTCGACTGCAGGATTTCCCGCGCGCGGCGCTCGTGGGCGGTGTTGAGGAAGGAGAAGAGGAAGCAGACGGCGACCGCGCGGACGCCTTCGTTCCGGAACGTCTCCGCCGCCCGGGCGACCGATTCCTCGTCGAGGGGCGTGACGACTTCGCCGCGGCTCCCGATCCGTTCGACGGCCTCGAGGCGAAGCGCCCGGGGCACGAGCGGCGGCGGGTTGTCGACGTTGAAGTCGTACAGCCCCTCCGGGGGGCGCTGGACGCGGCCGATTTCGAGGACGTCGCGGAACCCCTCGGTAGTGAGCAAGCCGGTCCGGACGCCGTTCCGCGTCAGGAGCGCGTTCGTGCCGATGGTCGTGCCGTGCACGACCGTTTCGGCGTCGCGCGCCGTCGCACCCGCGGCCTTGAGCAGCTTGTCGATGCCGGCGACGACGCCTTCGGACGGGTCGGCCGGCGTGGTGTAGATTTTGCGGACCGTGATGCGCCCGCGGCCGTCGATCCCGATGATGTCGGTGAACGTCCCGCCCACGTCGATGCCGATGCGCATGCCGGTCTCCCGCGAGGAACTTCCGGGAGTAAGGTTAATGACATTAATCGACGGGGTCAACGGCGAGTGTGAAGAAATCGGACATGGGAGGGATGAAAAGGGGGTGACGCTCAAGGAGGGGATCGTTTCGCGGGGTGCGGGCGCGCCTGTGGCGCGCCCGCACTTCGAAAAAGGGGGGGTGGGTTGGTACGGCCCACCTCACGTTCCCGATTCCTGTCGTTGTCCGCACACCCCCGCGCGTCATACTTACAGAAAGGAGAAACCCCATGACCCGCTGGACAACCCTTCTTGCCCTCCTCGCCCTCTGCGGCTGCCTCGAGCGCGAGGAGGAAATCGTCGTCAACTCGAACGGCGGCGCCGAGCTCGTGCTCACGTACCGCGGCGACCCCGGCGACTTTGACGACACCCTGCACTTCCCCGCCGGCGACGGCTGGACCGTCGAAAAGCGCCGCGAGGCGACGAACAACGACAAGGGCCCGTCCGAGAGGTTCATCTGGCGCGCGACCAGGACCCTCGCCGACCTCAACGCCCTGCCTGACTGCTTCGCCCCCGCCGATTTCCCCGACCGCGATCGCGCCCTGCACGCCACGACGAAATTGACCGTCCGCCGCGAGGGCGACCTGCGCATCTACGAGTTCGAGCGGACCTGGCCCCGGACCGTCTCCGCGGACGTGACGCGCCTGAACGACGCCATGCTCAACGAGCCGGAAATGGGCCGGCTCCTCGAGAAGATGAACAAGGGCGGGCTGAGCTCCCTGTCGGAGGCCGAATCCACCCGGTTCTTCGAGATGGCCGCTTCCTCCGAAATCGAAAAACAGATGGCGCTCGCGTGGCGCGTCGTGGACGCCTGGAGCCGCCGGAACGGAGTCGGCTGGGAGGACCGCGTGCAGCTGCTCTCGAAGGTCGGGGGCGTCTACCGGGAGGCGCTGAGCGGGCCGAAGGTGACCGAGGCCGTCGCGACCTGGATGAAACTCCCGGAGGCTGACCGCGTGAAGTTCGCGACCGATTTCCTCACGGGTTCGCGGCGCGCGGCCATCGAGGCCTGCGGGTCCGTCGCCTCCGTGAAGAAGCACGGCGGGTTCGCCGAAGCCTACGCCTCCGAAGACTACGCCGTCCGCTCCGGCTCCGCCGCCACCGACGACCGATTCAAACTCCGAGTCCGCTTCCCCGGCAACGTCGTCGGCGGCAACTCGACGCCGGATCCGGCGGACGCGCGGGTGGCGACGTGGGAGTTCGACGGGAAGGACCTGCAGAACGGCGCCGTGACGCTGCGGGCCGTCGCGGTGGAGAGGGTGAAATAGTGACGCTCGACGTCGACGCTCTCTACCGCACGCACGAGAGGTTTCTGACCTCGGTCTCGTGGCGCATCCTCCGCTCGGCGGAGGACGCGCGCGAGGTCTGCCAGGAGACGTTCGCGCGCCTGCTGGGGGCTCTGCGCGAAGGCGCGGCGATCCGGAATCCGCCGGCCTGGCTCTGCCGGACGGCGATCAACCTGTCGATCCAGCGCACGCGGAAGAAGGTCCTGCCGCTCCTTCCCGAGCCCGCGACGCCCGCCGCCACGCCGACCGGCGGCCGCGAGCTCCTCGACGCCGCCATCCAGGCACTTCCCGAACGCCAGCGCGTCGTCTTCCTCCTCCGCCACGAAGAAGGCATGCCGCTCGTCGACATCGCCGAAATGCTCGGCGTCGCCCCCAGCACCGTCGGCGTCCACCTGACCCGCGCCCTGCGCGCCCTCCGCGCCGGCCTCGCCCCCCATTTCGAGGAACTCCGATGAACCCCTCCTGCGCCAACCGCGACGAATGGCTCGGCCCCTGGGCCTATGACGACCTCCCGTTCGACCAGGACATGGCCGCCGCGGAACACGTGGAGTCGTGCGCGGCGTGCCGCGAGGAGGCAGCGGGGCTGCGGGCTTTTGTGAAGAGGCTCCCTGCGCCGGCGACCGCGCCGACCGCCCGCCGCCGCCGGCGCCTGCCGTTCGCGATCGCCGCCGCGGCGCTCCTGGCCGCCGCGCTGGGATTCGCCGCGGGCCACGGGACGTCGGCCGCGACCGTGGTCGTGACCGTGACGCCACCTCCGGCGCCCGCCCCGGTCGCGCGCACCGTCGTGACGCCCGCCCCCGCTTCGCTTTTCTCACCGGCGATGATGGCGTTCCTCAGCGGGGGAAGCGAAGCGCTGTCCGACGAGGCGCGGGAGAAAATCCGCGAAAGGGCCGAGGAGAAGCGGTAGCTCCGGCCGGATAGCATCAGGTCCCTCAAGAGCGAGCCCATTTCGCGCCATCATGTGCCTGTAGATGGCCTGGACAGCGGGGACCTGGAGAATGCCCTGAGACGGCATCCTGGTTCGGAGCCTCCTGTACTCAGCGCGTGCGCCCCGCGCGTCGGCTACAATACGGATCGTGAGCAGCGAACCAGGGACATCGGAAGGGCCGTGCGCGCCGCTTTCGGAGACTGAGACTCCGGATCCCGTCGTCGAGGCCTATGGGCGCGACGTCGACCGGACGCTCTTGCGCGAAAATCTCAGGCTCACGCCCGAGCAGCGCCTCCTGAACCTCATCGAACTCCAGCGCTTCGCCGAGGAGCTGCGGGCCGCGGGCCGGCGGCTGGTGCAGGCGTGACGGCGAAGTTCGACGAGCTGCTCGGAGCGCTGTCGGACGCAGGAGTCGAGTTCATCCTGATCGGCGGCGTGGCGGCCACGGTCCATGGCTCCGCCCGACTCACAAGGGACGTCGATGTCGTCTACAGGAGGTCGCCCGAGAACCTCACGCGACTCGTGTCCGCGCTTCAAGCCCATTCGCCGTACCTGCGCGGAGCTCCTCCCGGCCTTCCGTTCCGCTGGGACGAGCGGACCGTGCGAGGCGGCCTCAATTTCACGCTCACGACCACCCTCGGCGACCTGGACCTTCTCGGCGAAATGACGGGAGGCGGGTCGTACGAGGCGTTGTTGAAGGAGTCGATTGAAGTTCAGGTCTTCGGGCGAACTCTGAAGTGCCTCTCGCTGAATCAGCTCATCGCCGCCAAGCGCGCCGCAGGTCGGCCGAAGGACCTCGAAGCTCTGGCCGAGCTTGAGGCGCTGCGGCAGGAAGCCCGGAAAAAACCGGGGGAAGCCTGAGAGCGTGAGAAAAACTCAATCTCCGGCGCGGTCGGACCTCGCGCGCTTCGCACGCTCGCCCCGACCGCTCCTACGATTGAATTTTTTCACGCTCTCAGGAGTGCTTTGCCGCCCAGAATTTGAGTGAAAATCGATGGGGGCCGGCGGCGACGGCGCTCCAAAAGTTCCCGGACTGGAATTACTCTTCTCGCCGGCGCTGCTGTGCCCCCGTCGATTCTTGCTCAAACTCTGAGCCCTCTGGACACGCCTCGATCGTTCATTTCCGCTTCTTCCGCGAGATGTAGATATCCGCTTCGCTGACCATTTCGTCCCTGATGAAGTGGTGGATGAAGATCAGATTTCCCTCCGCGTCGAGCGTCGGCTCGCCGGCGAACTGGGAGACGATCAGCTCGGGGGCGGACCAGGCGTCCTCGGACTTGCGGCTCCGGAAGATCGCCGGGGTTCCCTTGTACCAGCGCAGGAACCAGAGCTCGGCGCCGTCCGCGGTCACGAAGGGCCAGCCTTCGGAATCGGCGCTGTTGACGGCCGCGACGTTCTCAGGAGTCTCCCAGCCGGACTCGCCCTTCCGCGTGAACCAGATGTCCATGCCGCCCCGGCCGCCCGGGCGTTCGGAGTGGAACCACATCTCCCTGCCGTCGGCGGAGATGTGCATCTCGCCGGCCTTGTAGTCCCCGTTGAGGACCTTTCCGGCGTTCCGCCAGTTCGACCACTTCCCGTCCTTCCACTCGGCGGTCCAGAGGTCCACGCCGCGGATGTTGCCCTGGCGCGCGGAGCCGAACCACATCGTGTCGCCCTGGACGCACGCGCAGCCGTCGAGCGCAAGCTGTCCCTTGTCCTGGAGCAGGACGCGTTCGGGTTCGCCCCATTTTCCGTCGACCTTGTGCGAGACCCAGATGCCGCTCGCGCCGTCGAACAGTTGTTTTTCGGGCGGCATGCGCGGGTCCGCGACGAAGCAGAAGTAGAGAGTGTTGCCGTCGGGGAGGATGTAGGCGGAGTCTTCGGCGCCGGCGGTGTTCACGGGGCCCTCGAGCGGGACTGGAGGCTCGTATTCGTCGGAGTGGAGGATCGGCGGCGTCGGGTCGGTCGCCGGCGTCGCCTTGACGGCGTCTTTCGGGATCGCCTCGGCGCGCGTGCGAAGCGGCGGGGCGTCCTGGGCGGAGCAGGCGGTGGAGAGGAGGGGGAGGAGGATGGCCAGGCTGCGGAGGGACATGAGGGCCTCGGGAATCTGAGTTTGAAGACCTTACATCTCCCGCTGTCGGACGGTTTCATCGATGTTTCAGCGGGCTGGGTGCCGCGAAGGAAGCGTACAGACCTGCGGAAACACCCGTGCTCCTTGAGACAGCGGTGGCCGTTTTCCGTGCCCTTTCCGTACCTCCGAGGTTCCCGTGTTTGTCCTTAATTCTCTTCCTTCTCAACATGAGCCAGGGACATCGGCACCCAGGAAGTCGGAGAGGAAAGAGAAACGGCATAAACACTGAAACCACGGAGGGACGGAAACACACGGAAGCGGCCTCGACTCGCTTCGCTCGAACACGCCAAATCAATCTCCCCAGCCGGTCCGAAATGCGATTAAGTATCCGACGTGAGAGTCCTCGCCTCCGCCTTCCTCCTCCTCGCCTGCGCCGGCGCGTTCGTCGTCCCCTGGACCGACGGCCCGGGGCCCGCCCTGACGGATCATGAGCGGAGCGGCCTCGCCGTCTGGCGCGACTACAACTGCCAGGCGTGCCACCAGCTCTATGGGCAGGGCGGATTCCTGGGGCCGGACCTCACGAACGCGGTGGACGACACGCGGACGTGGGAGGAATTCGAGGCGCTTCTCACGAAGGGCTACGGCCGGATGCCGGCGCTGCGCCTCAGCCCGTGCGAACAGTCCGCGGTCCTGGCGTTCCTGCGCGCGATGAACCGCACGGGGCGTGCGCTGCCGCCGCGGCCGCCGGAAAGGACGCCGGTTCCGCAGAGGACCCGGCTCGGCGTCGTGGCGGACGAGTGGAGCCGCGGCGCGGGCCGGCCGCTCGACGAGAACGTCCGCCGCGGGCGCGAGGCGTGGGACCGGATGCAGTGCGGGGCGTGCCATGCGGCTTTCGCGGAGGGATCGCGGCGCGAGCCGGATCTTTCGGCGGTCGCGCTCGACCGGTCTCTCGAGGCGCTGGCGCGCATCGTGGAGAAGGGGCACGGGACGATGCCGTCGTACGCGGTGACGCCGCACGAGCTGCGCGACCTGCGCGCATGGCTGGACTGGGTGGTGAAGAACCGAGCGGAGCTGGCCGGGGTCGAACGGCGCCTGAGCGGCCGCGAGGAATTCTCCTGGAAGCGCGTGTCGTGGTGGGAATTCCGGTGAGCGATCCCGGCCGCGCCGCGAATCCCGTCGCCGGGCCCGCGCTTCTCGCGCTCGCCGCCTGCGCCGTCGCGCTCCTGAGCGGCCCCGTCGCCGCGCTCGCGTACACGCCGCTCGAGCCGATCCTGCGCGCGGCGGGGCTCACACTTCAACATCTCCGCCCGATCCACGAGACGTTCGCGTTCGCGTGGGTCGTGCTCGGGGGCGTCGCCGTCGTGTACGCATGGCTCGTCGCGACCGGCGGCCCCCTCTCTCCAGCCCAGCAGTTCCGCCTCACCGCGCAGAATTGGCTCTGGAGCGCCGCCGGAGCCGGGATCCTCGTGACGCTCCTCGCCGGCCGGTTCACGGGCCGCGAATACGCCGGCTTCCACCCCGCGTTCGCCGCGATGATCCTCGCGGGCTGGCTCTGCTTCGCGTGGAATTTCTTCGGGCGCGCGCGCCTCACTCTCCGCGGCCCCGCCTGGGTCCTCATGTGGGCCGCCGCGATCCCGCTGTTCGCGCTCTCCCAGCTCGAGTCGCAAGCCTGGCTCCTCGACGCCGTGAGCGGCCGCCCCCTGCGCGACCTCGCCCTTCAGTGGAAAGCGAACGGCACGCTGATCGGCGCGGCCAATCTTCTCGCGTTCGGCGCGCTTCTACAGATCTCAGGCCGCCTCCGCGGCGACGACGCCGCCGGCCGCTCCCCCGCCGCGTTTGCGCTGTTCGTCCTCGCGACGCTCGCCGCCGCCGCGGATTTCGGACACCACACGTTCCACCTGCCGCAGTCCGCCTGGATCCACCGCGCCGGATTCGCGGTCTCGCTGCTCGAAATCGCGGTTCTCGCGGGAATCCTCCTGGAAGGGCGCGTCCGGACCCCGGCGCCCGACGTCGCCGTCGCCGCGCGCTTCCGCACCTCCGCCGCGCTCTGGACGCTCTTCATGCTCGGCCTCGCGGTCGCCCTCACGATCCCGCCCCTCAACGCGATGCTTCACGGCACCCACGTCGTGGTCGCCCACGCCATGGGCAGCCTGATCGGCATCGATTCCATGATCCTCTGGATGGCTTTCGCGTGGCTCCTCCGCGAGCACGCCGGCCCCGCCCACCCGACCGTGCGCTGCCCCGGCATCCGCGCCGCCGTCACCTTCCTCGATGCCTCGCTCGCACTCTTCCTCGCCGCCCTCCTCGCCCGCGGACTCGCCGCCGCCTCCGCGCGCGCCCTCGGCACCGCCGCGCCCGACCTGTCGCCCGTCGTCGCGGCGTTCCCCTGGGCGATGGCGGTGTTCGGAAGCGCTTTCGCCTCCGTCGCCGGGTGGATTCTGGTGCGGTGGGCCGTCGTGTTTGCGCGGAGCGGGAAGCCGGAAGACAGAAGCCATAAGCCATAAGGCAGAAGCCGTAAGGCGCGCGCTTCGCGCGCGACCTGGACCGAGGGGGGCTTCAGCGGGCGGGAGGAATGATGGCTCCACGAAGTTCTCCCTTTCGGTCGCCCCCCAGGCGCTGGATCGCGTCTAACCCGCGAGCACCGCTTCCTCCAGAATCTTCAGCCCCTCCGCCAGGTCCGCCGCCGCGATGTCGAGCACGGGGCGGAACCGGATCGAAACCGAGCCGCACCCGAGCACGATGAGCCCGCGGTCGTAGGCCGCTTTCCGGACGCGGTCGCGAATCTCCGTCGTGGGGAGATCCACGGCGCACATGAGCCCGAGCCCGCGGGCGTTCGAGAGCCGGCCGGGGTGCCGCGCCGCCAGGTTTCGCAGTCCCGCGAGCAGATCCTCGCCCCGCGCCGCCGCGTGGTCGACGAGGCGGTCCTGCTCGATGATTTCGAGGAAGCGCGTGGCGCGCACCATGTCCACGAGGTTCCCGCCCCAGGTCGAGTTGATCCTGCTGGGGACCTTGAAGACGTTGTCGGCGACGTTTTCGATCCGCCGGCCGCAGAGGAACCCGCCGACCTGCATCTTCTTGGCGAAGCAGACCATGTCGGGCACGACGCCCGTGTGCTCGTACGCCCACATCCGGCCCGTGATCCCCACGCCCGTCTGGACTTCGTCGAAGATGAGCATCGCCTCGTTCTCATCGGCGAGCCTGCGAAGTTCGCGGAAGAACTCGGGGCGGAACTGATTGTCGCCGCCCTCGCCCTGGACGGGCTCGATCAGGATCGCGGCGATGTCGCCGGGGTTCGCCTGGAACGCCGCCTCGATCGCCTTCACCGCGCGCTTCTCGGCCGCGACCGTCTCCTCGAGCCGCGCGCCGTCCGCCGGGAAACTCATCTTCGGGCTCTCGATCCGCGGCCACACGAACTTCGGGTAGTACTTCGTCTTGTTCGGGTCGAACGTGTTCGTCATCGAAAGCGTGTAGCCGCCGCGGCCGTGGAAGGCCTGCTCGAAATGGACGACCTGCGAGCCCTTCTCGCCTTTCCCGCGCGCGAGGTTCGCGCGCACCTTCCAGTCGAACGCCGCCTTGATCGCGTTCTCGACGCCCAGCGTTCCGCCTTCCACGAAGAACGCGTGCGGCAGGTCCTTCGGAATCGCGACGCGCGAGAACGCTTCCACGAACTCCGCCATCTCGACCGTGTACACGTCCGAGTTCGACACCTTGGTCAGCGCGGCGCGGAGGAGTTTTTCGCGGAAGCGCGCATCGGCCATCTTCGGGTGGTTGTGGCCGACGGGGGCGGAGGCGAAGAACGAGAAGAAATCGAGGAATGTCCGGCCGGTGCGGGCGTCGCGCAGGCGGGCGCAGCGGCTGCCTTCGAGGTCGAGGACGAAGTCGAAGCCGTCGGTCAGGATGTGGCGTCCGAGGACGCCGTGGACTTCGGCGGGGGCGATGCGGGTCATGTGCGTTTCTCCTTCCGGTGGTGCGGGTCGAGGGGGAGGGCGGTTTCTTCCTTGGGAGTGGCGAGGACGATGACGGTCCGCGTCCGCCGGACGCCGGGGCGCGCGCCGATCCGGTCGAGGAGGAGGCGCCGCAGCGTTTCGCGGTCGCGCGTCCGGACCTTGAGGAGCAGCGAGAAGTCGCCCGTGACGTGGTGGACTTCGAGGACTTCGGGCTCGCGCGCCATGGCCGCGAGGAACGCCTTCTCGTGGCGCGCCGGTTCGAGCACGACCTCCACGAACGCGGAGACGTCGAATCCCATGCGCGGCGCGTCGAGAACCGCGGTCACCCGGCGGATCGCGCCGGATTTCGCGAGGCGGGCGAAGCGGTGGCTGACGGCCGCCGCCGACAGCCCGGTCAGGCGGGCCACGGCGGACTGCGAGATCCACGCGTCCTTCTGAAGGGCCGCGAGGATGCGGAGGTCGATCGGATCCCCGTCGAATGTTCTTGCGTCAATCTGACTCACAGCAAAATAAAATTGCATATTTCATGATATCTGTCAATCTGAATTGCGTCGCGACTCAGCGGGTCGGGCGCAATTCACCCTAGTGATGTCGGATACCCTAACGAGCCCATCCCTCGACTCGCTGCACTCGCTCGGGATAAGCGGGTCCACCCAGGACTTTCGCGGGTCCGAACGAAATGTCTCGGACCCGCTTACCGGGCCGCGATCCCGCGGAGCACCTCTTCCGTGTGCTCCCCGAGCCGCGGCGACGGCCGGGGCGCGCCGCGCAGGATCGGATCGCCCAGTGTCTTCATTTCGCCCGCGACCGGGTGCCTGACCGCAGGCACCATGCCGCGCAGGATCAGCTGCTCGAGCCCCAGCGTCCGGTCGAGCGTCAGGACCGGCGCGGCCGACACACCCTCGGCCTGCAGCCGCTCGAGCCACGCCGCGGCCGGGCGCGCGGCCAGCACCGCGCCGATCAGCCCCTCCAGCTCCGCCCGGTTCTTCACCCGCAACTCGTTCGACGCCCAGCGCGCGTCCTCCGCCCACTCCGGATGCCCCAGCGCGCGCGAAAACCCCTTCCAGAACCGCTCCGTGAACACCCCGATCACGATCCATCCGTCGGCGACCCGGTACGCGCCGTACGGGACGCAGGACATGTGCCCGGTCCCCTGCGGACCCGGGACGCGGCCGTCGGCGAACCAGTACTGCGCGAGATAGGTGGCCATGGCCGTGAGGCAGTCGAGAAGCGACAGCTCGAGGCGCGCGCCCTTTCCCGTGCGCGAGCGCTGGAGAAGCGCCCCGAGGATGCCGACGGCCGAGTAGATGCCGCCCGCGAGGTCGCCCAGCGGAATCCCGAGGCGCGCCGGCGGCCCGCCGGGCTCCCCCGTCATCGAGAGCGCGCCCGACCAGGCCTGCACCACGAGGTCGAACGCCGGCAGGTCGCGCATCGGGCCCGTTTCGCCGAAGGACGTCAGCGAGCAGAGCACGAGCTTCGGGTTCAGGGCGTGGAGCCGCGCGTGCCCGATCCCCAGCCGATCCATCACGCCCGGACGGAAATTGTCCAGCACGACGTCCGCCTCCGCCGCGAGCCGGTCGAACGCCTCGCGCGCCTTCGGATCCCGCAGGTCCAGCACCACGGACTTTTTGCCGCGATTGACCGCCATGAAGTACGCGCTCTCACCCTTCACGAACGGCGGACCCATCTTCCGGATCTCGTCCCCCTCCGGCGGCTCGATCTTGATCACCTCGGCGCCGAGGTCGGCGAGGATCATGGAAGCGTAGGGGCCGGCGAGCATGCGGGTGAGGTCGAGGACGCGGAAGCCCTGGAGCATTGTGGAAGGGTAATGCGGCGGGGCGGGGGGGGCAATGTGGATCGAAGGACGGAGGTGATCGGCCATGCGAACGCGCCATAAGCCATAAGCCATAAGCTATAAGGGACCTGGGACCGAGGCTCCCGGCGGATCGCGAGGGCTCTCATCGATATCCGCCGATGCCGGCCGTCGCTTATGGCTTATGGCCGCCCGATCGAAGGTTCTCATTCTGCGCGAAAAGTGGGATCGGCAGCGTCCGGACCTCGCTTCGCGACGCCGCCAAAGGGCCGGCGGCGCCGCTTCGCTCGCCCCGGCCGCTCGCCGCCCCACTTTTCGCGCAGAATGAGAATCTCGATCACTCGGGGGGATGGCGCCAAGACGCAAGGGGATCAACTGGTCTCCCTGCGGCAATGTGGAGCCGTCCTCATTGTGCGCGAATGGAGGCGTGCGTCGCGCGGCCGGGGCGAGCGAGCACAGCGAGCGAGGTCCAGACGCCGACGCACGCCGGAATACGCGCACAATGAGAAGGTTAATCTCATGTAACATATCAGCGCGATTTGCGTCCTATCACTACGCCCTGAATCAAGGTGCACCCTGATGCCGCGCCGCGCAACCGTCCTGAAGGCCATCCCTGCCGCCGCCCTCGTCGCCCTGCTCGCCGCTTCCGCACGGACCGAAGACGGGCCGAAGGCGGACCCGCGGACGATCGTCGTCGACCACGCGTGCACGAAGCTGGAGGCGATCCCGGCGAAGTGGGTCGAGGAGGCGAAGAAGACGCTTCATGTCGCCTACGGTCACACCTCGCACGGCAGCCAGCTGGTGACGGGGATGACGGGGCTGCTCAAGTACAAGCCGGGATACGACCGGACGTACGCGTTCGGGAACGGGGGGAAGGACGGCGCTCTCGATCTGCGCGACCGGCCGTTTTCGGGCGCGAACGACCTGGGCAATCCCGACCGGACGGCATGGGAGGCGGCGACGCGGGCGTACCTGAAGGCGCATCCGGAAACGAACGTCGTCGTGTGGTCGTGGTGCGGGCAGGCGGGGAATGCGAAGGAAGGCGACATCGAGACGTACCTCCGGCTGATGGGCGGGCTCGAGACCGACTGGCCGAAGGTGAAGTTCGTGTACATGACGGGGCACCTGGACGGCTCGGGGCTCCGGGGGAACCTGCACGCGCGCAACGAGCAGATCCGGGCGCACTGCCGGCGTGGCGGCCGGATCCTGTTCGACTTCGAGGACATCGAGAGTCACGATCCGGACGGCGTCTCGTACGCCGAGCGCGCGCCGAACGACGCGTGCGACTACGACAAGGACGGGGACGGCCGGCGCGAGTCGAACTGGGCGAAGGAGTGGCAGGAGGCGCACCCCGGGAAGTGGTTTCCCTGCAGCTCGGCGCACTCGCAGCCGCTGAATGCGAATCTCAAGGCGCAGGCAGCATGGCACCTGTGGGCGCGGCTGGCGGGGTGGGACGGGAAGTAGACCCTGGGAGTTTGAGGCAGAATCGGCCTGGGATGCTCCGTCGGCCGGTTGTTCTGAAACGGCCCAGGAGAAGGGGGAGGAGAAGGAGCAGGGGGAGGAACGGCCTCGGCGGGGTGACCTCCCCCTGCTCCTCCTCCTTCTCCTCCTCCTCAGCCGTTCCGCGAGCGCAGGCGGAAAATGGATCCCCGTCGCTTCGTGCCTGCCCCACGCCATCGGCATCCCCGAGGGTGATCCCCGATCATGGTTGACTCTCAAAACCTCGGCTCGCGGAACTCCCCGAAGACCTCCTTCAGCGCGCCGCAGATCTCCCCCACCGTCGCGCGGGCCTTCACTGCCGCGAGAATCGGCGGCACCAGGTTCTCCGTCCCCGCCGCCGCGCGTTTCACCGCGTCGACCGCCGCGCCGACCGCGTCCGACGACCGGCGCGCGCGAAGCGACTTCAGCTCCTTGACCTTCTTCTCCGCCCACGACGGGTCGTAGGGGTGCGTCGCCATCGCGGGCGCCGGCGCTCCCTCCACCACGTGGCGGTTCACGCCGATCTTTGGTGCCTCGCCCGAGCGCAGCCGCTTCTCCGATTCGTACGCCTGCCGCGCCAGCTTGCGCTGGATCGTCCCCTCCTCGATCGCCCGCACCATGCCGCCGAGCGCGCGGAGCTCGCCCTCGGCCTCGAGAATCCGCTTTTCCATTTCCGCGGTCAGGGCTTCCACGAAGTACGACCCTCCGAGCGGATCCGCCGTGTCGCAGAGGCCGACTTCCTCGGCGAGGATCTGCATGGTGCGCAGCGACAGGAGCGACGCCTTCTCGGTGGGGATCGAATACGCCTCGTCGTAGCAGCACAGCGCCATGGTCTGGGCGCCGCCGAGCGCCGCGGCGAGGGCGTAGTACGCGCCGCGCACGATGTTGTTTTCGGGTTCTTCGATGGTGAGCCCGCCGCCGCCGCCGCCCGCGAGCATCCGGAGCTGCGCCGACTTCGCTTCCTTCGCCCCGTACGCCCGCACGATCGCCGCCCAGCGCTTCCGCCCCGCCCGGAACTTCGCGACCTGTTCCCAGAGGTTGCCGAAGACGTTGAGGTTGAATGTGATTTTCCCGGCGACTTCGTCCACGGCGACCCCGCGGGCGGTCGCGGCCTCGATGTAGGTGCGGGCGATGCCGAACGCGAGCGCCATTTCCTCGGCGGGCGTCGCGCCGGACTCGCGCAGGTGGTAGCCGCAGACGGACACGGCGTTGTAGCGGGGGGCGGACTTCGCGCAGTACTCGATGGAGTCCGCGACCAGGCGGACGGACGGCGCGGCGGGATAGATCCACGCGCCGCGGCCGATGAACTCCTTGAGGATGTCGTTCTGAAGCGTCCCGCGCACGTCGGCGGCGGGGACGCCCTGGGCTTCGGCCGCGGCGAGGTGCATGGCGAGGAGCACGAGCGCGGGCGCGTTGATCGTGAGCGCGGTCGAGACCTTTCCGAGCGGGATCCCCTCGAACGCGCGCTCCATGTCGTCCAGCGTGTCGACCGCCATCCCGACGCGCCCGACCTCGCCTTCCGCGCGCGGATCGTCCGAGTCCAGCCCGAGCTGCGTCGGCAGATCGAACGCCACGTTGAGCGCGTTCTGCCCGTGCGCGATCAGCGCCCGGAACCGCTCGTTCGTCTGCTCCGGCGTCCCGAACCCCGCGTACTGCCGCATCGTCCACGGCTGTTTCCGGTACATCTCCGGGTGGATGCCGCGCGTGAAAGGAAACTCCCCGGGCCGCCCGGGGTCGAGCCCCGCGACGTCCGCCGCCGTGTACACCGGCTTTATTTCAATGCCGGACTCGGTGACGACCTTCCGGCCCTGCGACGGATCCACTCGACGATCTCCTGGAAGGGTGCGCCCATGCGGAAGACGGCTTCCACGCCGAGGGCGCGGAGTCCTTCTTCGTCCTGTTGCGGCACGACGCCGCCGAGGACGACGGGCTTGCCGGTGCCGCGCAGTCCCTCGCACACGCGGCGGCAGAGGGGCAGGTGGGCGCCGGAGAGGATGGAGAGGCCGACGACGTCGACGTCTTCCTCGACGGCGGCCTTGACGACGGCCTCCGGCGAGGCGTGGAGCCCGGTGTAGACGACTTCCATGCCCGCGTCGCGGAGGACCTGGACGACGACTTTCGCGCCCTTGTCGTGCCCGTCGAGGCCGGGCTTGGCGACGAGGACGCGGAGGGGACGTGGCATGGACTGAGGGTAGCGCGGGACAAAGGTGAAGTCAATTAAGTAGTTCGGGGTCCGCTTCCTCCGGAGAGGGCGGACACGAAAGGCAATTTTGAATTGTGAATTTTGAATTATTAATTGTGAGCCATTCGAACGCGGATCAAATTCAAAATTCAAAATTCATCATTCAAAATTAGCCCTTCCTCGTCTGCCCCCTAGAAAATCGAAAGATATCTCTCCCCCCGATCCGGCAACGCCGTCACCACCCTCTTCCCCGGCCCCAGCTCCTTCGCGATCCGGATCGCCGCGCACACGTTCGCGCCGGAACTGATCCCCACGAAAAGCCCTTCCTCCTTCACCAGACGCCGGGCCATGTCGATCGCCTCCTGCGTCCCCACCTTCATCACCCGGCTCACCTCGTCCATCTTCACGATCTCGGGAATGAACCCGTCCGCCAGCCCCTGAATCCCGTGACACCCCGGCTTGTCGCCCGACATCACCGCGGACTCCGCGGGCTCCACCGCCACCACCAGCACGTTCGGGTTCGCCTTCCGGAGCGCCCGCCCCACCCCCATCAGCGTCCCGCCCGTCCCGACGCCCATCACGAAGGCATCCACCTTCGACCCCGCCTGCTCGAGGATCTCCCGCCCCGTTCCCTCCTCGTGCGCCCGCGCGTTCCCGGGATTCGAGAACTGCCGCGGCAGAAAGATCGTCGGGTCCTTCTTCGCCAGCTCGACCGCGACCTCGACCGCGTGCTGCAATTGCCGCAGATCCTCGATCAGCTCGAGCCGCGCGCCGTAGAACTCGATCATCTTCCGCCGCTCGTGCGTCGCGCTCCGCGGCATCATGATCACCACCTTGTAGCCCTTCTCCGCCCCCACCATCGAAAACGCGATCCCCGTGTTCCCGCTCGTCACCTCGAGAATCGTGCTCCCCGGCTTGATCGCCCCCGTCCGCTCCGCCGTGTCGATGATCGCCTTCGCGATCCGGTCCTTGATGCTGCCGCTCGGGTTCAGGAACTCGCCCTTCGCGTGCAGCATCGCGCAGCCCTCGGGGAGGATGCGGCGGAGTTCGAGAAGCGGCGTGTTGCCGATGTTGCGCAGGAGGTTGGACATGGATTTCACCCTGTTGCTGTCGGCCGGACGGCGTCACATCTTTCTCAGGACCGAAACAAAAGCCACGGCGCCCGGACCGCCGATGTTCTGCGTGATTCCCTGGCGCGCCCCCGGAACCTGCCGCGCGCCCGCCGCGCCCTGAAGCTGGCGCGCCACCTCGTACACCATCCGCAGCCCCGTCGCGCCCACGGGATGCCCGCACGACAGAAGCCCGCCGCTGACGTTGACCGGAATCCTCCCGCCGAACTTCGTCGCGCCGTCGCGCAGCAGCCGCTGCGCCTCGCCCCGGCCACACAACCCCAGGTCCTCGTACGCGATCAGCTCGTTCACCGAAAAACAGTCGTGCACCTCCACGAGCTGCGCGTCCCTCACCGGGTCGGAAATCTCCGCGCGCCCGTACGCCGCCTTCGCCGCCTGCCGCACCGCGGGGAAGCCGATGAAATCGAAGGACTCGTCATGGAAGGGACCGTCCCAGCCCGAGGAGACCGAGAAGCCGATTCCGGCGACGAGAACCGGCGCGCGGAATTTCCTCGCGTCCTCCTCGCGCACCAGCACCACCGCCGCCGCGCCGTCCGTCGCGGGACAGCAGTCGAGCAGCGTGAGAGGCCAGGCGACCATCGGCGAAGCCAGCACCTGCGCGGCCGTGACCGGACGCCGGTGGTGCGCCTTGTCGTTGCGCGCCGCGTGCTCGTGGTTCTTCACCGACACCGCCGCCAGGTCCTCGCGCGTGAGCCCCGTCGCCTCCATCCGCTTCACCGCAAAAACCCCGAACGTCCCCGCCGCCGTGAATCCCTTCTGGTACGACGGATGCCCCGTCTCCACCATCAGCCGCACGATCGACTCCTGCGGCGCCCGGTCCCGCTGCTTCTCCACGCCGACCGCGAGCGCGACGTCGACTTCGCCGGCGAGAAGCGCGTTGGCCGCGTTGCGCAGGGCGTCGCCGCCCGTGGCGCAGTAGTTCGAGACGCGCGTGATCGGGATCCCGGAGAGCCCGAGCGACTCCGCCAGGTCCATCCCGCTCCGCCCGCGGTAGACCCCCACGTCCGGAAACGCCGTCCCCAGCCACGCCGCCCCCACGTCCTTCGCCCCGAGCCCCGCTTCCCCCAGCGCCTCCCGGCACGCCTCTTCCGCAAGATCCGTGTACGACCGGTCGAAATGTTCGCCGAACGCCGTGCAGCCGGCTCCGGCGATGGCGACGCGGCCGCTCATTCGAGCACCGCCTTCCAGTA
This sequence comes from Planctomycetota bacterium, assembly GCA_016190145.1. Taxonomy (GTDB): domain Bacteria; phylum Planctomycetota; class MHYJ01; order WSZJ01; family WSZJ01; genus WSZJ01. The sequence goes on along the minus strand of JACPRD010000137.1, from coordinate 35,437 downwards.
GTAGTGGGGCACGCCGCCGCCGCGGTGGAGGAGGCGGAGGACGAGGCGGACGCGGGCGCCGGTCCGGACGTCCTCGGGCGCGGCATCGGCGACCTGCACGACGAGCCGGCCGCCGCCGTCGAGGTCGATGACCGCCATCGAGACGGGCGGCGCCGGCGAAGGCACGTAGTACTCGTGCGTGAATGTGCAGACCGTGCCGGTTCTCGCGAGGGGAATCCGGACGCGGCCCTCGCGGGCGCCGCACTTCTGGCAGACGGGCGCGGGAAGCGTCGCGACCGCGCGGCACGCGGAGCAGCGTTCGCCGTGGAGGCGCAGGACGAACTCCGCGTCGCGCTGTTCGATGGCGGGCGAGGCGAAAGGCGCGCGCTGGTCGGGGCGATCCATGAAGGCGCGGGAGGCGAGGAAGAGGCCGTAAGCGGGGACGGGGCGGACGCGTTCGAGGCCGGCGGCGAACGTGCGGGCGGCGGGGGCGGCGTCGACCTCGACGGTGGCGGCTTCGGCTCCTTCGGCGAGGGCGGCCCAGAGGAAGCGGTCGCCGGGGCGCGAGGACTCGAGGGCTTCGACGAGGGCGAGGAGGGGGTGCGCGGCGCCGCAGAATCCGATGCGTTCCATGGCGCCGTCGGCGGCGGGCATGCCGAGGGCGGCCGCGATGGTCTTCGAATGGCGGGCTCCGGGCGCGGTGGCGGCGGCGCGGGCGACGCCCGGGCGTTTCGCGGCGGCGGCGAGGCGCGCCGCCTGGTTACTGAGCAGGCGCGCGTCCTCCGATTCCCACTCCGTCGTTTCCGCGCGCAAGATCCAGTCCGTCACGCGTGCGAGGCCCTTCCCCGTCCCCACGAGCACGGCCGCGGCGCCGTCGCCGACCGACGTTTCGGCATCGGTGCCGGCGGGCGCGTCGAGGCGTTCGGCGGCGACGACGAGGGCGGGGCGGCGGGCGCCTTCGAGCGCGAGGCGCAGGGCGGCGGCGCCGGACTTCCAGGATCCGCCGAAAGTGGCGATCGCGATGCCGGCAGGAAGGTCGAGCGCGGCGGCGAGGCGTTCGGCGGTGGCGGCCGCGGCGCGGGGCCAGGAGGTGGACGCGACGAACAGGGCACGGACGGCGGCCGGATCGGTGCCGCGGAGGCAGCGTTCGGCGGCGGCGTACGCGAGCGTCAGGGCGTCCTCGTCGTGGGAGGCGAAGCGGCGGGCGCCGCGTCCCGCGGGCCGGCCGCAGGCGGCGGCGGCGGTCGCGGCGGTGAGCTCGAAAGCCGGGACGCGCGCGGCGGCGGCGAGGATGGAGGAAGGTTCGTCTGCGGGTGCCATCGGTTAATGAGATTAATCAATGACGGCCCGGGAGGAAAGGGATATCGCAGGTCCGATCCTTGGGCGGGAAGTGTCCGCGAGTGCCGCGGAGGGATGCAGGCGAGGGTGATCGCGCGTACAGGCCAGCCATAAGCCATAGGCCATAAGCTATAAGCGGCGTGGATCCGAGGTTTTCAGCGATCTCGACGGCTGGGCTCGCTGCCGGTCGTGGATCGCGATGGCTCCTGGCTTATGGCTTATGGCTTCTCTCCCCCCCTCCGCCAAGGAGTTCTTGCCGCCGGCCCTTCTACATATAGAATCCGCTTAACCAAGAAAGCCCCCGCCCCTCCCTGTGAGGACATCTCCATGCCCGAGACGAGTTCCACCCGCGTCGCCCGCGACCTCCACATGCTCGCCGCCCTGACGAAGCGCGTCCTGGAGGGCGAGGTATCGGGACCGACGGGCGTTTCGGCGTCGTTCACGCAGATCGTGATCCTGAAGTGGCTGGACGCGGCGACGCCGCGGCGGGCGCAGGACGTGGCGCGATTCCTGTCGGCGAGCGCGCCGGCGGCGACCCAGATCCTGGCGCGGCTCCGGAAGAAGCGGCTGATCCGGTCGAAGCCGAGCGCGGCGGACCGGCGGGCGGAAGATCTGTTCCTGACGCCCCGGGCGCGGGCGCTGGTGAAGCGTTACGAGGCGCTGAAGTCGCGCCGGCTGGACCGGCTGCTGGGGGAGCTGCCGGAGGCGAAGCTGCGGCTGGTGACGCAGGGGCTGGAGGCGGCGATCGAGATCCTGCTGGCGGACAAGCCTGACGTGGAGGACATGTGCCTCCACTGCGGGGCGTACGAGTCGCCGCAGTGCGTGATGCGGCAGCACGGGTTCAAGTGTCCGACCGAGCGCGAGGGGATGGAGGCGTGCGAGGCACGGGAGAAGCCGGTGGCCGCGGGAAAACCGAGGTAGGCCGGGAGCAGCCGGATATCCGGATCCGGCTTGTCGGAATTTTTAATTTACTACGTTAATTACACTTGCAGGACCCGGACCGGCCGATAGAATCGGACTTGTGAACACCGCAATCACGGCCGTCGCGACCTCGCCCGTGGCCCGGGCGAAAGAGATCTGCGCCGCGGGACTCCCCGATGCGATCCGGCGGCACCCGGGACCCGCGTTCGGATGCTTCCCCGTCTACTCCCCCTTCGAGCTCTATCACGCGGCCGGCCTCCTGCCCCTCGGCCTCATGGGCGCCGGAGGAACCATCGACATCGTCCACGCCGACGCGCGCTTCCAGAGCTTCGTCTGCTCCATCGCCAAGACGACGCTCGAGCTGGGGCTGCAGAAGCGGCTGACGGCGCTCGAGGGCGTGGCGTTCCACTCGATCTGCGACGTCGCGCGGAACCTCGCGAGCGTGTTCCGCCGGAATTTCCCCGGGCTGCACGTCGAGTACATCCACCTCGCGCAGAACGGCGCGGGAGACGCGGCGGAGGACTACCTGGTGTCGGAGTACCGGCGGGCGCTGGCGGGGCTCGAGGAGCGGCTCAAGCGCAGGATCGGAGACGAGGCGATCCGGGCCAGCATCCGGACGTACAACCGGCCGCGGGCGCTGATGCGGCGGCTGTACGAAATCCGCGCGCGGGAGCCGGAGCGCGTGACGGCGTCGGAGGCGTTCACGCTCGTGCGCGCGGGCACGTTCATGCCGCCGGAGGATCATGCGGCGCTTTTGGAAGGGTCGCTCGCGGAGTTCGCGACGCGGCGGAACAAGCGGATGGACCGCGTGCGCGTGGTGGTCGAGGGGGCGTTCTGCGAGCAGCCCCCGGTGGGGCTGATCGACGTCATGGAGGCCGCGGGCTGCTACGTGGTGGACGACGACTTCTGCGCGGGCTGGCGCTGGTTCCGCGAAGACGTGATTGAGACCGGCGACCCGGTGAGGGCCCTCGCCCGCGCGTACCTGTCGCGGTCGCGGTGCAGTTCGACGCGGCACGACCCGGACCGGCCGCGGCACCTGGAGCTCGTGGAGCGGGTGAAATCCACCGGGGCGCAGGCCGTGGTGTTCATGCCCGCTAAATTCTGCGAGCCCGCCCTGTTCGACTACGTGCTCTTCCGGCGCGAGCTCGAGAAGGCCGGCGTCCCGCACATCCTGATCGAGTTCGAAGAGAAGATGTGGACGTTCGAGCGGACGCGCGGGGAGATCGAGACGTTCGTGGAGTCGCTTCTTTTCGACTAGGGGGACCATGGCCGAATACCAGGGCGTCGTCCACACGAAGTCGCGCGAGATCATGTCCGCGTGGTACGACCGGCTCGCCGCGGCGGCGAAGAACGGGACGCCCTCGGCCTGCATCATGATCTCGGGGAACTGCGTCGAGATCCTGCGCTCGTTCGACATCGAGCCGGTGTTCCCGGAAGTCAACGCCCTCCAGCTCGCCATCCGCAAGCAGTCGCTTCCCCTCATCCTCAAGGCCGAGGAGATGGGCTACTCGAGCGACAACTGCGCGTACGTGAAGGCGGACGCGGGGTACACGTTCGGCGAGGGGGGACCGTCGGACGGGAAGATCCCGGTTCCGAACTTCCTCGTCTGCAACTTCGTCGGCTGCAACGTGTACATCAAGTGGTTCGAGCACAGCGCGGCTTTCCTCGGGGTGCCGCTGGTCATGATCGACGTGCCGTTCCTGCATCCCGACGGGAAGCCGACCGAGGGGGACGTGCGGTACGTGGTGGCGCAGCTCAGGAAGCTGATCGAGACGTGCGAGAAAGTCACGGGGAAGAAGTTTGACATCGACCGGCTGCGCGAGATCTGCGCGCTGTCGGCGCGGGCGGGCGCGGGCTGGGCGAGGGCGAAGGAGCTGTGCCAGAACACGCCGGCGCCGTTCGACGCGTACTTCGACTCGATCAACATGATGGGCCCGATCAACGTGCTCCGGGGCACGAAGGACGCGGCGGACTTCTTCGACGCGGCGGTGAAGGAGTACGAGGAGATGGTGGCGGCGAAGAAGGGGCCGCTGGCGCAGGAGAAGTTCCGGATCGTGGTGGAGGGGCCGCCGCCGTACCCGTACTACCGGCAGTTCCGCGACCTGTTCGCGGCCTGGGGCGCCGTGGCGGTGCAGTCGACGTACTCGACGGTGGGCGGGATCTGGGAGTGGGGGTTCCGGCACGATCCGAAGAGGCCACTCGAGAGCATCGCGGAGCTGATGCTGGTGAACAACCTGTGCAACCGGTCGCTGCTGCAGCGGTACGAGCAGATCAAGCGGTACGTGGAGGAGTGGAAGGCGGACGCGCTGGTGATTCACTCGGTGAAGAGCTGCCGGCTGTTCTCGGCGGGGCAGGGCGACATGCGGGACTACTTCGCGAACCAGCTCGGCGTCCCGACGCTGCTCGTGGAATCGGACCTGGAGGATCCCCGCTATTACGCGCAGGCGATGATGAAGAACCGGATCGACGCGTTCTTCGAGTCGCTCGAGCACCGCAAGCTGCTCCGGAGGGCGTGAGATGATCTACGCGGCGGGAGTGGACGTCGGCTCGACGCAGACGAAGGCGGTCGTGATGGACGGGAGCCGCGCGATCGTGGCGCGGTCGCTGATCCAGACGGGCGCGATGGTGGTGAAGGCGGCCGAGCGGAGCTTCGTCGAGGCGCTGGCGTCCGTGGGGCTCGCGCGCGAGAAGGTGAAGTACGTCGTCGGCACCGGCTACGGCCGCTACAAGGTGAACTTCGGCGACGCGCAGATCACCGAGATCTCCTGCCATGCGCGCGGCGCGCATTTCATGTTCCCCGGCACCCGGACGGTCATCGACATCGGCGGCCAGGACACGAAGGCGATCCGCGTGGGCGCGAGCGGCGAGGTCGTGGACTTCGCGATGAACGACAAGTGCGCGGCGGGAACGGGGCGGTTCCTGACGGCCTCCGCCGAGGTGCTGGACCTTCCGCTCGAAAAGATCGGCGCGCTCTCCCTCGAGGGCAAAGACCCCGTCCGGCTCTCGACGGTCTGCACGGTCTTCGTCGAAAGCGACATCATGAGCTACCTCTCCCAGGGCCGCATGCCCCCCGACATCCTCGCGGGCGTGCACCGCGCCATCGCCGCGCGCACGATGTCGCTGCTTCAGCGCATCGGGATGGAAGCGGAGTACTCGATGACGGGCGGCGTCGCGCGGAACATCGGAATGGTGAATGCGCTGGAGGAGAAGCTGAAGGCGCCGCTCAACGTGAGCTCGGAGTCGCATTTCATGGGCGCGATCGGCGCGGCGCTCTTCGCGATCGAGCGCGCGGAGGCGGCGAGCCACGAGCACGCGCAGGCGCACCTGGGCGGCTGGACGGACGGCAGCGGGGAGGGCCAGTAGATGCTCATCGTCGCCGGAATCGACGTCGGAAGCGGAAGCGCGAAGGCACTTCTCCTCAGGGAAGACGGCCGGGTGCTCGGCCGCGCGGAGGGCAAGACGAAGGCCGACTTCGACGCGATCGCGCGGGACGTGCGGGACCGGGCGCTGGCTGCGGCGGGGCTGCAGGGCTCGGACGTCGCATACACGACGACGACGGGGCTGGGCCGGTACGCGGTGAGGTTCCGGGACATCCAGGTCACCGAGATCACGGCGGCCGCGCGCGGCGCGTGGGTCTCGGCGCCCGAGGCGGGATGGGTGCTCGATATCGGGGCGCAGAGCACGCGCGCGATCCGGCTGCGCGACAACGGCAAGGTGAAGGACTTCCATTGCAACGAAAAATGCGCCGCGGGCGGCGGGGCGTTCCTCGTGCGCGCGGCGAAGTACCTGGAGATCCCGCTCGACACGATGGGGACGCGGTCGCTGGAGTCGAAAGGCGGCAAGCCGATCTCGAGCGTGTGCGCGGTGCTGGCGGAGTCCGAGATCATCAACCACGTCTCCGACGGCATCGCGATCGAGGACATCGTCCGCGGCCTGCACGATTCGATGGCCGAGCGCGCGTTCGGGCAGCTGAAAAAGGTGGGCCTGGCCGGCACGATCGCGCTCGTCGGCGGCGTCATGGTGCAGCAGGGGATGGTGGAGGCGGCGAAACGGAAATTCGGAGTTCCGGTGATCGTGCCGGAGTTCCCGCAGTACGTGTGCGCGCTCGGAGCCGCGACGCTCGGGCTGCAGCGCGCGAAAAAGCGTCTGGCGGAGCAGGCGGCGGCGGCCGCCGGGTAGCGCGAAACGAAAAGGCAGGCACTCCCCTGCCAGGCCCCGGGTCGTTCCGCTCCGCCGAACGGAAGGCCCGGGGCCGTTTTTCGGGAAGAGGGAATCGTGGATTTCGGGATGAAGGGAAAGTCGGCGATCGTGACGGGGGGCAGCCTCGGCATCGGGGCGGCGATCGCGGCGGGGCTCGCGCGCCAGGGCGCGAACGTCGCGATCAACTACCGCAAGCACGACGCGGAGGCGAAGAAGGTGGTGGCCGAGGTCGAGAAGCTCGGCGCGCGCGGGCTCGCGGTGAAGGCGGACGTCTCGAGCCACAGGGACGCGCAGGCGATGGTGGCCGAGGTCGTGAAGGCCTGGGGCCGCCTCGACATCCTCGTCTGCAACGCCGGGATCACCTGGGACGGTCCGGTGTGGAAGATGACCGAGGAGCAGTGGGACCAGGTGATCAACGTAAATCTTAAAGGGTACTTCAACTACAACAAGGCCGCCGCGATGGTGTTCAAGGACCAGAAGGGCGGCAAGATCGTGAACATCAGCTCGATCAACGGGATGCGCGGGAAGTTCGCGCAGTCGAACTACGCGGCGTCGAAGGGCGGCGAGATCGCGATGAGCAAGTCGCTCGCGAAGGAGCTGGGGAAGTTCAACGTCAACGTGAACGTGGTGGCGCCGGGGATGGTGGCGACGGACATGGCGTCGACCATCGCGCCGGAGTTCCTGAACAAGGCGATCGACGAGACGGTTCTCGGGCGGATCGCGACTCCCGAAGACGTGGCCAACGTCGTGCTGTTCCTCTGTTCGGACCTGTCCCGGCACGTCACCGGAGAGGTCATCAAGGTGGACGGAGGGCAGTACATTTAGGGAAGGACAACTTCAAAGGGGACAACTTCAACTTTCAAGTAAATTTCAAGTTCAAAGGGCAACTTCAAGAGGGTTGTCCGCGCGCTGCACGAAGGACGTTGACGGTTGAAGTTGCGGTTTTTCGTTTGTAGTTCCGACACCGACCGGAGTCGCCGGCAAGCGGCAATCGTCCAACCATGCCCAGGAGGTTTCCCGTGATGTCCCGCATCGCCGTCCTCGGAATCGGCCACGGCAAGTTCGGCCGCCGCAGCGACGCCACCGTCCAGGAACTCGCCTTCGAAGCCTTCCGCGACGCCCTCCAGGACGCGGGGCTCGAACGGAAGGACCTCGACGCCACCGTGATCGGCTCGGTCCCCGAATACCACAAGCAGCGCTCGCTCGCCGGCGTGGTGCAGGAGTACCTCAATCTCAACCCGATTCCGACGTGGCTCACGGAAGTCGCCTGCGCCTCCGGCAGCGCCGCCGTCCGCACCGCCTGGATGGGCATCAAGTCCGGCCTCCACGACGTCGTCGCCGTCATCGGCTGCCAGAAAATGACCGAACTCGCCACCGCCGAAATCCTCGCCCTCATGGGCCGCGTCGGCGAAGTGCAGTGGGAGTCCATCTTCGGCACCACCTTCCCCGGCTACTACGCCCTCTTCGCCCAGGCCCACATGCACGCCTTCGGCACCACCCGCCAGCAGCTCGCCCAGGTCGCGGTCAAGAACCACTACTACGGCGCGCGCAACCCCAACGCCCTCTTCCAGAAGGAAATCACCGTCGAGAAAGCCCTCGAGTCCGAACCGGTCGCCTCCCCGCTCAACGTCTACGACTGCTGCGCGAACGCCGACGGCGCGGCGTGCGTGATCCTCGCTTCCGAAAAGCGCGCGAAGTCGGCGGCGCGGAAGAAGCCGCTGGTCTGGCTGGACGGCGTGGGGTGCGCGACCGCGAGCATGTCGGTCCTGCGCCGCCCGAATCTCCACAGCCTGCCCAGCGCCTCGGACGCCGCGCAGCAGGCCTACCGGATGGCGGAAGTGGCGCCGCGCGACATCCAGGTCGCGGAGGTGCACGACTGTTTCAGCATCGCGGAGATCATGGCGTACGAAGACCTGGGGTTCTGCGAAAAGGGCCAGGGTGGGCGCTATATCGAGGATAGGAAGAGCTGGATCGGCGGCGGCGGGGTGCCGGTGAACGTCGACGGCGGCCTCAAGGCCAAGGGCCACCCGATCGGCGCGACCGGCGTCTCGATGGCCTGCGAGATCGTGAAGCAGCTCCGTGGCGATTCCGGCGCGCGGCAGGTCCCCAACGCGCGCGTCGGCCTCACGCACAACGTCGGCGGGATCGGGCAGTACACCTTCGTCCACGTCTACAAGAGGGACTGAACATGTTCGCCTGGTTCGGGAAGGTCAACTTCTCGCCGTACACGAAGGTCGCGGAGTTCGCGGACCACCTGAAGGACGGGCATCTGAAGGGTTCGCGCTGCCGGAAATGCGGCTACACGACGTTCCCGCCGCGCGCGGACTGCCCGGAGTGCATGAGCGGCGAGTTCGAGTTCAAGGAGTTCAGCGGCCGAGGCAAGCTGCACACGTACACGCGCATCGCCGCGGCGCCGAGCGGGTTCGAGGACGAGGTTCCGTACACGATCGGCGTGGTGGACCTCGAGGAGGCCGGGCGGCTCCTCGCGTGGTTCGGACCGACCGTCGCGGAAAGTGATATCCGCATCGGCATGGACCTCCAGGTCGTGCCGCGGATCTTCGAGGAGTCGGAGAGGATCAAGGTGTACTACACCCTCGACAAGCCGGGGACGACTTGGGGGAAGACCTAGCCAGCGGTACACTTCGTCGGTGAACCTTTTTCGCTCCCTGGCGTACGCTGCCTGCATCCCCTTTCTCGCCACGGCATGCACCGCCCCGGAGCCGGACGTGGAGACGGAACCGTCGGAACGGGTGCATGCCGCGAACCCTCGCGTGGTTGCCGTCATCCGGCTGCTGAGCTCCGAAGACGCGGCGACGCGCGACGACGCGGAGGCGGACCTGCGAATAACCGGGTTCGCGGCGCTGTACGAGATCTGGTGCGCCCTCGAGGCGGGTCGTGACCCGGAAGTCCGCTTGCGCCTCCTGCGGGTCGCCTCGCAAATCGAGTGGTCCGAGACGCATTGGCGGCTGAGAAAGTCCTGGGCAGACCAGAAGTTCGTGCTTCGCCGAGGGGGAAAACTGGCGGGAACCGAGCAAGACTCCGCCTCCTGGGAGAATGGATGGGTCTTTCAGAGCGCCGTCGTCCTGGCCAGCCCGGAGGGACCGACCGTCTCCGTCCACATGCTCGCCGACTGCCGCGACGACGCGTCGCTGACTCCCGACCGGACCGTCTGGACATGGGGCCCCGCGCGCAAGCGGATCGAGTTTCGGCTCCAGGATCAGCAGGTGACTCGCGTCACGGCCTCCGAGGATCCGCGGCTGGCCGACTCCATGACGCCGGACGTCTGGCTCGAGTTCTCCCTCGAACGCCCCCAGACTCTCGCCGCCAATCTCTCGCGTCTCGTCGAGCGGGCCTCCCTCGTCCGGCGGAATCGTGTTGAAGTTGACGCGTGGACGTGCGGCTCGGGCGTCGGGCCAAGAAGGCGAATCTGCGTCATCGAGTACCGGGATACCGCGAAGCTGATGGTCAGCGGCCGCGAACTCCGCGCGCGCCGTTACGTCGAGACCTCAGCTCCCCGCAACGACGAATACTGGGTCGACGACGACTTCGGCCTCGTCCGGGCGCGAATCGGTGATTACGAACTCGAGCGTTCCCTTCCATAAGACGCCCCTTTATTCCTTCACCTGATAGTCGTAAACCGAATTCCACTCCCTCAGCGCCTTCGCCTGCGCGTCCGTGAGCCGCACCGTCTCCCCCACCCGCTTCTGCATCGAGAGCATGAGCTGGATCTTCGCCGTGACGTCGTCGTAGGGCTCGCCCGCGGTCTTCCGGCGCGCGGCCTCGGCCTGGATCGCCTCGTAGTCGCGCATGTAGTCGTCCATGACGGGGCCGAGGGAAGAGGCCTGGGCGGGCTCGAGCGCGAGCGCCTTTGACCATTGCTTCTCGACGTTCGCGCGGCAGTTGGCGCGCGGGCCCGCGCCGAGCCAGACGCCCGCGATGGGCGGCGCCGGCGGGTTGAGGTTGAGCGTCCCGAACCAGGCGCTCTGCTCGGGGCTGCCCATCGTCGCGAGCTGGGAGTTCATCCCGACCTGGAGCTCGCGGAGCGCCAGCCCCTTTTCGAGATTCGACATCCCCTCGCGGTTCGCCGCGTACGTGTCCCACTCCGCGCGCGCGGCCGCCAGGATCTCCTCGGCGCGCCGGCGCTGCTCCTCGGTCGGCGGGTAGGGCGACAGCTCCATCACCGCCATCGCCAGCTCCGGAAACCAGTCCGGCGAGTAGATCGCCTCCGGCACCGACACGCCGAGCTCCTCCGCGAGATCCCCCGCCATCACGAGCAGCGGCCCGATCCACGTGTCGTTCTTCATCGGCGCCCCCGTCGCGTCCGCGTCCTTCTTCGCCTTCACGATCGCGCCCGCCAGCTCCCGCAGCTTCTTCGCCCGGTCCCGTTTCGACTTGTCCCCGCCCCCCTCCGCGGCCCTTTGCGCCTCCGCAAGCTTCCCCTCGAGGTCCTTCACCTTCGCCAGCAGCTCCGCGTTTTCCCGCCGGACCGCCGCCGGGTTTTCCGAAGCGGTCCCGGTCTTCGACGATTCCGCATCGGGCGATCCGGCCTTCGTGGAAGCGCCGTCCGCCGCGGCGCCGGCCTCGGAAGCCCGGCGATCGAGCGCGAGCTTCACTCCGAGGGCGCCCGCGAGGACGCCCGCGACGAAGGCCAGGACGACGTACCGGTTCATGGATTCTCTCCGCTCGACCTACTGGGAAGCGATGTACGCTTTCCATTCCTTCTCCAGCGCAGCCATATCCTTGAAATACTTCGACAGCGGCTCCGCCTTCCCCGCCTCCACGCTCTTCCGGTACTCCTTGTACGCGGACCGGCTGGCCTCGTTGCCGGTCTGGGACAGGAAGTAGTTCAACGACCAGCACTGCGCGTAGAACGTCAGCGCCTTCGCGCCGTCGGTGTTGATCAGCGTCAGGGCATCCGCAGCCATGAGGTCCTTGAGCGAAAACCCGGTTCCGTCCGAAAGCGCCCGCCTGGCGAACGCGAGTCGCTCCGTGTTGACGTACGTGAACACCCACTTGCCGTCCTTGCGCTGGAAGCCCTCGAACCAGGTCGCAAGCCCCTCGGAGTGCCAGGACTTGAGGCCGGCCGCCGAGGCGATGCGGAAGTAGTAGAGGTGCGCCGCTTCGTGGACCATCGTCTTGAGGAAGATCTGCACGTTTCCGGTCTTGTTCCAGCCCGCGACGACGGGGGAGTCCGGCAAGGCGAACCCGGACGCGTTGAGGCTCTTGTCGGCCTTGCGCTCCGCGCAATAGCGGCGGTAGTCGTTGAAGCCGCGGAAGGCGTACATGGTGAGCTTCTCGCCCTTTCCGAACTTCGGCTCGCGGCCGTCCCAGTACGACTTCATCTCGGCCCAGGCGAGCTCGGCGACCTCCGCGAGGTCCTGGGTGACCTGCTCGCCCGCGTTGCACCGGATTTTGAAGTGCGCGGTCTCCTCCTCGAACGCGTTCTCCCAGCTCGAGCGCAATTCCCGGTAGTCCTCGGCGCTCATCCACGTGTCCTTGAACTTCCGGTACCCCGCCTCGGCGAGCTTCTTTTCGTCCCCGGGAAGCCACTTGTCGTCGATCTTCACCATTCCCTTCGCCAGCTTGTCCTTGTCCGCCGGCGTGACCCACCTGCCCTGGAAACGCACGAGGCCCTTCTCGAGGTTTTCTTTTTCTTCCGGCGTGACAAAGCGGCCCTTGCTCGTGACGAATCCGCCGGCCGGCGTCTCGAGTCCGCGCTTCCGGGACACGAGGCCGTCGACGAGCGGCTTCAGCGCCGCGTCCCCGGCGACCTCGGCCAGGGCCAGCTGCGCCTTGAGGTCTTCCCCGGAATCCCAGAGGAGGACGGCGAGGGCGTAGCGCTCCGCCGGCGTCGCGCCGGGCGGCCCGGCCAGCCGGCAGTAGTCGAGCGGTTCGAGGTACGCCCAGGGGAACTTGCCGGACCCCCGCGGGATCGTGAAGTCGAAAGTCCGGTCGTCGGCCTTCACGATGACGAGGTCCAGCCCGGCGACCCTGACCTTGCCGTCGAAGCCCTTCTTGTTCACGGCAGCGACCAGCCTGTCCAGCGTCGCGGCCATCGCCTTGACGTCGGCCAGCCGCCCTTCGACGCCTGCCCTGTTGACCGGAGAAACGATGGTCGGGAGCAGCCTCTCGTACTCCTTCGCCGCGCGGTTGAATTCGTAACGGCGGACGAGCGTCTCGATTTCCGAGGCGGTGAAGATCCACGTCGTCCGCTCGGCGTCGAGCCGACCCAGCGCGGCGCCGGACGCCAGTTCCTTCGCGATCTCCCGGTCGACCGGCGCCAGGAACTCCGGCAGGCCCGGGATCATCTGCGCGAACTTCAAGAGGAACGGATTCGCGCGCCTCGCGTCCGAAAACGTCGTGCGCGCTTCCGCGAACCTCTCCAGTCTCCACTCCGAGGCGCCACGCCAGAAAAGGCTGAGAAAGTCGAACCGGGCGGACCGGGAGGCGAGGTGATCGATCGCGTCCTGGAAGCAGTCCGCGTAGTAGAACGACCGGGCGATGTGGGCCTCGACGCCCGGCACGTCGGGCAGGCCGGAGCACTGGCGGATGATCTTCAGCCCCTCGATCGGGTTCGTCTTCGGGTGCCCCGGCGTCGACAGGACATACCCCTGCAGGACGCGACCGACGCCCAGGTCCCGGCCGCTGGCCGTCAGATCCTCTCCCAGCTTGAGGCATTCCTCTTCGTGACCGAGATGCGTGCCGGCGACGCCCTTGAAGAACTCCGCCATGTGGATGAGGTTGCCGCCTTGCTCGCCCAGCAGGGAATACTCGAGGACCGTCTGCCAGTCCGCCTGGTAAATCATGACGGCGCAGTAACCGGGGCACCATCCCGGGTCCTTGTCGGCGACCTTCTTCATGAGCGGAAGGCCTTCCTCGGGATTCCCCAGGTAGACGAGGACTCTCCCCCGGACCGCGAGGTTCCCGGCGTCGTCGGGACGAAGGCGGATGGATTCGTCCGCCTGTTCCAGCGCTTCGCGGAAACGTCCCTGGCGCGTGAGAACTGCGCACCTCGCGCTCGCCAGGTTCCCGAGAAGGCCGTTTCGCGGGGAAGGTCTGCCTCGTTCGAGCGACTCGGCACGGGCCAGGTCCTCCATGGCTCCGGGCAGCCGGCCGAGGTAGATACGCGAGGTCGCGCGGGCAACCCAGCATTCCGGCTCATCGGGAGCGGCTTCCACCGCGCGCGTGGCAAGTTTCTCCGCGCCTTCGTAGTCGCCGCGATCCGTGGCCTGATTGGCTTCGTTCAGGAATTTCTCGGCGGCGGCGCCGTCCGCGAGAACGGCGCGGGAGAGAACGAAGAGCATCGCGACACTCCGGGCGGCTCGAAACCTCACGGGATGCTCCTCGCAGGAACCGGAGTCAGTCTATCGCTTGCCAGCGAACGCAACCGCTTTTCGTCACCTTGCTTCGGCGATCCGGAACGCTCCCTGAGGGCGGGGTCTGTCCCCTAACGCGACAATGTCTGCAGGATCTCAAGCCTCCGCTGTGCGGCCTTCCGCTGCGCTTCGGTGAGAGCCGAATCCATCGCCGCCGCGCGGGCCTTCACGATCTCTTCGCTGAGCGCGACGCGATCCGCGGCGATCTGGTCGGCGAGCAACTTCTGGAAGTCGGCTTCCGCCGTCTCATCGACCCGGCCCTGGAAATGGAGGACGCAGCGGCGCCCGTCGGGGTGCGGGTGGCGGTCGTAGGCCATGATGGAGTCGTAGGGCTCGTCGTCGCCGCGGACGGGGTGGAGGTACTCGTAACTGCAGGCGTCGCCGCTCGCGTCGAAGGGGCAAACGAGGATCTTCTCGGTGGTTCCATTGATCAAGGTGGGCCCCTTGAGTTCCTCGATGGACCCGGGGTAGTAGCGGTTCTTCGACTCGAACAGGGCGAAGTAGATGCCGATCTGCTTCAGGTCGTTCTTGCAGGCCGTCACCTTGGAGGTCACCTCCGGACTCCTTCCGCTCGTGTCCGACTCTTCCTCGCTCCCGAAATCCAGCAGCAGCGCGAGCAGGTCGTCGAGTTTCGAGGGCTTCTCCGGCAGGCTCAGGCCCGACTCCGTGCGCAGCTTCGCGAGCCGGGGCCAGAGCCGGTCCACCATCTCGCGCTCGCGGGCCGCGATGGCCGCGGCGGCGATTTGCCGGGACTCGTCCGGGGAAAGGCCCGTGGGGGAAGCGGCGCCGGCGCGAAGCTCGGCGGCGGGTTTGTGCCCGGATGGAGTGTCGCCCGCCGGGGTGGGGGCGCCGTCGCCGGGGCGGGAGGAGCGGGAGAGGGAGAGCAGCGCCACGACGAGCGCGCCGAGCGCGAGAACGAGCGCGATCCAGCCGAGGAATCGATTCATGGCCACCCCTATTTCAGTTTCGTCAGCACGAGCGAATCCGCCCTCACCGCCATTTCCCCCTTGGAGCACCGGAGCTCGACGATCAGCTCCACGTCCCGCGCCTCCTCCGTCACCTCGAATTCGAAATCGACGCGCGCGAAATCGGCGCTCCCGAGCAGCTTGTTCTCGCGCCCGCTCCCGCTGATGCGCAGGCCAGCGCCCTGCCACTCCTCCCCTTCCAATTCCACGACGTCACGGGTGCGGACGAGGGCCTGGAAGCGGTAATGGCCGGCGGCGAGGAGGACGCTGCGGCGGAACGCGGCGATGCAGCGCCCGGAGCGGCCGCAGGCGATTCTGAGGAGGTCGACGCCTTTTTCCTTCTCCGCCGTGAGCGTCGCGTCCTCGCACTCGGACGCCTTGCGCCAGCGCGCGACCCTGACCGGGACGCCGGGCGAGAAGACGAGCGGGCGCGGGTCCGGCTGGGCTTTCTGTTCCTTCAGGCTGCGCTCGCGCGCCTCGATGATCGACTTGAGCGAAGCGACCTCGCCCTCGTGGGCGCGCGCCTGCTCCTTGTCCCAGGCTTCGAGGACGGGGGCGAGCTTCTTCGCCATTTCGTCGACACGTTTTTTCAGGCGATCCGCGTTGAACAGCGGCAGCAGCTCCCCGACGCGCTTGCGGTACTCCGCGCGCCACGCGGGGTTTTTCATCACGGCGTCGGCGAGGATCGCCGAGGGGTTCTCGAGGATCGAGGCCTCGGCATCCTGCAGGACCTGGTCCATGCCGTGCGGAAGGAAGTACGCCTTTCCCGTCGCCGGGTCGAAGTAGACGCGGTAGTTGTTCCGGTTGAGGCAGTAGCCGTCCCAGTGGCCGAGCATCAGCTCCATCGCCATGTACGTGAGGAACGCCTTGATGTCGACCAGCTCCTCGACCCGGCCCCACCGCTTCACGAGATCCGGTTCCCGGCAGGCTTCGAGAAGCGCCGTCAGGTCCTTGCGGTCGCCGGGCCCCTTCCCCTCGTCCCTCTCCAGTTCCGCGTCGATGTCCTGGCAGAAGCCGCCGTCGTAGAGGTTGCCCCACGACTTCTCGAAACCGCGCTTGAGGAGCGTCCGGTCGTAGCCTTCCTTCAGCACATACACGCCCATGTCGCGCTTGTTGATCCAGACGCGCGCGTGGGCGACGCGCGGCGACACGATGCCGGCCGCCCGGAACAGCTCGGAGCCGAGGAGTTCCCGCAGGTACGCGCCGTCCTGCACCGACTTGTTCAGGACCAGCCTGCGCAATCCGTGGAAGACCTGCTCGTCGTCAAGGCGGTTGACGCGGACCGAGAGCGACGGCGTTTCGTCGAACTCCCGGAAACTGCCCGCGGATCCCTTCAACTTGATTCCGACTCCCTCGAAGACCGCGCGGTCGTTCTCGCGGAGCCGGCCGATCACGTACTTCCGCGGCTCCGTCCGAAGCGCTTCGCAAGCCGCGTCGTCGAGCTCCACGACGATCTTCGGCGCAGGCCCTGCGCGGAACCAGGCCTCGGTCGCCTCCTGGTCTTTCGAAGGTTTCAGGGGCGCCTGGGCGGCCGCGCGCAGCGACGCCAGCGGGAAGGCGAGGGCAAGCAGCAGGAGTCCCCGGGGCGCCATGAAGCTGAAATGCTAACCTGCGTCAGGTTCCGGTGGAACTCCCGTGCCCGCGAGGCGTCCAAGAAACGACTACTTCAGAAGAGGATTTGCCATGTTGCATCGACTTCCGGCCGTCCTGGCGCTCGCCGTGGCCTTTGTCGCCCTCTCAGCCGCACCGGCGCGGGCCGAGGAGGAGCAGGTCGCGATTCCCGAGTTTCCGCCGCGTCCGAAGGAAGCGCCCGACGCTTCCCCCGACGGCATCGCGCGCGAGCTTGCGGCGCTCGGCGCCGACGACGCCGGCGCCCGCCGCGCGGCCGGCGAAAGGCTCTTCTGGATCGGCGAGCCCGCACGGCCGGGGCTCGAAGCCGCGCTGAAATCCGAAGACCCCGAAGTCGGCCTCCAGGCGCGCCGCGTGCTGGCCCTTCTCGACGCCCGCAAGGCGCTGACCCCTGTGAACGTGAAGTTCAAGGTGCGCGGGTACGTGGTGGTGGGCTCGAAGGTCGAGGACGAGAAGGCGCTCGGCGGCTTTTACAAGGCGCCTAACGCGCCGGTCCCGGTGCCCGAGGGGCTCAAGGCGCTGCCCGAAATGGTGTCGTTCGTGGTCGAGCGCGACGCGCTCGTGGTGTTCGGCCGGCGGCACCTGGGGCTCCGGGTCAGGCTCGTGAACATGACGGACAAGGACCTGCCGGTGGAAGCGAGCGACAGCCGGATCCCGGTGTTCATGCAGGCGAGAAACGAGAAGGGCGAGTGGATCGCGATCGAGTACCTCCCCTCGAGCTGGTGAGGGAACAGCTACCACCGGGTCTTCCTCGGTTCGAGGGAGATGTGGACGTTCACGGCGCCCAGCTACGAGGGAACGGCGAAGACGAAGCTCCGTTTCGCGCTCGACCTGAGCAGCGGCAATACAAAGAAGTTCGTCTACTCCGAGGAATTCGACGGAAGCGTGAATCCGGAGCAGTTCGGAGACGAGAAAGAGGGGCACGCGCCGGAAGGGGTCATGGACCCGTATGACGAGTAGGGGGCTACTCGCGCGACTTACCCTCCCCCATTTCCCTTCCGCTCCGGCTCGAGCACATCGCCCACCCGCCCGAGCATCTCCTCGATCGGGTAGGGCTTGCGCAGGAACCCCAGCGGCGGCGCCGACGCGAACCGGCCCGCGACGTCCTCCTCGTCGTACCCGCTCATCAGGATGACCCGGACCGCGGGATCGATCCGCCGGAGCTCCTCGAGCGTCTCCGCGCCGCCGAGCCGCGGCATCGTGACGTCGAGCAGGACCAGCCCGATCTCCGCCTTTCGCTCGCGATAGACCCGGATCGCCTCGAGGCCGTCCCTCGCCAGCAGCACCGGATACCCCGCGTCCGACAGGATCCGCGCGACCACCAGCCTGCCCCCGTCGTCGTCTTCGACGATGAGAACCGCGCCCGTTCTCCGCACGGCCGGCGGCGGCGGGCTCGCTGCCGGAACCGCGGACGGCGTCGCGGCCGCCGTCCCCGCCGCAGGGAACAGCACGCGCACCGTCGTCCCCTGCCCCGGCGCGCTCGAGACCGCGATGCCCCCGCGATGCGCCCGCACGATCCCCAGCGCCGCCGAAAGGCCCAGGCCCCGCCCCGCGAACCTCGTCGTGTAGAAGGGCTCGAACATCCGCGCCCGCGTCGCCTCGTCCATCCCGCACCCCGTGTCCTCGACCTCGACGTACACGCACGGCCCCGCCACGGCCCCTTCCTCGAGAAAACTGTGCGAGAGACCGTCGCGATCCGGCTTCGCGACGCCCGTCCGCACGACGATCTCGCCCGGGGCGTCCCGGAGAGCGTCCGACGCGTTCGTGATCAGGTTCATCACGACCTGCCGGAACTGCGTCGCGTCCGCTTCGATCGCCGGCAGATCCCGCGACAGTTCGAGGCGCACCGAGGCTTTCTTCGAGACGACGGTGGAAAGAAGCCTGGCCATCTCCTCGACCAGGCCCGTCGCGTCAACCCTCTCCAGCCGGAACCGGCCGCGCCCCGAGTACGCCAGGATCTGCCTCGTCAGGTCCGCGGCCCGCGTCGCCGCGAGCCCGATCTGCTCCAGGCTCTCATACGCCGGGGACTCGGGCCCGAGCGACTTGAGCGCGATCCCCACGTTGCCCAGCACCCCCACGAGCAGGTTGTTGAAATCGTGGGCGATCCCGCCCGCCAGCACCCCCAGGCTCTCCAGCTTCTGCGCCTCCAGCATCCGCGCCTCGAGCCTCCACCGCTCCGCCTCCCCGCGCTCCCTTTCGGCAATCTCCTCCCGAAGCGCCGCGTTCGCCCCCGCGAGTTCCTCCGTCCGCTCTCGGACCCGCAGCTCCAGCTCCGCGTGCGACCGGCGCAGGTCCTCCTCCATCCGCTTCCTCTGGAAGAACTCCGGCACCGTCACACCCGCCGCCGGGCTCCTCATCCACGGCCGCGCCGCCCCCGCCGGGTCCCCCCGGAAATACTCCGCAAGGCGCCCCTCGATCCGCCCCGGCGGCGCCATCACGAACCGGCACCGCGAGTCCCCCTTCGCCAGACACTCCACCTCCGCCGCCACGAGCGGAACGCCGAAACTCTCCTCGCACCACCCCGACGAATACCCCGCGTTCACGATGCACACCGGATGATCCGACCGCCGCCCCCGGCGCACCCAGGCATCCGATTCGAAGGAGAAGGGATGTTCGTAAAGGAGGAAGAAGTTCTCGTCCGCGGTGGGGGCGGACTCGGGGAGGATGCGGACGAAGGCCCAGCCCGAGAAGGAGAAATGGACGGGGCCGGCGGAGAGGCGCTCGATCGGGTCGGTGACTCCCATCCGGGCGCCGAACGCCTTCGCGTCCGCCTTGCCTATCGCGTGCGCGAGGTCGAACAGGAGGTTGTTCGCGACGCTGCGCGCCTCATCGGGGTCGTGGTCGCGGTAGAGGGAGAGGACGAGGTCGTGGAACTCGATGCTCATGGAAGCGGCGCGCACGAGGATGTACCGCTCCCCGGAGATGGAGATCAGGCTGTGCTCCGGGTTCTCGACGCGGTCGGAGAAGTAGCGGGCGACGTACTCCTGCGCCCGGAGGAAGATCGGGCCGAGGGCCGGCGGGACGTCGACCGTTTTCAGGGGGGCCTTGGGATCCTTCATGGACGGCCGGCCCTCAGGGGGAACGGTCATTCTCGGCAACGGGCCCTTGGCCGTCAAGCGAGCAGGAACCGGTACACCGGGTCCAGCGAGTCGGCGAACAGTGCCTCCAGGGCGGCCGGGTCTCGGAGCCGTTGTGCGCGGGTGACAAGCGTCGCGGGGTCAGACCTCGCTATGTGATCCTTCCCACCCGGCTTTTTCTTCCCCCTATTTCATCCCCGGAATCACCACGCTCCGCACCGACTTGCCGGCGCGCAGCTCGTCGAACGCTTCGTTCACCTTCTCCAGCGGTCTCCGCGACGTCACGAGCGGCGCGAGCCTGTAGCGGCCCGCGGCGCAGAGGTCGAGGACCTTCGGGAAGTCGACGGGTCGGCAGCCGAGCGAGCCCATGACTTCCTGCTCCATGAACATGATTTTGTTCACGGCCATCTCGACGGGCTTGTCGCAGTAGCCGACGATGACGAGGCGGCCGCCGTTCCGGACGGAGGTGTGCGCGGCCTTGATCGTGACGGGGTTGCCGATGCACTCCATGGCCTTGTCCACCCCGCCGCCCGTCTTCTTCTTGATCGTCTTCGCCGCGTCCGGGTCCGTCTTCGCGTTGATCGCCTCGAACGCCCCCAGCTCCTTCGCGAGCGCCAGCTTTCCCTCGTCCAGGTCCACCGCGTACACGAACGCGCCCGCGAGCGCCGCGAACTGCACCGCAGAGAGCCCGACCCCGCCGCAGCCGAAGATCGCGATGCGCTCGCCCGGCCGCACCTGCGCCCGGTGCGTCACCGCGTGGTACGCCGTCGTCACCGCGTCCGCGACGATCGAGGCTTCGACGACGTCGATGCCGGGGGGAAGCGGGATGATGTCGCGGGCGCGGACGCAGACGTACTCGGCGAACGCGCCGTCGATGTGGTTGCCCAGCATCTGCATCTTCTCGCAGATGTTCGAGCGCCCCGTTTTGCACATGGCGCACTCGCCGCAGGTGAAGACCGCGGGGAGCAGGACGGCCTGTCCGGGTTTGAGGCCTTCGACGCCCGCGCCGAGCGCGTCGACGTGGCCCGCCGGCTCGTGCCCGAGGATGATCGGCGGCTTCTTGAACGTCGGGACGCCGTGGTCGAGGTAATGGAGATCGGTGTGGCAGAGGCCGCAGGCGGCGACCTTGACGCGGGCTTCGCCGGGCTTCGGATCGGGCGTCGGGATGTCCCTGATTTCAAGGTTGTGGCCGGTGCCGGAATAGATGGCTGCTTTCATCGGTGGTTCCTCATGAATCGGGCGGTCACGCGTAACTTCAAAGGAAGAACTTCAAAGGCAAAGTAACTTCAAAGTGACAACTTCAAAGGACAAGGGGCTGTCCCGTGAAGAATTGAACCCGCCCGAATCTCGCCGTGAGTCGCGAAAATAGGCGGGCCCTTGTCGTTTGAAGTTGTCCTTCCCGAGTTTACTTTGCCTTTGAAGTTCTCTCTTTGTAGTTGCCCACCAGGGGCCCCTACCTCTCCTTCCACACGGCCTTCCGCTTCTCCAGAAATGCCCTCAACCCCTCCAGCCCATCCTCGCTCGGCAGGACGTCGTCATGGTAGACCCGGATCGCGGAAGCGAGCGCGTCGCAGTAGATCGGCCGCTGCGCCGCGGACTGCACGGCGCGCTTGCAGGCGCGGAGGGCGGCTCCGGAAAAGCCCGCGAGGCGGCCGGCGAGAGCTTCGGCGCGGGCGTCGAGCTCGGCGTCAGGGGCCGTTTCGTTCGCGAGGCCCCACTCCCCCGCCGTCTTGCCGCTGATCGTCTTGCCCAGGTAGAGCAGCTCCGCCGCGCGCGCCGCGCCGATCTTCCGGGGCAGATCCACCGCCGCGATCGGCGGCATCACCCCCAGCGTGATCTCCGGCACCCCCAGCTTCGCCTCCTCCGCCGCCACCAGGAGGTCGCACGCCGCCGCGAGTTCGAGCCCCGCACCCATGCACGCCCCCCGAACGACGGCCACGGTCGGAATCGGGACCTCATGAAGCGCATTGAACAGCGCGAGCAGGGTCTCGAGCATCGCCGGCCCCTTCTCAGGCAGGTGCTCCCCGATGTCCGCCCCCGCCGAGAAGTGCTTCCCCGCCCCTCGGATCACGACCGCGCGCTCTCCGCGCTCGATTCCGCCGAGCGCCGCCGTGAGCTCCTGCATCACGCCGCACGTCAGGATGTTGAGCGGCGGATTCGAGACGGTCAGCCGGACGATGCCGCCGGCGCGTTCCACCTGGACCAGGCTCATGCGAGCTGCCCTCCGTCGACCCGGATGACTTCCCCCGTGATATGCCGCGCGCCCGGGCCGCACAGGAACGCGATCACGTCCGCCACATCCTCCGGCTGCGCCACGCGCCCGAGGCACGTCTCCTCCGCCAGCTCCTTCTTCTTTTCCGCCGGGAGATCGGCCGTCATCGCCGTCTCCACCACTCCCGGCGCGACCGCGTTCACGTTGATGTTGCGCCGGCCGAGGTCGCGGGCGGAAGCGCGGGTGAGGCCGACGAGCCCCGCTTTCGCCGCCGCGTGCGCCGCGGCGCCGCGCCGGGCCCGGAGCCCGATCGTAGCGGCGACGTTGACGATCCGCCCGCCGCCGGCCTCGGCCATGCGCGGGGCCACTTCACGGATGAACAGGAACGCGCCGGTCAGGTCCACGCCGAGCACGCCGTCCCAGTCCTCGCGGGACAGCCCCTGCACGGGGCCCGGCCGTGCCGCCCCCGCGCAGTTCACGAGCGCGTACACAGGAGTCTTGAGGACGTCGAGGGCCCGGAGCACGGTCTCGGGGTTCCGCACGTCCCCCTGCACGCGCGCCCGCCTGTCGAGGTCCACCGTCACGACCTCGAACCCGTCCCGCGCGAGCGAACGCGCGGCCGCCGCCCCGATTCCCGAGGCGCCTCCGGTCACGATCGCGCCCCTAGGTCCGGGGGAGCTCATGCCCGCACACCCCGCAGAACTTGAACTGCCCCGGGATTCCTTTCGCGTTGCATTTCGGACACGCCCCCACCGGCGGCCCGAACGGATATTCCGGCGACGCGTCCTCGGCCCATTTCGCGCGCATCCCCGCGTAATTCGTCTTCCGTTTTTCGGCGAACGCGCGCATGCCCTCCTGGGGTTCGGGGGATGTGAAATGCAGGGCGAGCCAGTCCTGGGCGTGTCCGACGGTGGCGTGCCAGACGGCCTCCTTGTTCTGGTTCGTCTGGATCTTGGTGTAGCGGAGGCACTCCGGGAACTTCTCCTTCAGGTTTTTCACGTACTCGGCGACTTTCGCGTCGAGGCGGGAGAGGTCGATGGCCCAGCCGTCCTTCCTGTCGAGGGCGAGTTTCGCCTGCTCGTCGGTCGGGTTGTCGACGAACTGACCGGCGCGCGTGACGGACGGCGCGACGGCGTTCACGAGGCCCCACTCGAGCGCCTTGCGCGCCGGAATGCGCGGGTTCATCATGAGCATCTCGCGGGCGCGGCGGTCGCCGACGACGAGGGGGAGCCACTGGGTGGCGCCGCCGCAGGCGACGGAGCCGACGGAAGTGCCGACCTGTCCGACCCAGGCGTGTTCGGCGATGACGGCGAGGTCGCAGGCGAGCTGGGACTCGTTGCCGCCGCCGGCCGCGATGCCGTTGATGCGGGCGATGACGGGCTTGGGGCAGTGCATGATGGACTCGATGTACGCGCGGAAGCAGCTCATGTACTTCCAGTAGTCGCGGGGGCGCTGCACGTAGACCTCGGCGTACTCCTTGACGTCGCCGCCGGTGCAGAAGGCGCGCTCGCCCGCGCCGGTATAGACGACGGCGGCCACGCGGTCGTCCCAGCCGGCGTCCTCGAACGCGCGGGCGAGTTCGCGGAGGGCGCGGGTGGAGTAGGCGTTGTGGTTCTGGGGGCGGTTGATCGTGATCGTCGCGACGCCGTCCTTCTTGTCGTAAAGGACTTCCTTGAAGTCGGCGCCGTCGGTCAGCGGGGTGAACTCGCGCATCGTCGTCTCCGTGGGATGGGTGTCGAAAGACAGGCTAAGTGATTCATGGCGTTAATTAAAGAAGTTTTGGTCCGATTTCTCCGAAGAAGGGCGTTCCTCGTTCCTCGTGACTCGTTTCTCGTTCCGTGGATCGGGAATGCCGGCGCGGATTTGCGTGTTGAATCCGCGACCGCCTGCTGGCACCCTGTCACCCCCTTCCTCTTAAAGGAGACCCCCGTTATGCGCACGTCCGCCTGGCTCCCCGCGCTCCTCCTGTTCAGCGCCGCGATCGCGGCGTGCGACGAGAGGAAAAGCGGGTGGACCGACATCGGGATCGACGAGCTCGAGACGCTGATCAGGGAGAAGAAGGCGACGGTCATCGACAACAATCCGAAGTTCGTGTTCGAGAAGCGGCGCCTGCCGGGGGCGACCTGGCTGAACGCGGTGAAGTACGAGGCGTCGGACCTGCCCGCGGACAAGGGGGCGGCGGTCGTCTTCTACTGCATGAACGAAGGCTGACATTCCTGCCACAAGGCTGCCGACCGTGCCGTCGGCTTCGGATACACGAACGTACGGGTGTTCCCGATCGGGCTGGAGGGGTGGGAGAAGGCCGGCAAGCCGTCCGCGCCGGGGGCGACGCTCGGAGAGGAGGAGGGAGTGCTCGGGTTCACGATGAAGGACATCGAGGGCAAGGACGTGAAGCTCGCGGAGTTCAAGGGCAAGGTGGTGCTGATCGTGAACGTCGCGTCGAAGTGCGGGCTGACGCCGCAGTACAAGGACCTGGAGGAGCTGTACGCGGAGAATTCAGAGAAAGGGCTGGTGGTGCTGGGCTTCCCCGCCAACGAGTTCGGCGGGCAGGAGCCGGGGACGGAGAAGGAGATCCGGGACTTCTGTGAGAAGACATACCGGGTGACGTTTCCGATGTTCTCGAAGATCGTCGTGAAGGGTGACGGAATGCACCCGCTCTACAGTTATCTGACGGGCGAGAAGACGAACGCCGGCTTCTCGGGCGACATCAAGTGGAACTTCACGAAGTTCCTGGTGAGCCGGGAGGGCAAGGTGGTGGCGCGGTTCGAGCCGAAGGTGAAAGTGACGGAGGAAGGGCCGCTGAAGGCGATCCAGGCGGAATTGGAGAAGAAGTAAGTCGTAGAGCAGATGCGCGCGGGCGTCCGTCCTCCGGGATGGGCGCCCGTTATTGTTCATGCGGAGGGCGACTCGCGATCTACTGACATTCTTGCCCCGGTCCCGCACTGCTGCTGGACCCCGAAGCCCGGCCGTCCTCATTGCGCTTTGAAGTTGCAATTTGAAATTGCTGTTTTCCCGTCTCCGTACACCCCTGTCCGCGCGTTACACGGCCGTAACTTCTTCCCAAATCGTAACACTGGGTGTTACCGCCCGCCCTGTGCCACATTCCAGATTGTTGCAAGCCGAAGATTCACAGAGAGTTGCAGCAAGCAGAGCCACTGACTGAGGACCAGAATTTGCTAGTAGCGGGTCGAAACTGTGTTACCGCCTGAGAAAAAAGACACCTGAATCCGGTTCCTTTTACGCCTTCGGAGAGCCAAGATGAGAGTCAGCCACCCCACTCGCGACCGCGGCTTCGTGCTGCTCGTCGCCCTCGGCGTGCTCGGCGTGCTCGGTCTCCTGGCCGCCACGTTCGCCACGCTGTCCCGCGTCGAACGGGCTGTCTCCAGCAGCTACGTCGACAAGGTCCGCGCGAAAATGCTCGCGCAGTCGGGGATCGAACGCGCCATCGCCTCCATCCGCGGGCGCGCCATGATCCAGGCCTGGGACGACACGCGCAACGACTGGTACTACCGTGAAATGCTCAACGGCGCCGTCGGCGGCATCACCTGGACGCCCGCCGTCATCGCGAGCCTCGGCGGTTACACCCCGACCCGCGCCTACGGCACCGCACCGCGCAACCTCGAAACCGTCGTCGACACCGCCATCACCACCGGCACCCCCGGCGGCATCTCTTTCCCGGATGTCTCCGTGGTCGGCGTCTCCGGCACCTTCCCCGGCACCTACGAGCCGAACGGCGACGTCTACGCCCTCAAGATCCTCGACTGCGCCTCGATGCTCTACGTCAACGACCAGAACCCCGAGATCAAGCGCATGCTCAACCAGCTCGGGACCATCCTCAACATCAACACCGGGTTCAGCCTCGGCGATGAAATCGTCTCCGCCGCCAAGACCCGCGGCAAGCCGTGGAACAACAAGTCCGAAATCCTCGACCAGGTCTTCATCGCCAAGCTCGGCGCAACCGAGGGACGCAAGCGCTTCCTCGTCGCCAGAGACTTCATCACCTGCCACGCGTGGATGGACCTCAATACCATGCACTTCGGGCCCAAGCCCGCGCTGGCGATGGGCGAAGAAACGGGCGAGACGCGCCTCGCGGACGCCACGGTCCCGACGGCTCCCGCCGACGCCAGCCGCGCCCTCGCGACGGCCTCGGCCCCCTACGCCGTCTCCCCCATGTTCAATATCCAGTCGCGCATGACCGGGACCTACCCGACCCTCCCCGGTAGCCGCTTCCTCCCCGTCACCACCATCCCCGGCCTGCCCGTGAACGCCCCGATCGATCAGGGCGGCATGTTCGCGCAGTTCATCACCGGCCAGGGCGCCGCAACGGTCGCCGGCAAGTTCGGCGGCTCGAACCACTGGGTCCAGCCCCGCGCGCCCATCAACGTCAACACCGCGTCGCGCGAAGTCCTCGTGGCCATGCTGTGGGGCCTGACCGCCTCCTTCGTGGACTACAACCACCCGACGGGCACACTTCAGGTGCGCGCCGTCAGCATCTCCAAGACCCAGGCCGAAACCGCCGCGGACTACATCGTCAACGGCCGCTATACCCACGGCACCCCCGCGGGCGCCTGGGGCTACAACGACTGGATGCACTTCCGCCAGGACGTCATCGACACCATCCCCGGCCTCGACCGCTTCCAGACGGCCCTGATCCACGCCAACTGCAACCCGAACACGGAAATCAAGAAGCTCAACCCGGACCTGCTCCTCGTGGACTCGAACCCGCGCGTGAACTCGCAGGACTTCGTGCGGCTCGACAAGTCGGACATCACGGTGAAGTCGACGGAGCTGACGTTCTGCTCGGGCGGCTTCTACGAGATCGAAGCGCTCGGCCGCGTGTACAACAGCGGCCGGATCATGTCTGAAGAGAAGATCGAGACGGTGGTGAAGGTGTACGACGTCCTCCGGTACACGAACCAGGAGCAGTTCGAGAAGGACCGCAACTGGACGAACGACGATTCGGCGAAGTCCGAGGGCTCGCTGCTCGCGGGCGGCTTCCCGCCGGTCGTGTCGATGCCCGAGTATCCGTACGCCGCCGGCACCATGTCCGCCAGCGGGAAGCTGATGACCCTGAAGGCGCCGGCCAATCCGTATCGGAGCACGACGGGCGACTTCTCCTGGGCCGCCGATTACGACGGCTACCTGATCCTGAACGGGCCCGCCAAGGTCGTCGCCGGCACCTCGCCGGGCGACTTCAACAGCGGCGCGAAGTGCCGTTCGACCGCGGCCTCCGCACTTCCCCCCGACCAGATCGCCCCGAACACCGCGGTGAACGGGTGCTACTGGAAGAACTCCGGCGAGGCCTGCAAGATCTCGTTCATCAACGGGTTCAACATGGGGACCCTTCGCCCCCAGCAGTCGCACGCGAACACGGTAGCGAACTCGCAGAAGCACCTCTCTCCGAATCCGACCAACCCCGAGTACTCGTACTCCTGCCCGAACTGTGACGGCACGATGTACAGCTACTCGCCGGTGAACACGCTCACGATGGACACCGACTACAAGTCGGCGTACTACTCTCCCAAGATGCCCTACCAGATCTCGCCCGGCGCGGCGGTCAATCGGACGATCACGTCGACGCCGAGCCTGGGAAGCGGCTTCATGGAAGGCGGCGCCGACCTCCAGCCGTTCGGCGTGTACGTGAACTATCTGAAGCGCCGCCGGTTCCTGACGTACTGGGCCGACGAGCTTCCGACGGGCAGTTTCACGGTCGAGTTCATGTACAAGCCCGAGCTGGACCACTGGGAGTGGGCCAAGGGCCTTCCGAAGACCGCCGCCTCGCTCACGTGGGACGCGGGACCGTGCGCCAAGATGCACCTCTGGGGCATCGGCGCCGCCTCCGACGGAAGTAACGCCCAGATGTGGGTGTATGTCTGGGGTTCGCGCGTGTACTTCGACCTCAAGTACAACGGTTTCGCCCCCAACTACGTGATGTTCGCGGATCACGCGTGGCGCGCCCACACCTGGCACCACATCGAGTTCGGGATCGAGAAGGAGCACCGGTTCACGAAGTCGGACGGCACGACCATCACCGTGCCCCACAACGCCATGCTCTTCGTCGACGGCGTCCCCGCTTCGGGCGTGCTCGGCGGCGGCTTGTGGATGACGGACACGAATCCTGAAACGGTTGGCGTTTATGGGTCCAAGGCCATGAAGCTTCCGACGGCCTGGATCAGCGCCACGCCGAACAACAACGTCTCTTCGGGCCCGCGCATGGAGTTCCTCAGCAAGCTGCAGTACACGCCCGGCTACGGCATGAGCAAGTCTTCGACCTGCGGGACGGGCGATAACCTGGTGATCCATCACTGGAGGAGCCACGACGCGCCGTTCACGCCTCGCAACCGGTACCACAGCGTTTCGTACTACGACGGCTCGACGTACAAGAGCGGCGTCGGGTACAAGCTGGAGAAGGCGGGCGTCTACAAGAAGCGCCTGACGTTCCTCGAGGGCGTCGCGGCGACGGGCAAGGACGTCACGATCGGGACGCTGTCCTGCACGCACTACCATCCGTTCCACGTGCACCTGTACGGGCACGACGGGATCGGCGCGGGCGGACCTCCTCCGACCTCGTTCGGGCACATCACCCCGGCCCTCCGCATCAAGACGGGCGGGAGTTACATCGACAACTACTACTATGACGGCTGCGCGGGCCTCCCGATCAAGGCCAAGGCTCCCGCGGGTTCCGAGCTGTACTACCTCGGCTGGTTCGAGATCGCCTCCCTCGTGCCGGTGACCATGTCGCCGATCCTGGGGGACATCTCCCTCACCTACTTCACGGAGCCCAAGACGTACTTCCGCCTGTCGTCCTCGGAAGCCAAGTAAGGAAGCATGAGCCTCACGGATCCCGGGCCGAATTCGGCCCGGGATTCTTTTTTGGCCCGGGCGCCTGTAGACTGGGGAGTCCCGGCCTCAAGGGGGATATCGGAGGTTCGAGCGTGAAGTTGAACAAAGTGCTGTTTGCGGTGGTCCTGTTGCCGGCGGGGCTGGGAGTTCTGGCGGAGGAAGCGCCGCCCGCGGAGCCGCCGGTGGACGAAGGCGATGTCGACCCGATCGGCTGGAAGAAGACGCTGGGCGAGGCGCGCCAGGCGGCCTCGGCGAAGAACGGCTATGCGCTGATCCTGGTGACGGCTGCGACGCCGGCCTCGGAGCGCACCGAGATAAGCGTTCTGTCCCGGCCGGAAATCTCCGACCGACTGAAGCAGGACTATGGCTGCCTGAAGGGCACGCTGGAGGACCTGGCGAAGGATGATCAGGCGAAGAAGAAGGTGGCCGACGCGGGGGTGACGGAGGCGCCGGCGGTGATCCTGGTGGAGCCGGACGACGGCGCCATCGTGGACGTGACGAAGGGCGAGATCACGCCGAAGCAGTTTCAGCGACTGCTCGAAGACATCGACCGGCAGGAATCGCAGAAGAAGCTCGAGGAGCGGGCCGCGAAGGAAGGCGGCGACGCGGTGTTCCGGCTGAAGGTCGGGCGGGCCCGGATGCGGAAGGCCGACTACGAGGGAGCGCGGCGGGACTTCGAGGCCGCGGCGAAGGGAGAGGACAAGAAGATCCAGGCGCAGGGGATGATCGGGCAGGCCTCGGTCCTCGTGGCCACGAAGGACTTCAAGGGTGCGGACAAACTGCTCGGGGAAGCGATGGCGATGTTCGTGGAGGAGGAGGAGATCAAGGATTTCGAGAGTCCGATGGCGGAGGGTCTGTACCTTCAGGTGTGGTCGGCGTGGGGGCAGGACCTGCGCGAGGATGCGACGAAATACGCGCGGAAGCTGATGGAGACATGGCCGATGTCGTCCTGGATGCAGTTGCTCTACGGAAGGGGGCTCGACATGGGGTGGAACTGGTACGAGGGGAAGGAGATCCCGAAATGAGGAGGGCGACTTCGTAGGGCAACTTCAACGGGACAATTTCAAACGGCAATGGTGGACCTGGATTGGAAGCCTGGTGTTCCGGCGCTGTAACAACGGCGCGGGGGGTAACAAATCGGGTCTTCCGTGTCCAATTGCACGGAAGACGAAAGTCGCAAGCCGCCTCCCGGAGCGGACTTAGCGCAGTGCGTCAAAACGCTTCCGGCCCGCCGATTGCTGTCTGATCTTCCGCACGATCTGACAACCTGGGGGCGATCGTCTGTGGCGGGCGGCGCCCGGAACCTCCCGATGTTTTCATTTCGGAGCTCCGGCATGCTCTCCATCAACCGGTCCAGCCGTCGCGGTTTCGTCCTCCTCGTCGCCCTCGGCGTCCTCGGCGTCCTGGGCCTCCTCGCGGCCACGTTCGCCACCCTCTCGCGCGTCGAACGCGCCGTGTCCAACAGCTACGTCGACAAGGTCCGCGCGCGCCTCCTCGCTCAGTCGGGCATCGAGCGCGCCCTCGCCACCCTGCGCGGAACCGCCATGCAGCAGGCGTGGGACGACCCGCGCGACGACTGGTACTACCGCGAAATGCTCAACGGGCCCGTCGGCGCGCTGAGCTATACCCCCGGCGCCATCGCCGCCATGGGCGGCTACACGCCGTCGCGCGCGTACGGCGCCCCGCCCCGGACGCTCGAGGCCGCCGCCGACGCCGGCCTCGCCGGCGGTCCCGTGACCGGCATCTCCTACGCCGACGCCGCCAACCCCGCGACCTCCGGCTCCCTCCCCGGCACCTACGAGATCGACGGCGACCTGGTCTTCCTCAAGGTCCTCGACTGCCAGGGCATGCTCTACGTCAACGACCAGAACCCCGAAATCAAGCGCCTCCTCACCAACCTCGGCTCCATCCTCGGCATCGACGCCGGCGGGTTCGACCTCGGCGTCGAAACCGTCAAGGCCGCCAAGACCCGCGGAAAACCCTTCAATAATAAATCCGAAGTCCTCGACGAAGTCTTCGTCAAGGTCCTCGGCCCCGACGAAGGACGCAAGCGCTTCGCCGCCGCCCGTAACTTCATCACCTGCCACGCCTGGGTCGATCTCAATACCATGCACTTCGGCACGAAACCCGCCGTCGCGCTGGGCGGGGATGCCGGGGAGACGCGCCTCGCGGCCGCCGATCCGGCCGCGACGACCACGGCCGCCCTCGAACTCAGCCCCTTCGCCGCGGCCCCGCTCTTCAATGTCAGCGCCCGCCTCCCCGGCTCCTACCCGACACTCCCCGCCACACGCTTCCTCCCCGTCACCACCCTCCCCGGCGTCTCGATGTCGCCGATCGACCAGGGGGGCGGGCTGGTGCAGTTCGTGACGGGAAGCGGGTCTGCGACGGTGCCGGCGAAGTTCGGCGGCACGAACATGTGGGTGCAGCCGCGGGCGCCGGTCAACGTCAACACGGCGACGCGCGAAGTGCTGGTGGCGCTCCTCTGGGGGCTTAAGGCGACGTTTGTGGACTACGACCATGCGACGGGGAAGCTGGTGACTCGCGGCGTGTCGATCACGAAGGCGGAGGCGGAGGTCGCCGCGGACCACATCCTGACCAGCCGGTTCACGTTCGGGAGCCCGGCGGGCGCGTGGAGCTACAACGACTGGATGCACGTGAAGAACGAGGTGCTCGACACGATTCCCGGGCTCGACCGGTTCAAGATCGCGCTCATCCACGCCAACTGCAACCCGAACACGGACATCCGCAAGCTGAATCCGGACCTGCTGATGATCGACTCCAACCCGGTGCGTAACTCGGTGGACTTCGTGAGGCTCGACAAGTCGGACATCACGGTGAAGTCGACGGAGCTGTGCTTCTCCTCGATGGGGCTGTTCGAGATCGAGGCGCTCGGCCGCGTGTACAGCTCGGGGAGGATCATGGCGGAGGAGCGGATCGAGACGGTGATGAAGCTCTACGACGTGCTGAGGTACACGACGCAGGAGCAGTTCGAGAGGGACCGGAACTGGGACAACGACGATCCGAAGGAGAGCGAGGGGAGCCTGATGTCGAACGGCTACCCGCCGGTGGTGTCGATGCCGGAGTATCCGTACAACAATCCGAAGCTCGACCCGATGCGGTACAAGTCGGCGACGAACAACGTGACGTGGGCTGCCGACTACGACGGGTACCTGATCCTGAACGGCTCGGCGAAGGTCACGGCCGGCGTGACGCCCGCCGACTTCAACGCCTCCGCTTCAAAGATGTGCCGCAAGCCGAACGTCGGCCAGCCCGCGACGGCGCCGTGGACGCAGGTGGACTGGGCGAACAGCGGGGAGGACTGCAAGATCTCCGGCGTGTGGGGGTTCAACGAGGGAACGCTGCGGCCCTCGCAGTCGCACGCGAACTCCGGCACGAATCCGCAGTCGCACCTGTCGCCGCGCCCGACGAATCCGGAGTACGAGTACGATTCGCCAAACTGCGAGGGCGTACTGACGAGGAACTACCCGGCCAATTCGCTCACGTCCGACGACGACTACCGGTCGGCGGGCGGGTTCTCGCCCAAGCAGGCGTTCCAGGTCAACCCCGCGGGCGGCCTCAACACCATCCGCACCGGCCTGTTCGAGGGCGGAGCCGACATCCAGCCGTTCGGGCTCTACGTGAACTACCTCAAGCGCCGCCGCTTCCACACCATCTGGGGCGATGAGCTGCCGACAGGCGACTTCACGGTGGAGTTCATGTACAAGCCCGAGGTGGACCACTGGGAGTGGGCGAAGGGACTTCCGCGCACGGCGCTGGCGGCGACGTGGGACGCGGGTCCGTGCGGGCGGATGCACCTGTGGGGCCTGGGCGCCGCGACGCACGGCACGAATTACGAGCAGTGGCTCTACGTGCAGGGCCCGCGCGTCTACTACGATCTCTTCCAGGCCGGACAGCATTACATCATCTATGCCGACCACCAGTGGCGCGCGCACACGTGGCATCACATCGAGATCTCGATCGCGAAGTCCCATCTGAAGACGCTGGCCGACGGCTCGACGGTGACGGTGCCTCACAACGCGATGCTCTACGTCGACGGCGTTCCGGCTTCCGGGTTCCTGGGAAGCGGGGTCGACGTCAGCACGGTGGTGGGGAAGAAGGTTTACGACGCGAAGGCGATGTCGCTGCCGACGGCCTTCATCGCGGTGATGCCGAACAACGACTGGGGCGTCGGGCCGCGCATGGAGATCCTGAGCAAGCTCCAGAAGACGCCGGGCTTCGGCATGAGCCAGCCTTCGACCATGGGGACGCTGGACAACCTGGTGATCCACCACTGGCGCAGCCACGACGCTTCGTTCACGCCGCGCAACCGCTACCACAGCACCTCCTATTACAACGCCGCCTCGTACAAGAGCGGCGTCGGGTACCTGGGGGAGAAGGCGGGGGTCTACAAGAAGCGGCTGAAGTTCCTGGAGGAT
Organism: Planctomycetota bacterium; assembly: GCA_016190145.1. Taxonomy (GTDB): domain Bacteria; phylum Planctomycetota; class MHYJ01; order WSZJ01; family WSZJ01; genus WSZJ01. The sequence goes on along the minus strand of JACPRD010000137.1, from coordinate 2,461 downwards.
CTGGTCGCCTCGGGGAAGGACGTGACGATCGGCACGGTGTCGTGCACGCACTACCATCCGTTCCACGAGCACCTGTACGGGCACGACGGCACGGGCGGCGGCGGGCCGAAGCCGACCTCTTTCGGGCACATCACGCCGGCGATCCGCATGAAGTCGTCGGGGAGCTATCTCGACGCGTACGGGTACGACGGGTGCGCGGGGCTGCCGGTGAAGGCGCGGATCGCGCCGGGAACGGAGTTGTTTTACCTGGCGTGGTTCGAGGTGGCGTCTCTCGTGCCGGTGAACATGTCGCCGATTCTGGGAGACTTCACGATCACTTATTTCACGGAGCCGAAGACGTACTATCGGCTGGCGTCGGCGGAGGCCAAGTGAGGTGGACGGCGGCCCGGGCTCGCTCGGCGGGGGCCCGGGCTTAACTTCAAAGGGCGCAACTTCAAACGGCAAGTAACTTCAAGGGGGCAACTTCAAAGGGCAAGGGGTCAGGCGGCTTCCAGTTTCCGGATCAGGGCGGAGAGGATGTTGCGCAGTTCGGTGGCTTCCTGGATGTCGGGGGCGACGTCGATGGAGTGGCCCCAGAGGCGGTGGACGATGCGCAGCCAGAAACGGGATTCCCGGGCTTCCCTTCGGGCGATCACAAGGTATTTGCGCCGCTCCTTCGGGGTGAGCGCTCCCCCCGACTCGTCCGTGTTAGCACCCACTGAAGAACCGCACCGCGCCAGCTGGGTGCGCGCAATCTGCGCCTCCGGGACCGCGGGCAGAGCCGCCGTGACCTCCAGAACCCGGATGGCGAACTCGAACGTCCTCTCGTAAATGTCGAACGGCCGCACCCTCCGCTCCATCGCCATCCTCCTTGAAGTTGCTGTTTTCTCTTTGAAGTTGCACCCCCAACATACACCTAACATACCGGATAATATTCCCGGTGTCAACTTACAAATAACGATTACTTCACCTCGTTCGCTCCCACCTTCAGCTCGACCGGAGTCGAGGTCCCCGCAAACTCGTATACGTACTTCCCCGGCCTGAGACCATCTACCCGGAACGCACCGTCGGCCGCCACCGGGATCCGCCCGAGATCGCCCAGCGCCTCGCTGGGAAGCGGCCAGGCCTTTCCGTCGCGGTCGGCCGGAACCAGCCTCACAAGCGCACCGGCCGCCGCACGCCCCGTCACCGAGGCCGCGCGCCAGGGATCGATCGCCACGTCGTGTCGGAGACCGGCGGGAAGCGTCTTGAACACGAATGCGTCGATCCAGCTGCCCACGCGCACCCAGACGACCCACTCGCCTTCCTCCAGGATCTCCGCCCGGAAGGACGGAAACTTGTCGTCTTCCTTCGCTCCCAGCGTCAGCGGCCCGTCGAGCGCCAGCCACCGCTCCCCCGCCGCCTCCTCGCCGCCCTTCATCAGCTTCCCCAGGTCGAACCGCCGCGCCACCGCCGACGCCTGCGCCCCGTCGAGACGCGCGATCCCGCAGCGCACCTCCGTTTCTCCCTCCGGCGCCTTCGGCCACGCGATCCTGCCCTGCACCGCCGCGAGATCCTTCGTCCAGAGCCCCCAGTCCAGCTTCTCGATCCGCCCGTCGAACTTCACCTTCTCCGTGCGCGTCACCAGCTCCACGACGTAACGGGCGCCCTGCGGAAGCGCGATGTCGAATTCGGCCGTGCACTCGCGCTTCCCGCCAAACCCCATGGACTGCCACATCGTCGGCGACTTCTTCGTTCCGTCGGGCAGGCGGAGCCAGCGCGACTTCGACTCCAGGCCCGACTCGTCAGCCACGATCCGGCAACCGTCGGACTTCTTTCCCTCCCAGTTCTCGATCGGGCCGTTCGTGATCTCCCGGATCGACACCTTCCCCTTGCCGCCCGGACCCGCCGCCGAGGACGCCGCGACGGGATCGAGGACCAGCTCCGCCGTCTCCACCACGCGGTCGAATTCGAACGCCGCCTCCAGCGGGCCCGTGTTCGACTCCGGCACCTCGTAGTCCCAGCCCCAGACCTTGAATCCGCCCATCATCCCCTTCGCCTTCAGCCCGCGCCCCCCGCATTTCACGAGCGGCGCCGACATCTGCTCCGGCGCCAGGTGCGGTTCGATCGCGACCGCGAGGCGGAAGCTCATGCTGCCGTCCCCGGATTTCACGTCTTGAAGCGCGAACAGCGCCGGGCCCGACGCCGTCAGCGCCTGCCACTTCTGCCGCCCCGGGCTGAGCCAGATCGTTTCGCCGATGTTGTCGATGCGCATGCCCGCCCGGGCGCAGAGATCGAGAAGCGCTTCCCAGAACGTACCCGAGGAGCCCCATTCGAGGGGGCGTTCCTCGTCGAGGCTCATGGTGAAGAAGCACTGGTAGCCGCCCACCGTCTTCTGATCGGGGCGTTTGAAGGGGGACTGGGCGTCGAGGAGTTTCAGGTGTTCGTTGAGGGGCCGTTTCGCGACGGCGATGGAGATGCGGGTGGGGGCCCAGGCGGGGGC
>JACPRD010000133.1 GCA_016190145.1 Planctomycetota bacterium | reverse complement strand
TGGATTCTCAACACCCCTACCAAAGGTGCCTCGTTCAAAAATCTCCCGCGAAACATACGCGAAACCCTGCTCTCCGCAATGGCGGCAGCGGCATGACACCCCTCAAAAAAGGGCAAAAGTCGAGCTCAGGAAGTGCTTTGCCCCCCAGAGTTTGTGAAAAAATCGGACTGGGGGGCGGAGTCGGCCGGCTCGTCCAGTTCTGCCGACCGTGGGTCTCCCTGCCGGCCGACGGAGCATCCCAGGCCGATTTTTTCACAAACTCCGAGGACTCCCGGAGCCCTTCATGAAGGCGATCACCCGGTCCAGGATCTCCTCGATCCCGACCGTCGGGCGGTAGCCGATGGCCTTCCGGGCCTTGTCGAGCGCCGGGACCCGGCGGCGCATGTCCTCGAACCCTTCCTCGTAGGCCTTGTGGTACGGAATGCGCCGGATGGAGATGCGACCGCCCACTTTCCCGGCCACCTTTTTCGCGAGCGCGTTGATCGTGATTTCCTCGCGCGCGCCGAGGTTGTAGACGCCGCCCGCGGCCTTCGCGCATTCCGCCAGCCCGACGATCCCCTTCACCACGTCCCCCACCCAGCCGAAGCAGCGCGACTGCTTTCCGTCGCCATAGACCGTGATGGGTCCGCCCGCCAGCGCCTGCTCGACGAACCGCGGGATGACCATCCCGTAGCGCCCCGTCTGGCGCGGGCCCACGGTGTTGAACAGGCGCCCGATCACCACGGGCAGGCCCTGTTCCTTGTGGTAGGCGAGGGCGAGGAACTCATCGACGGCCTTGGAAGCGGCGTACGACCAGCGCGACTTTGTGGTCGGGCCGAACACGAGGTCGTCGTCCTCGCGGAATGGCACGCGCGCGCCCTTGCCGTAGACCTCCGAAGTGGAGGCGATGAAGACCCGCTTCCCTTTCTTGGACGCGGCCTTGAGCACGCGCTCCGTCCCGCCGATGTTGGTCTCGATGGTGCGCGTCGGTTTTTCGACGATCAGGCGCACGCCGACGGCCGCCGCGAGGTGGAACACGACATCGGCATTGTCCACGCGCTCCGAAAGGAGAGGTTCGTTGAAGATCGTGTCGACGGCGTAGCGGAAGCGCGGGCTGGGTTTCAGGTGCTCGATGTTGGCCATGGCGCCGGTGGAGAGGTCGTCGATGACGTCTACGGCGTCGCCGCGGGAGAGGAGGAATTCCGCGAGGTGGCTCCCGATGAAGCCTGCGCCGCCGGTGATCAGCGCCTTCATCTATTTCTCAAGCTCGACGGCGAGGCCCTCGTTGAAGCGGTTGGTGAAATTCGCGAGGGCGACGGTGGAGACGAGGACGACGAGCGCCTCGTCGCCGAGGAACGCCACTTTGCTCGCCGTCGTTTCCGACGCCTTCGCGGTCTTCGTCAGCTCCTCGGTGAATTCGAGGATCGCGCGCTCCTGATCGCTGAAGTCCTTCGACGCGCGCCAGTTGCGGATTCCGGAGATCTGCGCCTCGGTCAGCCCGGCCTTCGCCCCGAAGGCCTTGTGGTGCGTGAGTCAGTAATGGCAGTCGTTGAACGTCGAGGCGCCGAGGTAGGCCAGCTCGCGGAATCTCGGGTCGAGGCCGGTGCGGATCCCGGCGGAGGCGGCGAGGACGCCCTCGAGCACGCCGGGCGCGTGCGCCATGGCGCCGAAGATGTTCGCGACCTTTGGCATCTTTCCGAGAATCTCCTGCGCCTTGCCGGTCGCGGTGTCTTTCGTCAGGTACTTGACGCGGGCCATGCGAGGACCTCCTGTTCAGGACCTGGCAACCTTCGGAACCTTCGACATCCCCTTGTGGTAGTCCTGGATCGACTTCACCTCCGGCGCCCGCCTCTTCAGCGCCCCGATCCCGTTGGCCGCCATCGCCGCGCCCTGGATCGTCGTGATCACGGTGACGCCGTGCGCCACCGCCGCCGCGCGGATCTTCGCCTCGTCCGTTTTAGGCCCCTTCCCCGAAGGCGTGTTGATGATGAGCGCCAGTTCCCCGTTGATGATGAGGTCGAGCGGGTTCGGGCGGCCTTCCTTGAGCTTCGGCACCGTCTTCACGCGCACGCCGTTGCGCTCCAGGACCTGCGCGGTGCCGCTGGTGGCGAGAAGCTCGAAGCCGAGCGCCTCGAGGCGCTGGGCGATGAAAATGACGTCGCGCTTGTCGGAGTCCTTGACGCTCAGGAAGACCTTGCCGCTGGCCGGGAGGAAATGAGAGGCGGCGGTCTGGGCCTTCATGTAGGCGAGGCCGAGGTCGCGGTCCATGCCCATGACTTCGCCGGTGGATTTCATCTCGGGGCCGAGGATGATGTCGACTCCGGCGAAGCGGCTGAAGGGGAAGACGGACTCCTTGACGGAAAAGTGGTCGGGGGTGATTTCGGCGGTGAACCCGAGGTCTTTGAGGGTATGGCCGACCATGATCTTCGCGGCGAGCTTGGCGAGCGGGACGCCGACGGCTTTCGAGACGAACGGAACCGTGCGCGAGGCGCGGGGGTTGACCTCGAGGATGTAGACGACGTCGTTTTTCACGGCGAACTGGACGTTCATGAGTCCGCGGACGTCGAGTTCGAGAGCGAGGCGGCGGGTGATCTGGCGGATGCGGTCGACCTGGGAGTCGGAGAGTGAGTAGGGAGGCAGGGTCATGGTGGCGTCGCCGCTGTGGACGCCGGCCATTTCGATGTGCTCGAGGAGGCCGCCGATGACGACGTCCTTCCCGTCGGCGATCGCGTCGACGTCGACTTCGATCGCTTCCTCGATGAACTTGTCGATGAGGATCGGGTGGTCGGGCGAGGCGGCGATGGCGTGCCCCGTGAATTGCTCGAGTTCGTCGTCGTCGTAGACGATCTTCATGGCCCGGCCCCCGAGGACGAAGGACGGGCGGACGATGACGGGGTAGCCGAGCTCGTGGGCGACCTTGCGGGCGCCCTCGAGGTCGAGGGAGGTGCCGCCGGGGGGCTGGGTGAGACCGAGCTTGGAGACCATCGCGTTGAAGAGCTTGCGGTCCTCGGCGCGATCGATGGAGTCCGGGGACGTTCCGATGATCGGGACGCCGGCGCGCTTGAGGGCCGTCGCGAGGTTGAGCGGCGTCTGGCCGCCGAACTGCACGATGACGCCGTCGGGATTCACGCGGTCGCAGATATTGAGGACGTCCTCTTCCGTCAGCGGCTCGAAGAACAGCCGGTCGCTGGTGTCGTAGTCGGTGGAGACGGTCTCGGGGTTCGAGTTGACCATTATGGTCTCGTACCCGAGCTCGCGCAGCGCGAAGGCGGCGTGGACGCAGCAGTAGTCGAACTCGATCCCCTGCCCGATGCGGTTCGGCCCGCCGCCGAGGATCATGATCCGCTTCCGGTCCGACACCGCCGCTTCGTCCACCGTCTCGTAGGTCGAGTAGTAGTACGGGGTGGCGGCCTCGAATTCGGCCGCGCAGGTGTCGACGAGGCCGTAGGTCGGGATGACGTTGCGTTTCTTGCGTTCCTCGCGGAGGGCCTGCGGAGTCAGCCTCCACATGCCCGCGAGCTGGACGTCGCTGAAACCGAGGCGCTTAGCCTCGCGGAGCACGTCGGTCGGCACGTCGGCTACCGCCGTGTAGCCCCTCAGGCGGTCTTCGGCGTCCACGATGTCCTTCACGTTCTCGAGGAACCAGACGTCGATTTTCGTCAGGTCGTGGATCTCGCCGACGCTCATGCCGAGCTTCATGGCGTCGCGGATGGCGAAGAGCCGGTCCGCGTTGGGGACGACGAGTTTTTCGCGGACCCTTTCGGGGTTCGGGCGTTCACCGCGGAACCAGGCGTCCTTGCGGTCGCCGCCGAGTCCGAACCGCTGGATTTCGAGGGAGCGGACGGCCTTCTGCAGGGCTTCCTTGAAGGTGCGGCCGATGGACATGGCCTCGCCGACGGATTTCATCGAGATGCCGAGGGTGGCGTCGGCCTCGGGGAACTTCTCGAAGGCCCACCGGGGTGTCTTGACGACGCAGTAGTCGATGGCCGGCTCGAACGAAGCGGGCGTCTTCCGGGTGATGTCGTTGGGCAGCTCGTCGAGCGTGTATCCGATGGCGAGCTTGGCGGCGATCTTCGCGATGGGGAACCCGGTCGCTTTCGAGGCCAGCGCCGAGCTGCGGCTCACGCGGGGGTTCATCTCGATCCCGACCATGCGGTCCGACTTCGGGTCCGTCGCGAACTGGATGTTGGAGCCGCCCGTCTCGACGCCGATCTCGTGCATGAGGCGGATCGCCGCGTCGCGCATGCGCTGGTACTCGACGTCCGTCAGCGTCTGGATCGGCGCGACCGTGATCGAATCGCCCGTGTGCACGCCCATCGGGTCGAAATTTTCGATCGAGCACACGATCACGCTGTTTCCCGCCCGGTCGCGCATCACCTCGAGCTCGAATTCCTTCCAGCCGTACACGCTCTCCTCGACCAGCACTTCCCCGATCATCGACAGCGCCAGCCCGCGCCGCACGATCGTCTCGAATTCGTCCTTGTTGTAGGCGATGCCGCCGCCGGTGCCGCCCAGCGTGAAGCTCGGGCGGATGACCGCGGGGAGACCGACGTCCTCCAGCGCCCGGTTGGCCTCCTCGAGCGTGTGAACGTCGTGCGACTTCGCGCTCTCGAGGCCGACGCGGTCGACGCACTGCTTGAAGAGCCGCCGGTCCTCGGCCTTGCGGATGACTTCCTCGGTCGCGCCGAGCATCTCGATGCCGAGCCGCTTGAGAACTCCCTTCTGCGAGAGCTGCACGCCGATGTTGAGCGCGGTCTGGCCGCCGAGGGTGGGCAGCAGCGCGTCGGGCCTCTCGCGCTCGAGGACCTTTTCGACGTATTCGACGGTGACCGGCTCGATGTACACCCGGTCCGCCGTTTCGGGATCCGTCATGATCGTCGCCGGATTCGAATTCACGAGTACGACCGAATACCCCTCTTCGCGCAGCGCCTTGCAGGCCTGCGTCCCCGAGTAGTCGAACTCGCACGCCTGCCCGATCACGATCGGGCCGCTGCCGATCAGGCAGATCTTCCTGATGTCGCGCCGGGCCGGCATCTCTCTCCGTATCCAAAAAAAGCCCCGCGATCGCGGGGCTGGGGGGTCGTCCCTATGTGAGGTCGGGTGTCGTCACGCTTGTCGCGCCTGAACCTTTCCGAATTTACGGGAGAGCCGGACGGAGCGCAAATCATTTCCCGCGCTTGTCCTCCAGCGCCTGAATCTCCTTGTCGTCCGGAAACGCCTCCTTGACCAGCTTCACGAGCGCCGCCCGGGCGGCGTCGAAGTCCTCGTGCGAGGTCCGGAGCTCCTTTTCGTCGGGCTTCTTAGAGGAAATCTCCAGCTCGTCGCAGTGAAAGCAGAGGGTCACGTCGACCCAGTCCTTCTCGCGCCAGAGGCGGAAGCCGACGCCCGGCTCGAACTTGCACTTCTTGGCCTTCTCGAAGTCGTACGTCTTTTCGTCCAGCAGGATCGCGGCGACCTTCCCCGCGAATTCCCGGTCGCGCTCCTTCCCCGTCGAAATCACCGGGTAGCCGCCGCACTCCTTGCCCATCGGCTCGTTCGGCTTCTCCGGAAAGACGCGGAACACCTCGACGCGCGTCGCGCCCGCAATGATGCCGACCACGCGCTCCCCGCCGAGAAACGCGCGCACTTTCTCCGACGGACCCTTCTTGTCGTCCTCCGCCCCGATCCCCGCCGCGAGCGCGACCGCCGCCACGAACCACAGGTATCTCATCGCCGCCTCCCTGGAATCCTGCCGGCGATTCTATACCGCCGCCCCCGCGTGGAACGAGCAACGATGAACGAGAAACGAGGAGCCGTCGTTCCCCTACTCGTCCCACGGCGAATCGCCGTCCATCCACCTGTCCGCCGAATCCGCGTCCGCCCACCCTTTCCGCCGCACCGTCACCGCCGTGTACAGCCGTTCCGGCAGCTCCGCCACGAACCGGCTCAGCCGCTGCATCACCCCCGCGAACGCCCCCTCCCGCGCCATCACCGGGTAGCACAGGAACAGCTGCCGCCGCGCGCGC
>JACPRD010000132.1 GCA_016190145.1 Planctomycetota bacterium | reverse complement strand
TCCCCGCCCGGCCCCCCCACCGTCACCTGCTCTCCGCCCACGAACGCCGAGATGAGCTGCATCAGCTCCTGCTGCTGCGCCCCCCCGGCCGAAAGCGCGGAGACCGCTTCCTCAGAAACTCCATCCTCGAGTGCGACGAAGCGGAGTTCGTTCACGCGGAAATGATGGAGGGGTTTGAGGAGTTCGGCCTTGATGCTGTCGCCGTCCATGACGACTTCGGGTTTCTTGACGAGGATATCGACGAGGCCGCTGAACTCGGCGAGGGTAGCGCCGCGCTGAATGGAGAAGCTGGTGAGGCCGCGGGAGGAGAGGCTGTCGATGAAGGCCTTGAGGGAGGTGGTCATTTCGCGGACGGGGCGGCCCTGGACGATCATGACGCCTTCGCGCGCGCCGAGGGCGACCGACGGTTCGGCGGCGGTCATTTTTTCAAGCCAGGAGAAAGCGTCCTTGAGGTCGGTCTGGACCTGGGGGTGCGTGGGCGAGTACATGCGGAACGATCGCACGGCCTTGTTGAAGGACCGGACGAAGTCAACGGCGAGGGGCATGAGGTCGGCCAAACGGCGGAATCTCCGATGGGGTCGGGGCCGGGGGCCTTGGCGGACGCGCGGCCGATTCGGCGGGCATTCTACACGGAATCCGGTGCATCCCGCGGAGCGGCAGCAACGGTGTGCCCTCGCGCCGTCCTACTTTCTCCGCACGGCGAGCACGGTGATGTCGTCGCTCGCCGGAGCGTCCCCGCGGTGGTACAGCACGGAGTCGACGATCGACTGGACGAGGTCCGCCGCCGGCGCTTCACCGTTGGTCTTCAGCATCTTGTGGAGCTTTTTGTCCCCGTATTCCTCGTTCTTCTCGTCCATGGCCTCGTTCACGCCGTCCGTGTAGAACACGAGTTGTTCGCCGGGACCGAGGACCAGGGTGGCGTCGCGGAGCGTCCGTTCGAAGATCGCGCCTTTCACGAGGCCGATCGCTCCTCCCGAGACGTCGAGGGTCATGACAAACGGCTTTCCGTCGATCAGAGACCAGTGCAGCGGCGGCATGTGGCCGCAGTTGACGATCGAGATCTCCCCGCTCGAAGGTTTCAGGACCGCGGCGACGAGGGAGATGAAAATCCCGCCGGGCAGGTCGCGGGCGATGCGGTCCGCCGCGGCGAGGACCAGCTGCCGCGCGGTCGTGCACCCGGGCGCGACGGAGTGAAAGACCGTGCGCGCCATCACCATCACCATCGCCGCGGAAATCCCCTTCCCCGAAACGTCGGCCACGAGCATGGCGATGCGGCCGTCGGGAAGCGTGATGACGTCGTAGTAGTCGCCGCCCACGTCCTCGGCGGGGAGATAAAGCCCCGCAATTTCGAATCCCTCCGGCTGCGGAAGCGAGGACGGAAGGAGGCGCCCCTGGATTTCCCGGGCGCGTTCCATTTCGTGGGCCGTTTTCGCGTCCCGCACGGGCGGCGCCGCGGGCGCCGGTTCCCGCGCGGCGCCCGGCAGGATCGCGCTTCGTTCCTGCTTCACGAACGGTTTCAGGATCCCGGCCGGCTGGTGGATGATCAGGGACTTGGTCGTGGCCCGCTGCCGGTCGGCCCCCGAGGGCGGCGGCGGCGCCGAGTTGAGTGCGGCGAGGATGGCGCGGGGGTGGAAGGGCTGCTTGAGGACCCGGATCCAGGGGTAGGAGGCGACGCGCGGGGCGCGGGCGACGTTTTCGTCCCAGGCGGAGAGGACGACGGGAACCGCGCGCGGTTCGGCCTTGAGGCGGTCGAGAAACCCGGTCGCCTCGGGGCCGCGGAATCCGTGGTCGATCACCATCGCCCACCAGGGGCGGGGATCGAGCAGGGTTTCGAACGCCGCCTCCACCGAAGTCCTCGGGTGCGGCACGAACCCCGCTTCGCGCAGTTCCGCAGTCAGGACCGCGAGCACAGATTCGTCCTCGTGGACCACGATGACTTCGCGCGATGACCCGGGCGACGCGCCCGGGGAGCCGGCAATGGGCAAGACCAGTCCTCCAGACTTCGTTGGAACGGCGGGGATTCTACCCTACTTGAGGGCGAGCCCGTCGATCCAGATCCTCAACGGAGGGGCTCCCCAGGAATCCACGCCGATCGAGATCCAGTTCACGGCCTTCAGGTCCTTCGCTCCCTCGCGCCGGAATGCCTCGTCCCCGGCCAGCGGGATGGCGTAGTAGTTCCAGCCATCCCGGCCCTCGTTGTATTTCGGTTCGCGGAACCAGTCCCGGGCGGGGACGAATCGGATGAAGCGGTCCTCGGTTTCGTGAAGGGTCACGACCGGGTTCCCGTCCTGCCATCCGGTGACGTCGCCGTTGAGATACTTCGCCCAGAAAACGAGTTCCTTCCTGCCTTTGAGCGGCCACTTTGCGTCCTTCGACGCCGGATACAGCGGCGCCACGCGGGCCCCTCCGTAGGGATCGATCCGCGCGCGCAGCGATGTCTTTCCGGAAATCCGCATCTCCGCGTCGTCGGCGAATTCGATCCTGGAGTTGTTCGTCTGGCAGACGAACCCCCAGCGGGCGGCCCCGCCCTCCGTGCCGAGCTCGTCGACGTCTTCGACCACGCAGGCGTCGAGCCACGCCAGATCGGCCAGCGGGCCGTTGTCCACTGTGAGCCCGACACGGTAGAACCCCGGCGACTTCCAGGTGTGCGTCACCTTTCCCTCGACCGCGACCGTCCCGTCCCCGAGATCCCAGCGGAAATTCAGCTTCCTCCCCTCCGGGTCGGCGCTCGCCAGAGCGTCCAGCACGGCGGGCTGACCGGCCTGAACCGTCGCCGGCGCGGAGAGCTTCGCGACCGGCGGCAGTTTCACCGCGGCGTCGGGACGGGGTTGGAAGAGGTTGGTCACGCCTCCGGCGTCTTCGAGCGGCTTCGCGCTGCGGCAGAGATTCGCGGAGAGGCGCACCCCGTCGGCGTGCTGCGCGTAGATGTCCCAGCGGTTGTCCGACAGCTCGTTCTGCTCCACGACCCAGTGGCGGATCTTCCACTTCTTTCCCGCGCTCTCCTGGTCCCCGATGAGCGCGATCCCCGCGCCGTTGTTGTGGTGGCACCGGTTGCCGCGCAGCAGCACGTGGCTCCCCGGCCCGAACATGAACACGATCCCCGCATGCCCGCCCTCGGGCAGGTGCGGCGAATTGTGGTTCCCCTTCGGGTCCCCGTTGTGCGCTGCCTCGTTCTCGATCAGCACCGTCTGGTCCGATCCTCCCATCCAGAACCCGTACGAGGAGTGGTTCGCCTTGTTCCGCACCCAGCGGTTGCGCGGCGCCCAGCACTCGACCGCATTGTTGTTGGCGTACGAGGCGTCGTTTTCCTCGAAAAGATTCCCCGTGGAGCACCAGCCGTTCAGTACGCGCACGAAGATCCCGTCGCCCCCGTGCGTGCAGTCGTTGCCGCGGAACAGGTTGTCGTTCGAGCCGCTCTCGATCAGCACGCTCGTGGAATCGCGCGCGTGCACCTCGCCGGGGTCGATGCGGATCCCGTGCGACAGCACGTTTTTCACCACCGTATTCCGGCAGCTCGTCCACAGCTTGAGACACGTGTTCGAGCAGTGCGAGAAGTCGTTCTCCTCCAGCGCGTTCCCGTCGCACTCCTCCAGGCTGCACCCGTCCCACACGTCGTTCGCGCGGTTCCTCCGGAAGGCGCTTCCCCGCACCCGCGTGAGTACGATCCCGCCGCGCCTCCCGTTTTCGCCCCATCCGAACGCCGGGTCGTGGAAGTTGCCGGAGAAATTGCACCCCTCGACGGTCCACCCCTCCGCGTCTTCGACGCGCAGTCCCGTCTCGAATCCCTTCACGTTCACGTTCTTCAGCGCGACCTTCGAGACGCCCGCCGCGGCGATCCCGGTTCCCTTGAAGTCCTTCGGGTTTCCGGCCTTCGCGCCCACGATCCACGCGCCGCGACCGTCGATCGTGATCCCCGAGGCCCTGACGACGATCGGCCCGTACGTTTTCGCGGGATCGAGGGAGATGTCCTGCGAGATCTCCAGCGGCTCCTGCGCCGCCGCGACGCCCGAGAGAACGGCCAGCGCCATCGCGAAACGAGCGAGGTCCGACCGCACCGTGGATCGGTTTTTTCTCATGCCACCTTGAGAATAGTCGGTTGTTCTGAAACGGCCCAGGAGAAGGAGGAGGAGAAGGAGCAGGAGGAGGAACGGCCTCGGTGGGACGACCTCCTCCTGCGCCTCCTCCTTCTCCTCCTCCTCAGTCGTTCCGCGAGCGCTGTCGGAAAACGGCCCCCCGTTGCCTCGTGCCTGCCTCACTCCATTTTCATCCCCGAGGGTGATCCCCGATCATGGGTGACTGTCAGAACCCCACCTTCACCGTGATGACCCGCCGCGCGGCACTTCCCGCCACGCCGTTCACCACCAGCTCGGTCCGCCCGAACGCCTCGCCCTTGACCTCCACCGGCGCCCGGCTCCCGATCACCAGCATGTGGAAGGCGCAGCACTCGTGCCTGTCCGGCTCGACCTGCGAGAGGATCTTCGATTCGCCGAACTCCATCCGGAACGCCCCCGCTCCCGCGATCCGCTCCCCCGCCTCGTCGAAGAACAGGATCTCGATCTCCATCGATTCCGCCAGCCGCACCGTGAGCACGTCCTCGTCGCGCCGGTCCTGCCGCGCCGGATCGTAGATCCGCCAGTCGAAACTCCCCACCGGCTTCACCGTGAACTCGACGGAGTCCACCGCCACATCCCCCTGCCGGAACTCCACCGTCGCCTTCCCCGCGGCCACGGCGCGCAGCTTCACCGCGTAGCTTGCCCCGTCCTCCGTGTCCATCGCGTTCACCGGCCCCGCCACCTCGATCACCCCCGGGTCCAGCGAAACCACTTCCAGCGCGCGCGCCTTCCCGTCCTCCCTCGCGTCCAGGCTCACCCACCCCCCCGCCGCAATCGGCGTTCCGGGCCCGAACCGGTCCTCCCAGAACCCGTTCGAGAGCCGGAACTCGAGGACTTCCGCGCGCCCGGGCTCGAAGCGTTCGGAGAAGGGGCTGCAGGCGGACAGTGAGACGGTCAGGAGCAGCAGCGGAAGTCGTTTCATGGGAAGCAGGATAACAGCGTCCGCCCGGCTCCTCTACGATGGATCGAAGGCGATCCCCGATGGCAACTTCCTCCACTTTTTCCTATGCTTACCCTCTTCATGTCCTCCGCCCCCCGCAACCCCACCCGCGCCGTCCGCATCGGCCGCACCCACATCGGCGGCGGCCACCCCATCGCCGTCCAGTCCATGTGCGCCACGCACACGAGCGACGTCGACGCCACCGTGCTCCAGTGCGAACAGCTCCGGCAGGCGGGCGCCTCCGTCGTGCGCGTCGCCGTGGACAACCAGAAGGACGTCGAAGGCCTTGCGGAAATCCGGAAGCAGACGACCGCGAACCTCGTCGTCGACATCCAGGAGAACTTCCCCCTCGTCGAAAAAGTCGCGCCCCACGTCGACAAGATCCGCTACAACCCCGGACACCTCCACCACCTCCAGAAATCGCGCCCGATCGCGGAGAAAGTCCGCTGGATCGCCGGGGTCGCCCGCGAACACGGGGTCGCCCTGCGCGTCGGCGTCAACTGCGGCTCCGTCGCCCCCGATTTCCTCGAAAAGTTCCCCGACCAGCCCGACGCCATCGTCGAAAGCGCCCTCTGGCACTGCGACCTCCTCGACAAGGCCGGCTTCCAGGATTACTGCGTCTCCCTCAAGGACTCCGATCCCTGGAAAGTCGTCGACGTCAATCGCCGCTTCGCTGAAAAACGCCCCGATGTCCCCCTGCACCTCGGCGTCACCGAGGCCGGCCTCCCCCCCGACGGCGTGATCAAAACCCGCATCGCCTTCGAACAGCTCGTCTCGCGCGGCATCGGCGACACCATCCGCGTCTCCCTCACCGTCCCCAATGAAGCCAAGGCCGCCGAAATCGCCGCGGGCAACCAGATCCTCGACGACATCGAGCACGGCCGCTTCCGCTCAGTGCCGGATTTCGGGAAGGGACTGAACATCATCTCGTGCCCCTCGTGCAGCCGGGTCGAGAACGAGGCGTTCGTCAACCTCGCGACCCAGGTCAAGGACCTCACCCGGTACGCCGCGCAGCACCGGATCACGATCGCGGTCATGGGATGCCGCGTGAACGGCCCCGGCGAAACCGACGACGCCGACCTCGGCCTCTGGTGCGGTCCCAGCACCGTCAACCTCAAGCGCAAGTCCCAGGTCGTCGGCACCTTCGACTACGACGTCGTCCTCGCCCGACTGCGCACCGAACTGGACCAGTTGATCGCGGCGCAGCGTTGAACCGCCTCGCCGCGATCGCCCTCGCCGCCGCGCTCGCGGGCTGCCGCTCGAGCTACGAGCTGCCGGAAGAGCCGGAGCCGGGCCCCGCGGCGTCGCCGGAGGAGAACCAGGAGATCGTTCAGCTCGTCGCCACCCTCGGCGCCGAAGACCCGAAAGCGCGAACCGGCGCCTCAGCCCGGCTCGAGGAGATCGGCCTCGCCGCCGTGCCCTGGCTCTTCGCCGGCGCCGAAGACTCCGATCCGGAACGCGCACAGGCCAGCCGCGAAGTCCTGGCACGCTTCCGCAGGAAATCCTGGGAAACCACCCCGCCCACGGACGAGGAATTCGTCGTGCGGCTGCAGCGCTCCGTCAGGACGGGTCACTCACTTCGCGTCTTCGCCTTCTGGTGGGTCGCCCGCATCGCGCGTGTCGAGGAAGCCCGGCGGACGATTCCGGATCCCGGCGTGTGGCTCCGGGACGACGACCCCGAGGTGCGCCGATACGCGGCGGTGCTTCACATCCGGTTCGGGATGGACGTGCGGCGCCTCGCGGACCTGCTCCCCGACGCCCTCGAGCAGATCCTGCGCTCGCGCGGGGAGCTGGAGGAGTGGGAGGAAGTCCTGATCTCGCTCTGCGCGGCGACGTTCGAAGAAGCGGAGCTGGTGAAGGTGCGGATGGATCTGCGGGACTTCGTGAGGAAGGCGCGGAGCGCCGACGAGAGCCTCGCCTGGTGGGAGGTGCGGTCGTTTTTCCGGCGGGCGGGCCCGGCGGCCGAGCCGCTTCTCCGCGACATCCTGCTGAACGAGGAGCCCGGCGACCTCCGCCGGCTCGCGGCGGTGTCCTACGGCCCCGGTTCGCGGACGGCGCCGCTTCTCGCGGCCTGGAAGACCGGTCCGAACGACGACCTCGCGATCGCGCTGGGGAACTCGGGACGGCCGGAGCCCGCGCCGGAGCTGGTGCGGCTGCTCGCGGCGTCGAAGCCGGATTCGCTCGACCGCTGGGCCGCCGAGCTGGCGCTCGAGCGCGCGACGGGAAAATGGCTGGGGGACGCATCCGACAAGACGGACGCCGCCGCGGCGCGCTGGCGGGCGGCCGTCGAAGGAGGCTCGAAGAACATCCACCTGTCCATCGCCTGCGACGACGGCGGCGCGTTCCTGGCGACGGAGGGAGGCGAAAGCCTCTGGGAAGTAGGCGTCGGCCCGCTCGACCAGAACCGCATCGTCCGCATCGTGCCGGGCTGGGCCGTGTTCCACGCCCCGGCCCTCGATCCCTCCACCGCCGCCGCCGACCTCCTCGCGGCCTGGCGCCTGAACAACAGCGCCTACCTGCTGCTGCTCGATTTCATGGCGATGGGAAGCGAATCCGCGCGCCCGCGGGCGGAGCGGATGATCGCGCGGGCGCTCGCGGCTGCGGCGGGAACGCAGCCGGGGCCGACGCTGGAGGCGACGGTCGAGGTGATCCGCGAGGTCCGCGACCCGCTGAACAAGCGCGACCGCGGGCTGCTGGCGGATTCGTCGGCGCCGGAGGAGGAGCGCCGGCTCGCGGCGCGGCGGCTGGCGTTCGGAGGCGCTGAGGACGCGTCCGCGCTCGCGGCGTTCGCGGCGTCGAAGCCGTCGCCGGCGTCGCGCGCCGCCGCCTATCTCACGCTCTTCCAGATCGGCGACGAAACCGCATTCCTCGCGCTGGCGGCGAACGCGGCGGACCAGGAGGCGAAGATCATGTACGGGGGTTTTCCCGACAGCGCGGCCTGCCTCCTGCTCCGGGTCCGGTTCATCGAGGAGCGCGGGCTCGAGGAGTGCGATGCAAACGAGCGCGACCCGGAAAAGTGGGCCCGGACCGTTCGCGCGGCCTTCGCGAAAAAGTAGGTTAAGCGGGTTCGGCGAGATTCTTGCGGAGTCCGACGCGAGGGATTTCACCGGCTGGCAAGGCGCCGACCGGAATCGATGTCGTTGTACATCGATGAGGATCGGCAACGCAGCCAGACGGCGAAAGACCCGCGACGGGTCCGCAAGGATTTCGCCGGACCCGCTTAAATCCCCCGGCGCGCGCCCCAGAGCCAGACGTGCAGGCGCGGGGACAGCCGCCAGCCCTCCCGCTGGCATATTTCGGCCAGCGCGGCCGACCGTTCGCGCAGAACTTCCGCGGTCATCGCTTCAGGCATGAGCCAGACCCGGTCGCGGGGAAGGGAGAGCGCGAGTCTCCGGGCGTCGGCCGCGTCCTCCGGCCCCACGACGATTTTCGCGATGGCCCGGGGTTCGGCCATCCAGGCGGCCGCGTGAGCCCAGGTCGACTCCCACCTCGGCGTCGCGGAGGGCAGTTTGGGGGACCAGTTCCAGTAGAGGTTTGGAAGAGACATTGGGGGGCATCGAACGCCGGAGGTTTCAACTTCAACGCGGCTCCAGCATCCGCAGGCGGCCGCCGCAAATTCTTCGAAGCCTTGGACTTCCAGCGGTTCTCCGCCCGTGATTACGAGCAGATCACATGGCCCCAGGCCCGTCAACTCGGCCAGTTGCTCCGACATTCCGACCTCGCGCCCCAGGGCCAGATCCCAAGTGTACCGGCTGTCGCACCATCGGCACCCCACCGAACACCCCTGCAGCCGCAGAAACGTCGCCGGAGCGCCCGCCGAGGGCCCTTCCCCCTGCAACGACCTGAATGTCTCTGAGACCCTCATGGCGTCCCGAAATGTCGACAAAAAAACCGGCCTTCGCAGGCCGGATCGCTTGTTGAGTAGAGCCCCTCGGGATTGCCCGTATATCGGCTGCCACTGCTCCGTCAGGAACTGAGGGCGTCCGGGTCTCCCCGGCTCTCTCCATCCCGAAAGCTGGCTCTACAGGAACTATCGTCTTTTCCGCCGCCGAATACAAGAGGAAATTCAAAAAATTCCGCTTCCCGGTATACTCCGCCCTTCCCAAAGGAGGCCAACGTGATTCTGAAGGGTAAAAAGGCGCTCGTCGTCGGCGTCGCGAACAAGCGGAGCATCGCCTGGGGCATCGCTCAGTCGTTCGCGCGCGAGGGCGCGGAGCTGTGCCTCACGTATCAGAACGAGCGGCTCGAGAAGAACGTCAAGGAACTCGCGGAGACACTTCCCGGCACCCGCGTCGAAGCGTGCGACGTGATGGTGGACGGGCAGGTCGGCGCGCTGGCGGGCAGGCTGAAGGAATGGGGCGGCCTCGACATTCTCGTGCACGCCGTGGCGTTCGCGCGGACCGAGGACCTCGCGGGGGACTTCCGAAACGTCCCGCTCGAGGGCTGGCACACCGCGCTCGACGTCTCGGCCTACTCGCTCATCGCGCTCGCGCGGGCGATGGCGCCGCTCATGGAAGGCCGCGCGGGAGGCGGAAGCGTGATGAGCCTGACGTTCCTCGGCGCGGTGCGCGCGGTGCCGAACTACAACATCATGGGCGTCGCGAAGGCGGCGCTCGAGGCGTCGACGCGCTACCTCGCGGCGGACCTCGGCCCGAAGAACATCCGCGTGAACGCGATCAGCGCCGGCCCGGTGCGGACGCTCTCCGCCGCCGGCGTCACGGGGTTCGCGCGCATGCTCGAGGAGGTGGAAAACCGCGCGCCGCTCCGCCGCAACATCGACCAGGGCCAGGTCGGCGACACGGCCTCTTTCCTCGCGAGCGACCTCTCGCGCGGCGTGACCGGCCAGGTGATCTACGTCGACAGCGGCTACCACATCGTCGGCATCTGAAATCGTGCCCCTCAAGCCCTCGAAGCGGATCGAGACCTTCCCGAACCCGAAGCCGGGCCGCGACTACGTGATCCGCTGCGAGACTCACGAATTCACCTGCGTCTGCCCGATGACCGGCCAGCCGGATTTCGCGACGCTCGAAATCGAGTACGTCCCCGGAAAGCTGTGCTTCGAGCTGAAGTCGCTCAAGACGTACCTGTGGTCGTATCGGAACGAGGGGGCGTTTCACGAAGCGGTGGTCAACCGGATCCTGGACGACCTGGTAAAGGCGGTAGCGCCGCGCCGGATGAGCGTCGTCGGCCGGTTCAACGTCCGCGGCGGGATCCAGACCACCATCAGCGCTGCCTACCCGGAGGAAGGCAAGAAGCCGTAGGCAGTTTGGGCCGGCGCGGACGACCGACCTCAGCCCGAGGCGCGTTGCTTTCGCGAGCGCCTCCGCCCGGCATCCGCTTATGGCTTCTGGCTTATGGCTTATGGCTCCCTCGCGCCAGGCTCACTGCCGCGCGGGGGACACACTACCGCCGCAGGCCGATCCACCCCCCGATCCGCTACTGCCCTTTCGGCGGCCTCTTCCCGAACGCTTCCTTGTTCTCCGCCCACCAGCTCTTCCATTTCCCCACCGCTTCCTCGGATTGCCCGAAATCCGGCCGGGTCATGTCGGTGAGCGCCGAGAGGACGAGGCCGCGGATGCGGGGGCGCTCCTGCATGCGGTCGAGGAGCTTGAGGTAGGCCTCGATCAGCCGGACGCGGTCCGCCGCCGTCGGCTTCTCCAGGTACTGGTAGTGGAATGAGTCGATTCCCATGGTCGCGACTCCCGTCAGGTCCACGATGCGGTCGAGCACCGCGTCGAGCGACTCGGGCGTGCGGCGCGCCAGGGCACACATCGCCCGCATGGCCTGCCAGCCCAGATCGGGATGCGTCAGGTACTTCGCGATCAGGTCGATCGATGCCGGGTCTCCGAGTTCGCCAATGGCGGTCAGAACCGCAAACCGCACGTTGTCGTCCGTCTCGCTCCCGAATGCCTTTTCGAGGTCGTCCTTCAGCTCCTTCCGCCCCGACCTCCCCGCCGCGACGTACCACTCCCCCTTCTCGTACGCCTGCCCGCCCTTCGCCTTCCGCAGGCATTGCTTCGCCGCATCCAGGTCCCCCGCCAGCGACAGCAGCCGGTCGATCGGGTCGTTCAGCCAGTTGTTCCCCTCCTTCTTCGCCGCCTTCAGGACGTCGACCGGCGCCGCGATGCGGTTCTCCAGAAGCAGATTGACGGCGGCGCCGATCATGTTGTCGTCGCCCGTCTTGAGAAGCGTGACGGCGAGCTCGACATCGGCGGCCGCCGGATTGCGCGACAGTCCGTTGAGCGCGTTCGACCGCACGTCGCCGTCGACGTTCGTGTCGGAGGCGATCTTCCGAAGCGTCTCGCGGGCGGCCTCGGCGCCGGTGTACGCGAGCGCCGACACCGCGGCCCGCATCGCCACGCCGCCCTTGCCCGTCTCCGCGACGAGCAGCTCCACCGCCCGCGGGTCGCGGCAGGTCCCGAATACGCTGATCGCCTGCGAACCGACCCCGGAGTCCTGACGCGGGAAAAGCGCGATCAGGTCCGCCGCCATCGGGCCCACGAGACCTGCCTGCTCGCAGATCAGGACCCCGAACCGCGCCTTGTTGTCGTCGGCCTCCTTGAGCAGCTTGCGGATGGGCTCGACCGCTTCCGCCCGCCGCGCCTCCAGGACCGGCTGCAGGCCTCCGGCCAGCTGCCAGCCCTTCTCCGACAGGTCCCCCCGCGCGCAGCACTCCTCGATCAGGATCCCGACCGCGCCCGGCGCCCTCCGCAGGGAAATCACCAGCTTCTGCCGCTTCTGCCAGTCCGATCCCGTCGCGAGCTCCTCGATGAGTTCGAGGGCTTTCTTGCGGGTCTCGGCGTCGTCCTCCGCGCGGACGGCGGGGGCGAGAAGGGCGAAAAAGGCCGCGGCCAGGGCGAGGATGCGCATGGGAGTCTCCGGAGTTAATGGGAAGAGGTGCGCATCCTATCGCCGCCGTCCGGGGCAGGCCCGGAATTCCGGCGAAGGCTGCGCGCGAAAGGCCGTGCGCCGCCGCCGGAGCACGCGCATCCCGCGTACTCGAAGACCGGCCTGGGAGTCGAACCCAGCAGCGCCGCGCGGCGGCGCCCGACGGGTTTGCAGTCCGCGGGGAACCCCGTTCCCTCCACCGGCCGCGACGGACCGGCGGCTCCCGCAGCCGGGATCTCCGCCGTCGAGACTCGCCTCCACCCGGCTTAGTAACTCACGCTCGGACTGCCCGCCCCCAGGAACTCCACGAGCTTCGCACCGCCCGCGATCGTCGCCCCCTCGATCAGGTTCCCCTCGACCAGGTTGCGCTTCTTGAAACACGGCGAACACACCCAGATCTTCCCGCCCGCCTTCACGAACTTCTCTATCAGGCTCTTCAGCGGATCGAACCCCGTCTCGTGAATGTCGTCCGCGAAACCCTTCTGCGACAGCCGCACGCCCTCGATGCTCAGGAAGACGAGGGTCTCCTTGTCGGAAGCGACGGCGGCGTTTGCGACGACGAACGCGACGGTGGCCTTGTCGGTGTTGTCCTTCGAGCAGGTCAGGCAGACGCAGAATTTTCCGGGCATGTTCAGCTCTCCTTTCGACGGATCCAGTAGAGGGGATGTTTCGCCGCGACGAGCGCGTGGCCCGTCAGGCGGCACCAGCTGGGCAGGTCTTCCGGGGCGCCTGGGTCGCGAGCGTTGATGCGCAGGACCTGCCCCGGACGGAGCCCCATCACGCGCCCCCGCAGTTCCAGGACGAGGTCTCCACAGCCCAGCTCTCCCGCGTCCCAGTCTTCGTCGTGCGGTGGGGCGTCGGAGGAGCCGGCGGAGGGGGAAGCGGCCGTCGCGGCCGCAGGCACATCCCGCCAGAGGCACTCCGGCTCGGCCGGGTTTCCACGCTCATTCTCCGACGCCCACTTCCAGCCCGCCGAAAAACACGGACGGCGGCGGACGTGCGCGAGCAGCTCGTCCCGCATGCCGGCGAGGACGAGACCGAGAGAGTCGGCGAGGCAGGGTGCGCAGATCGGTGCGTCTTTGAAGCCCATCATCAGGCTGAACAGCGCCTGGTGTCCGCAGAGCGCCGACCCGCAATGGCGGCACTTCCGCGCCGTGAGGGCCTGGACTTCGGCGACGAGCCGGCGCACGGCCTCAGGCGAGCCGTCCGTGGGTGCCGCCAGTTTCCTTTCGTCGATCACGCCTGCCTCCGCGCCCGGTCGGCCGCGAGCGCGGCCGCTCCCATCATGGCATTCATGCGTTCATCCTTCCGGTGGTTTCTAGAAAGAAAGCTGGAACCAGAGCGTTACGCGGTTGGCCGTCCCCGACGTCAGTTCCTCGAATTCCGTCCGCCAGTGGCTGAAGTCGATGGACATGGTGAAGGGAGAGAACATGAACGTGGTCATCACGTACCAGACCTCGTTCTTCTCCCGCATCCCGATGGAGAACTCGTGGTCCTCCGGATCGTCCCGGGTGTAACCGGTCGTGACCGCCCACCACTTCACCGGCGCCACTTTCAATTCCACGAACCCGCCGCTCGACCGGATTTCCTGGCCGCTGACGGCGTTGATGCCCTGCCCGATGCCGCCGCGGATGTCGGCGAGGTTGATGCCTTCCCACCATTCGCCCTTGAGCGAGAGGGAGAAGCCGGAGGCCGTCTCGAAGATGGGGAAATCGAGGTCGACGCAGTACAGCCAGGTATCGAAGTGGTTTTTGCCATCGACGCCGGCACCGTCGATTTCTTCCGCGCCGTACATGGCGCTGAATCCGAGGGTGACCCATTTCTTTTCGACCCAGTGCTGCCAGCCGATGGCGAATCGTCCCTGGAGTTCGGGCCATCCCGGGTCGTCGCCATCGCGCACGCCGAGGGCGTCCGTGTCCGCGTTGCGGATGGCGCCCTGCTGTCCCGCCATGGTCTGGATGGTGAGCTTCAGGCGGTCGCCGAGTTTCGGCTCCGAGCAGATGCGGAGCTGCGGGCGCCGGTCGCCGGTGTTGCCCCAGTTCCACATCACGCCGTCGGGGTTCAGGCTGGGCCAGAGCGGCGAGACGACGTCGGAGGTCTGCCCGAACAGGATGTACAGCCAGTCCCAGCCGACCTTTCCGTACGCGTGACGCATGCGGGGCACGGCGCGGCTTTCGGAACTCGGCAGCGCGAAGAAGTCGATTTCGAATTTCCCCGTCGCGGCCGCGTCGCCCAGCAACTCGATCCTGCCCGCGTCGAGGTCGAAGCCGAGGCGGGTGAGGCGGGCGGAGGCGACGAAGTTGTCGTCGTCGCGTTCGTCGGCGGTCACGCCGGCGACGGCAGTGGATCCGTCTTCGGAGCGGACGAAGGTGGGGAAGCGCGGGTCGTCGAAGGCGCTGTCGGTGTAGTGCATGTCGAGGCGGAGGAAGCCGTACCACTTGAGGTGGCCGCCGAGGGAGACGAGGTCCTTCCAGGTCGGGGTGTCGGCGGGGTTCCCGGCGGTTTCGCCCGCCGGTGTTTTCTTTTCGGCCTCGAGCTGCTGGACGCGCCTCTCGAGTTCCTCGATGCGCTTCTCGGCCGGCGTCTGCGCCGCGGCGGTTCCCGCCAGCGCGGCGAGGGCGACGGCCCACAGGTGTTTCATGGTTCCCCTCCTGGAAAATGTGAAGATGATGCGGAACTTGAACCGCGGAATGATATTGGGATAGAAACTATCCTGCTCATCGGTTATCGCGATACATTCCGGGTCCCTCCATCGGAGAAAACGCCCCCCATGCGCATCCTCCCGATCCTCGCCGCCCTCGCCGTCCTCCTCTGCCCCCCTCCCCCGACGGACCCCGCCCCCCGCGTCGTCGCGACCTTCTCCATCGTCGCGCGCGACCCCGAAACCGGCGACCTCGGCATCGCCGTCCAGTCGAAATTCTTCGGCGTCGGCTCCGTCGTCCCCTGGGCGAAAGCCGGCGTTGGCGCCGTCGCCACGCAGTCCTTCGCCAATACCACGTACGGCCCCCGCGGCCTCGAACTCCTGGCCAGCGGTAAGTCGCCCGAAGAAACCCTGAAGGCCCTCACCGGCGACGACAAGGAGGCCGACTCCCGACAGTCCGGCATCGTCGACGCCAAAGGCCGCTCGGCCTCGTTCACGGGGAAGGGCTGCTTCGCGTTCGCCGGCGGCCGCAACGGCAACAATTACGCCGTGCAGGGCAACATCCTCGCCGGCGAGGACGTCGTCACCGCCATGGAGAAGTCGTGGCTCGAGTCGAAGGGCGAGCTCGGCGACCGCCTCGTCGCCGCGCTCGAGGCCGCCCAGTCGAAAGGCGGCGACAAGCGCGGCATGCAGTCCGCCGCCCTCCTCGTCGTGCGCGAGAAAGGCGGCTACGCGGGCTTCAACGACCGCTGGATCGACATCCGCGTCGAAGACCACGCGAAGCCGATCGAGGAGCTGAAGCGGCTCCTCGAAATGCACAAGAAGTTCTACCCGCGCAAATAGGTCTCTTCCAGCGGCGCACCCCCCGTCACGCGAATCCCGTCCTGGAGCCCGCGCATGTAGTCCTTGATCCGTGTTCCGCCCCACTCCCGCGGAAACACGACGCGCACCCGCCCGTCCGGCGCCCGCCACACGACGGGAACCGCTTCCGAAGGCGCCGCTTCGAACCTCGCGCTATCCGACACGGGTCGCGTGCTCCAGCGAGCAACCGCACCCGCGTGCCCGCTCGAACGCCACCCACAGGCACGACTTCTTCCGCAGGTGCGCCACCGCGCCCCGCGCGAACCTTCCCTTCTCGAGCCCGAACGCGAACGCCAGACAGTCGAGACACAGCCCCGCCTCCTCGCACCCCAGCAGCCGGGCGAGGATGCCTTCGTGGTCGCAGCGGGAGCCGCCGCACGCGGTGCAGCGGGTCGAATCGGGCGCCTGGAGGACGGCCATGGGAGTTGCTCCTTGAGAACGGGTTCGGGGGAAACGACGCGGACTAGATGGCGGCCTGCTTCGCCGTCTTCCGCATTCGTTTCGCCTGCGACTCCCATTTCCTCCGGGCCTCTCCGTACAGCTCCGCCGCCTCGTCGGGCTTGTGCAGCCGCTCCTTCACGCGGCCGAGCGCGAGCAGCAGCTCCGCGCGGCCGGGCCGGTTCAAGGAGAGCCAGGCAAGCGCCTTCTCGGCCACCAGCGCGAGCGCGTAGTACCACACCTCGTCTTCTTCCGTCCCGTCCAGCGGCGTCCGGGGTCCGAAAATCCCCAGGCCTTCCACCGACTGGTTGACACGCGCGAAATCGGGCTCCGACGCGCGGAACGACTTCACGGAAAAATCGGCGTCGAGAAACAGGATGTCCCCGGCCCGACCCCCATCTTCCTTCGCGCACAGGCCGCCGCTACCGCCGATCACGTCGTCGAACCCCCGGCACACGAGGCGGAAAAACCCCTCGCGCGAGCGCCCGCGGGCGCGCCAGGCGACGTACCTCTGTCGGATCTGTTCGATCACGTTCATCGGTCACCTCCGTCCGCTCCGGACCCGCGGCAGGGCCCGAAGCCAATAAAAAAACCCGCTTCCCTTGCGGCGAAGCGGGTTTTTCGGGGGATCGCCCCCGGGGCTTTTTAGCAGTTTTTTACGTGGCTGCAATACGCCGCAAATCCCACGGAACGAAGTTGTCAGATGGAGGATTCTAGGAACTGGGAAGCGGGTGTCAAGTGGAAACTCTAGGTGTTTCCGGGCGGCGGGACGTTGACCTCGAGCCAGTACTCCGCGGCGCCGCGCAGGGCCGTGCAGTACTCCTCGAAGTTCAGCGACTTCCGGATGTAGCTGTTCGCGCCCGCGGCGTAGCTGCGGACGATGTCGCGCTCCTCGCGCGAAGAGGTCAGGATCGCGACCGGCACGAATTTCGTCCGCTCGTCGGCGCGGATGCGGCGCAGCAGCTCGAAGCCGTCCATGCGGCCGAGCTTGAGGTCGAGCAGCACCACCGCGGGCGTCACCCGCGTGTCGCGCTCCGACCATCCGCCCTGCCCGAGCAGGTAGTCGAGCGCCTCCTGCCCATCGCCCACCACCATGACGAAGTGCAGGATGTCGAGCGTGCGCAGCGCCCGTTTCGTGAGTTCCTGGTGATCCGGGTTGTCTTCGACGAGCAGGATCGTCTTCCCTTCCATGGCGTCTCTCCTTGGGACTTTCAATTCACCATTCAGAATTCAAATTTCATAATTCTTTCTTCTCCTCCCCCTCCAGCGTGAACCGGAACTCCGCCCCCTTTCCCCTCTCTCCCTTCCCCCGGATGCGCCCTCCGTGCCGCTGCACGATGCGCTGGACAGTCGCGAGGCCGACGCCGTGCCCCGGGAATTCGGCCGGGGTGTGGAGGCGGTGGAAGGGGCTGAAGAGGCGGTCGACCTGGGACATGTCGAAGCCCGCGCCGTTGTCGCGGACGACGAACGCGCGGCGGCCGTCGTCCTCGCCCGACGCGAACTCGACGACGGGGTGCGGCGCGCGGGAGGTGAATTTCCAGGCGTTGCCCAGGAGGTTTTCGAGCAGGATGCGGAGGAGCCGCGGATCGCCGCGGGCGAAGAGGCCGGGAGCGATGCGGAATTCGACCGCGCGGCCCGGCTCGCGGCCCGCGAGCTCCGCGGCGATCGAGCCGGCCAGCGCCGACAGGTCCACGGTTTCGCGTTTCATCTCCGCGCGCGTGAGCCGGGAGAGCTCGAGAAGCGCTTCCATGAGGAGCCCCATGTGCTGCGCCGCGGCGCGGATCCGGCGGACGTGGTCGAGGCCGGCGTCGCCGAGGGCGGGGCCGCATTCCTGCTGGAGTGCGGCGGCGAAGCCGTCGACGGTCTGCACGGGGCCGGAGAGGTCGTGGGAGATGGAGGAGGCGAAGGCTTCGAGTTCGCGGTTGGCGGCGGCGAGTTCGGCGGTGCGTTCGGAGACGCGGCGTTCGAGTTCGGCGTTGAGGCGGCGCGTGGCGGCGTCGGCGAGCCGGCGTTCGGCGTCGAGTTTTCCGAGGAGGGCGGAGCTCATCAGGATGACGGCGGAGAGGACGACGACGGTGGCGACGACGAGTGCCGCGACGGTGAATTCCGCGCCGTACCAGGCGGCGTTGCGGCCGGCGAGGAAGAAGGCGCCGGCGGCGAGGGGGACGCCGATGGCGACGGGAAGGAGCCGGCGCGCGGCGAAGCCGCCCACGTCGTCGGCGTGGACGAGGGCCAGCAGGCCGTGCTGGGTGCGTGCGAGCAGGACGGCGGCCGAGATGAGGACGAAGGCGGTCGAGGTGTGGACGGCCATCTGGGTCGTGTGGACGGCGACGGGCCCCTCGGGCGAGACGCCGTAGAGGTAGCCGGCCAGCGACATGAACGCGATCACGAGGGCGGCGATCGCGGAGCCTTCGCACGCGCGGCCGATGCGGGGCCGCCGCGCCTCGACGAGTCCGATCGCGACGGCCAGCAGGACGAAATTGAGCGCGGTCGTGGGGGCCATGCGGCCGGCGTAGTACGGAAGGGCGTTGCGGGCGACGTCGCGCACGAGCAGTTCATCGATTCCGAGGTTCGCCCCGGTGGCGAATTCGAGGAGCGTCAGCGCGCCGACGGCCCCGCCGGCCGCGGCCGCTGCGCGCGCCGCGGTGCGCGTCCACATGGCCCGGGGCGATGCCGCCAGCACGGCCAGGGCCGCGCCCTCGAGGAGGATCGCCAGCGCTGTATTCGCCTTCATCGTCGCCAGCCCGGGCAGCACGCCCTTCAGCGAATCGATGTCGAAGATCCATCCCGCGATGCCGAGGAGGCCGAGAAGAGAGGCGGCCGAGGCGAACCACGCGGCGAGTGCCGCCGCCCGGGGCGCCCACGGGACCAGCGGGATCGGCTCCGGGTTCGAAGTGGGGTTGGTCACGGCGTCA
Organism: Planctomycetota bacterium; assembly: GCA_016190145.1. GTDB lineage: Bacteria > Planctomycetota > MHYJ01 > WSZJ01 > WSZJ01 > WSZJ01. The sequence goes on along the minus strand of JACPRD010000132.1, from coordinate 29,359 downwards.
TCTTCGCCGCTTCCCATCCCGGGTCCACAAATTGGAGGAAAGGCCCGACTGGGGGGACCGGTCGGGGGCTGCGGCCGGGAGGGTGTGGGACCCTATAGACGCGGGGCCTGAGTATTCATGTTTCCGATGCTCTGGATAGGGTGAGTGGCTGTTATTGTTTTCAACATCATCATCCGACTTGGAGCCCCAACGATGCGCCGGTATCCCGTCGTGCTCGCCTCGGCCCTCGCCACCCTCGCCGCCCTCACGTCCACTTCCATGCGCGCCGAAAATGCCGCCCCCCGCGCGCTCATCCCGGAGTCGCGGCCCGAATCGTCGCCGAAACGGTACGCCGTCCGGGACGCGTTCACGGTGAAGGACCTTCCCGCGGGCACGAAGAAGGTCCGCGCCTGGTTCGAACTGCCCCAGGAAGAACCTCTCCAGCGCATCTCGGATCTCAAAATCACCGCCCCCGACGGCTACCGCATCGAAACCGAAGCCTCCGAGGGGAACCGCTTCCTGTATGTGGAAATCGCCGAACCGAAGGCGGCCGCGTTCGACGTGAGCGTCGAATTCACGCTGGAGCGGTGGGAGAGTTCGCCGGCCGGCGGCGCGGCCCGTTTGCTGACGGGCGAGGAGAAGGAAGCGCTGGCGGCGCGGCTGGCGGAGTTCCCGAACGGCGAGACGACGGAGAGGATCCGCGGGAAGGCGCTCGAGCTCGTGGAGGGGGTGAGCGACCCGGTGGCGCGCGCGCGGAAGTTCTACGATTTCATCATCGACGACGCCGAGTACTGGAAGAAGGACCCTGCGAACCTGAAGGCGAGCGGGAAGGGATCGGCGAGTTACTGCATGGACTGCAAGACCGGGAACTGCACCGATTTTCACGCGCTGTACCAGGCGATGGCGCGCGCGGTCGAGCTTCCGACGCAGTTCGTGATGGGTACGTCGCTCAAGCCGGAGAACGACGGGGTCGCGAAGTTCGACGATCCGAAGAAGGAGCCGGGGTATCACTGCTGGGTCCGCACGTACTTCGCGGGCCGCGGGTGGGTTTACAGCGACATCAGCTACGCCGACGTGACGCCGGACAAGCGGGAGTTCTACTTCGACCACATCGACGACGGCCGGGTCACGTTTTCGTTCGGCCGCAACATCGAGCTGGCGCCGAAGCAGGACGGACCGAAGCTGAACTGGTTCGTCAGAAGCTACGTCGAAACGGACGGCAAGGAACACGGGGGCTGGACGCGCGAGCTGACGTACCGGAGCGTGAAGTAGGAAACCCGGGACCCGCGGAGGCGCCCGGAGTAGCCTTTCGCGATGCTCCACCGCCCCGACGTCGTCTCCTCGCGCGGCATCGTCGCCGCGGGGCACCCGCTCGCGGCGACGGCGGGCGCACGGGCCCTGGCGAAAGGCGGGAACGCCGCCGACGCGGCCGCGGCGGCAGGATTCGCGCTCGCGGTGCTGGAGCCGCACCTCAACGGACTCGGGGGCGAGTGCCCGATTCTCGTGCGCGCCCCCGACGGCTCGACGCACGCGATCAGCGGACAGGGCTGGGCTCCCGCCGCCGCGACGGCGGACCGCTTCCCCGCGTCCGGAATTCCGGGCGACGGCGTCGCGTCGGCGGCCGTGCCGGCGACGGTGGACGCGTGGCTGATTCTGCTGGGCCGGTGGGGGAAGCTGCCGCTCAGGGACGTGCTGCGCCCCGCGATCGAGCTGGCGGCGGACGGATTTCCCGTCGATGCGCGTCTCGCGGCGGCGATCGAGGCGAACCGCGCGGCGTTTGCGCGCTGGCCCGCGACGGCGGCGACATTCTCCGGCGGCGGACCGGTGCTCGTGCAGAAAGACCTGGCGCGGACGCTGGAGGCGGTGGCGGCGAAGGGGTGCGCGGGCTTCTACGGCGGGCGCGTGGCGAAGTCGCTGGCGGCGTTCCTCGGGGTGGAGCAGCCCGACCGCGCGGGCGCGCCGGTCCGCGGTCTGATCGCGCGCGCGGACATCGAGGAGTATCACGGCGCGCCGGAAGCGCCCGTGGAGATCGACTGGCGCGGCGCGACGGTGTCGAAATGCGGCCCGTGGACGCAGGGGCCCGTATTCCTGCAGCTGCTGCGCCTGCTCGAGAATGATCCGCTCGAGAAACTGCCGGAGGCCGAGTGGGCCCACCTCTACCTCGAGGCGGCGAAGCTCGCGTTCGCCGACCGCGAGGCGCACTACGGCGACCCGAGGTTCGCGACCGTCCCGCTCGACCGCCTGCTCTCGCGCGAGTACGCGGCCGCGCGGCGCCGCGAAATCGGCCCGCGCTCGGCGCGCGCCCTGCGCCCCGGACTCGACGCCCCCGCGCTTCCCTGGACCTCCGGCTCCGCCGACCGCGGCTTCGAGCCGCTGACGGCGCACACCGGCGACACGACGCACGTCGACGCCGCCGACGCCTCCGGCCTCATGGTCTCCGCCACGCCCTCGGGAGGCTGGTTCCACTCCAACCCGCAGATCCCGGGCCTCGGGTTCGCGCCCGGCACGCGCCTGCAGATGTTCAACTTCCTCCCCGATCACCCCAACCGCCTGGCCCCGCGCAAGCGCCCGCGGACCACGCTCACCCCTTCCCTCGCCCGCCTCCCCGACGGCCGCTGCCTCGCGTTCGGCACCCCCGGCGGCGACGGCCAGGACCAGTGGACGCTCCAGTTCTTCCTCAACGTCGCGGCGCGCGGGATGCCGCTGCAGGAGGCCGTGGAAGCGCCGCTTCTCACGTCGATCGCCTTTCCGTCCTCGTTCGCGCCGCACGGCGCGGTTCCGGCGGGGGCCGTTCTGGAAGGGAGATTCGATCCCGCAATCGCGGAGTCGCTTCGCGCCCGCGGCCACGAAGTCCAGGTCGTCGGTCCCTGGGACTCCGGCCGAGTCACGTGCGTCTGCTGGAATCCGGAATCGGGCGTGCTCTCGGCGGCCGTCTCGCCCCGCCGCGGCGGCGCGATGGCGATCGGGATCTAGCGCGCTTTCTCGTAGACCGTGATCGCGATCGGCTCCGGCCTCGGTCCGCGCATCGCCCGGTACCACCCCGCGCGGAACGCGTCCAGGTCGTACGCGCGCGTCGCCTTCACCCGATACCCGATCCCCGCGAACTGCGCCGGGCCCAGCGCGTAGTACCCGCCCCCCATCCGGTCGTCCCACAGGATCCGCGTCCCGACGGGCATCTTCGCGTACGCCGCCAGCTGCCCCGCCGCCTCCACCGCCGGCGGCCCGTGCCGCCAGTACTCCCCCCGGTGCAGCACGTGCCGCGCGTGCGCGTCGGCGACGATTTCGGGAAGCGGCTCGAGCGTCCCGTCGGCGCGCCACGCGTCCGCGGCGTCCTCGTAGGCCGCGAACACGTAGAGCAGGCCCTGCGCTTCGTACATCCACGCCGTCTGGAACGCCGCGCCCGCGAGGACGACCCCGACCGCTGCGGCGGCGGGAATGCGGAGAATCGCCGCGAAGGAGGCAAAGAAGCGCAGGCCTTCGGCGCAGAAGAGCGCGATGAGCGGCGAGATGCAGACGAAGTAGCGCAGGTAGCCGATGGAGCCGAAGAGGCCCTTCCACCAGAGAATCGTGTGCAGGAGGAAGAAGAAGAGGAACGTCACGACGTGAATGGCGGGCCGGCCGACGGCGAAGGCGCCGAAGCCGAGGAGGAACGGGAGGAGCATGGCGGCGCCGGTGTACTCGGGCCAGTTCTCGACGTAATGGAAGCTGCGGCCGAAGCCGTAGATTTCGAAGGGGGTCCAGTTGGGCGGCCAGTGGTGGACGATGAACAGCGGGTCGCCGTCGGCAACGAGGCCGCCGAGGAACCAGAGGAAGGTGCCGCCGAGGAGGAGGAGCGGGTAGGTGAGGCGTTTTTTCAGGGGGAGGTCGGAGGCGAGGACGAAGAAGCCCCAGAGGATGCCGAGGAAGAAGCCCTCGGGGCGCGCGAGCGGAAGGAGCGAGGCGACGAGGAGCGACGCCGTGGTTTTCTTTTCGAGCCACAGGCGGTAGGCGAGGGCGAAGAACAGCGCAAACACGGGCTCGGTCATGTTGTCGCCGGCGAGCGCGAAGAAATGAAATTGGAGGCCGAGCGCGGGGATGGCGAGGAGCGCGCTGTGGGGGACGACGAGGCGCGCGAGTTTCCACGTCTGGTAGAGCGTCACGCCCGCGAGAGCCGCGCAGAATACGCGCGCCGCGCCGATCCCGAGCTGCGCCGCGGGCATCACGAGGAGCGACCAGAGCGGCCGGCCCCACGGATCGAGGAGGAGCGAAAGGGAACGCGCGCCGTCGGCGGCGTAGCCGAAATGGTTGGCGGCGTCCTGGTGGGAGGAACCGCGGTGGATGAGCGCCCACGCCGCGAAGAGCAGCGCGAACGCCGCCGAGAGCGCCGCGGCGGAGGTGGGAGTGCCGGCGAAGGTGGTGGGCGTGTCGGGAGGCGCGGTGGGGACGCGTTGAGCGTCGAGGGTTGAGGGTCGAGAAGGGCGCAGATCGGTCATGTTCGATGGAAGCCGGTGAACAGGTCGCAGTTCCTTTCATGGGGACAGTCCGCCGCGTCGCCAGACTCGGGAGGCGCGCGCGACCTGTCAGCCGGGCTCAGAGGATACCCGCGATCTGCGCCTTTCTCGACCCTCAACCCTCAACGCTCGACGCCTACCCGCCGATCTTCGCCTCCGCCGCGTCCGCCGCTTCGAGCACGTCCGACGCCCCCGCGAACGTCTCGCGGATCCCTTTCAGCTCGTCCTTCAGCTTCGGCTCCTTGAATCCGGGAAGCGCCTCGAGAATGATCTTTCCGGCTTTCCGGCGGGCAATCTCGGGGTTGTCCTGGACCTGCCGGTCGAAGTCGACGTTGATCTTCGAGCAGAGGATCTTGCGGATCGACACGGTGACGACGGGTTGGGCGGTCTTCGGGTCGCCGATCAGGGAGAGGGACTGGACGTAGACGGCGTTCAGGTCCTGCAGGTTCTCCCAGTCGGTCAGGTCCATCGCGTTGCCCTGCATCTTGGAGTCGAACACCTTCGCGAGCGCCTCGACGGCGGCCGCGAGCGGCGCGCCGCCTTTCGGGTCGCCGATCTTCCCGAGCGCCTCGGCCGCGCTGCGCCGCACCTTGAGCGACTCGTCCGAGAGCGCCGCGGCGAGCGACGTGATGCCCTTGGCGTCGAGCAGTTCCCCGATCGTCCAGGCGCAGACAACCTTCACGTCCGACCCGGTCTTCTTGTCCAGCAGCCACGCCGCGAGCGTCGGCGTCGCGGACTTGTCGGCGGATTCGGCGATCTTCCGGGCGGCCTTCTCCGCGTTCCCGCCTCCGCGCTGTACCTCGCCCAGCCACTGCTTGATCTCGTTCTTCCCGCCGCCGCCGGTCGACGAGATCGGAAAGTACTTCAGCTCCTCCGCCGTCAACTTCTCGAGGAACGACGGCCGCGGCGCGCGCGGCGGCGCGACCGACTTGCCCGCCTTCGCCATCAGCCTGCGCCGGTCAAAGAAGTCGAACGTGTCCGTCACGACCTCGCGCGGCCACGAGTGCTGCTTCGAGGGCAGCTCCGTGTAAATGAAGTCGCACCGCGATTTCTTCAGCAGCTTCGCCGCCTCCCGGTCCGGATCCACCCCGCACCGCGGGTCGTCGTCGCTGTGGTACACGTACACGCCCGTCCCGTTGTCCGCCAGCTTCCCCTCGCCGTTGTGCCCGCCCCCCGACGCCGGCGCGATGCACGCGAACTTCTCGCAGTACTTCGGCCCGAAATGCCACGTCCCGTAGCCGCCCATCGAGTGCCCGATCAGGTACACGCGCGTCAGATCCACGTTGTACAAGATCCCCAGCTCCTGGATCAGCCCCGTGAACAGCCCGTCGTTTTCAGGCGACGACCACGGCGCCGCGATCGCCGACGGGCACGCCGCGATGTACCCGCGCTCCCTCGAGTTCTCGTCCAGGAACGGGAAAAAATCGGGCCCATTTCCTACGACGCCCTTGCCGTCCTTCCCCGCCGGCCCGCCTCCGTGCAGCCCGATCACCAGCGGCCACGGCCGCAGCGGGTCGTAATCCTCCGGCACGTAAATGCAGTACACCCCCGTCACCTTCTCGGAGTTGATCGTCAGCTTCACTTCCTTCCGGAATCCCTTCGGCTGCCCCATCGACCGCCCCACCCGGTCGAAATACACCTGCGGCTCCTTCACCCCGAAATCCTTCTTCATCAGCTCGTACGCCGCCTTCCGCTCCCCCGTCTCCAGCGCCACATAGTCCGCCACCCGCGCCGCCAGCTCCTTGTTGTGCCGCGCGCTCGACTTCAACAGCTTGTCCGCCTCAGCCCCCAGAATCGCCCGCGCGTCCGCGTTCGCCGGATCCGCCGCCAGCGCCCACGCCGCCGCCTCCTTCGCTTCCGGCTCCAGCTTCTTCTCCTTCGCCCACTTCGCCAGCTCCGCCGCCCCCGCTGCGTCCGCCGCCTTCAGCGCCCCCATCTTCTTCCAGAACGCCTGAAACGGGTTCTCCGGCGCCAGGTCCACCCGCGCCACCATCCGCTTCTCGAACTTCTCGATCCCCCACACGACTTCCTTGAAACCCGAATTGAAGGGGTTGACCACGACGAGCTGGTCGTCGTCCTGGGTGACTTTTCCCTCGACGGCCTGGCCGGCGCGAGGGAGGACGGTGTCGGCTTGCGTTCCGGCGGCGAGGGTGAGCAGGACAGGGAGGAGGATGAGTTGGCGCATCGCGGTCCTCGGAGGGAATGGGAAGGAAGTATTCTACGCGGGGAGGGGGATGGAAGGGCGAAGGACAATTTTGAATTATGAATTTTGAATTTTGAATTTGAGACTTCGAATGGGGCAGTCCCTGAATCGAAGTCCCCAATTCAAAATTCACAATTCAAAATTCAAAATTGCCCTTTCCCGTCAACCCCGGGACCCCGTCTCATCCTCCGTATCCGGGCCGCATACCCCCCGCACGTCCACTTCGCCCCTGGAAGAATGAGCAGCTCCTCCTCCAGCGACAGCCCATTCCCCTCGCGGATCGCCTCGCGGACGAGCCCGCCGTTTTCTTCTTCCTCGAGGCTGCACGTGCTGTAGACGACGCGGCCGCCGGGTTTCACGATCTCGACGGCGGCGGCGAGGATGGCGCGTTGGATCCGGTGGAGGATCTCGATCTCCTTTTCCTTCAGGCGCCAGCGGGCCTCGACGCGGCGGGAGAGGACGCCGGTGTTGGAGCAGGGGACGTCGACGAGGGCGGCGTCGAAGGCGGTCTTGAACGGCGGCCTGCGGGCGTCGGCGGCGGCGAGGTCGACGCGCACCCCGAGACGCTCGAAGGTCGCGCGCATCTCGCGGACCTTGCGGTAGTCCGCGTCGGAAGCGACGACCCGGGCGCCGGACTCCGCGAGCTGGCCGGACTTGCCGCCGGGGGCCGCGCAGAGGTCGGCGACGAGTTCTCCCGGTTTCGCCGCCACGAGAGGCGCGACGCGCTGCGCGGCATCGTCCTGCACGGTGAACCAGCCGTCCTGGAACGAGGCGAGCTTCGCGAGCGGGCCGGTGTTCGAGATGTGGAGCTTCGCCTCGTCGATCTCGATGTTTTCTTTTCGCAGCCGCTCGACGAGCTGCGCCCGCGTGCACTTCCCCGGATTCTCCCGGATCGCGATCTCCGGGTGCCGGTTCCCCGCTTCCAGAATCCCCAGCGTCGCCGCCGCACCGAACCGCGCGAGCCACCTCTTCACGAGCCACCCCGGATGCGACAGCGCCCACGACAGCCACGCGACGGGGTCGTGCGCGGGCTCGGGCCAGAGGTCGCGGTCGAAGAGGGCGCGGCGGCCGCCGGGGACGGGGAGCATGCGGCGGAGGTCGACGCCGGGCCAGCGGCGCTCGAGGGCGTCGGCGAGGGAGCGGCCCCAGCGGTCTTCTTCCTCGGGCGCGGGCGCGGCGTCGACGGGCACGTGGTCGGGTTCGATCTTCTTGAGGGACCGCTGGAGCGCCCGCAGGACGCCGGTCGAGAACGCGGCGGCGCGGTGGTGGCCGTGGCGCTTGGCGAGTTCGGCGGCCTCGTCGAGGATGGCGTAGGCGGGGATTTTATCCATGAAGAGCATCTGGCAGGCGGCGGTGCGGAGGATCCAGCGCATTTCGACGTCCATGCGCTCCATCCCGATGTTCGAGAACGCGCCGACGACGCGGTCGAGCGTGCCGCGGTGGCGGACGGTGCCGTAGACGATGGCGGTCGCGAGCGAGCGGTCGGGCGCGGAAAGCCGGGGATCGTCGAGCGCCCGGTCGAGCAGGTCGGTCGCGAAGTCGTGGCGGAGCTCCGACTCGACGAGGATGCGCAGGGCCTCGGTCCGCGCTGTGAACGGAGCGGCGGGGGAGGTCACCGGCGCCGGAGGCTCTCGGCGGCGCGCCGCACGTACTTCGCCAGGACGTCGGTCTCGAGGTTGACCGGATCGCCCGCCTTCCGGCCGCCGAGCGTCGTGGCCGCCAGCGTGTGCGGGATGATCGTCACCGTGAACCCCTTCCCCGTCACCGCCACGACCGTGAGGCTGATCCCGTCCACGGCGACAGAGCCCTTGCGGGCGAGTTCCGGCATCAGCTTGCGGGGGACATCCACATGGAAGAGGAGGTCGCCGCCGGCCTGCACGATCTTCGCGATGCGCCCGACGCCGTCCACGTGGCCGGTGACGAAATGTCCGCCGAACTTGTCGCCGGCCCGCATGGCGCGTTCGAGGTTGACGCGACCGCCGCGGCGGATGCGGCCGAGCGTCGTGAGTCGGCAGGTCTCCCCGACCGCGTCGAACGCCGCGCGCCCCCGGGAGGTCGCGGCGACCGTCAGGCAGACGCCGTCGACGGCGATGCTCTCGCCGACCTTGACCCCCTTCCACGCTCCTTTCGGCATCCGCACGACCAGCCGGAGCCGGCCACCCTTGAAGTCTGCCCGCTCGACGTCTCCGACGTGCTCGATGATCCCCGTGAACATTCGCCACATGGTATGCGCGCTTCCACCCCCCGTCAAAGCGCGCCCATCGCCGAACGCCGGACTCCGAACGCCGAACCCGGCCGCACGACTCACAATCGGTTATAACTTCGCTCAGCGGACATGATCACATTCGACATCCTGACGCTGTTTCCGGAGATGTTTCCGGGCGTGCTCGGCACGAGCATCCTGGGACTCGCGCGGCGGCGCGGGCTGATCGACGTGCGGCTGCACAACCTGCGCGACTGGTCGCCCGACGCGCATCGCAAGGTGGACGACCGGCCGTTCGGGGGCGGACCGGGGATGCTGATCCGGCCCGAGCCGGTGTTCCGCGCCGTGGAGTGGCTGGAATCGCAGGGATTTGCGGGACGCAGGCTGCTCACCGCCCCGGACGGGCGGGCGTTCGACCAGGCGATGGCCCGGGAACTGGCGGGCGAAACGCGAATCCTGATCCTCTGCGGGCACTACGAGGGGTTCGACGAGCGGATCCGGCGGGGCCTCAAATGGGAAGAGGTCAGCATCGGCGGCTACGTGCTGTCGGGGGGCGAGCCGGCGGCGCTCGTGATCGTGGACGCGGTCACGCGGCTCATCCCCGGGGCGCTGGGTGACCCGGACTCACCGAAGGAGGAGTCCTTCTCCGGAGACACGCTCGAATACCCGCAGTACACGCGGCCGCGCGAATTCCAGGGCCTGGTCGTTCCGGAAGTCCTCCTGAGCGGCGACCACGCGGCGATCCGGAAGTGGCGAGAGGAGGAGGCCCGACGGAAGACGGAGGAGCGGCGCGCGCGGTGATGCCGGGTGTGCCGAACACTGGACAAGGGGCGGCCATCTCCTACAATCCCGCGTCCCAAGCCGGGGGATGAGTCGCCCCGGGCGCCGGAACGAGGCGATTTTTCACAGCCAAAGAGGAGAGCCCATGCGCCGTCGGTCATTGCTCAAGTCCCGCGTCTTCTGGAGTCTGATTCTTCTCATCACCGTCACCGCGGGCATCGGCATCAGGTCGGACGCCCAGACGTCGCCCGCTTCAGCAGCTCCCGCCGCGGCGGCGCACGGTGGATCCGATTTCAAACTGTTCGGGTTCATGAGCAACCCGGCTTTCACCTCCACAGAGCGCACCCTGCTGTTCGTCGTGCTCCTCGTCGCCCTCGCGGGCCTGATGTACGCCTGGGCGTTGATGGGCCAGATCCGGCGGGCGGACAAGGGAACCGAGCGCATGCAGGAGATCGCGCGGGCGATCCGTGAGGGCGCGGATGCGTACCTCAAGCGCCAGCTGACGACGGTGGCGATCCTGATCGGGCTTCTCGTCGTGGTGCTGTTCGCCACGAAGGCCATGACGTCGCACCTGGGGATGAAGGACCCGTTCGCCTGGGGCCGCGCCCTGGCGTTCCTGATGGGCGCGATCTTCTCCGGCCTCGTCGGGTTCGTCGGCATGCGCCTCGCCACGATCGGCAACCTGCGCGTCGCCGCCGCCGCCCCGAACGGGTTCGGCCGGGCGCTCATGCTCGGGTACCGGACCGGCACCATCACCGGAATGCTCACGGACGGCCTCGGCCTCCTCGGCGGCACCATCATCTTCATGGCCTACGGCGAACACGCCTACGAGGCCCTCCTCGGCTTCGGCTTCGGCGGCACCCTCCTCGCCCTGTTCATGCGCGTCGGCGGCGGCATCTACACGAAGGCCGCGGACGTCGGCGCCGATCACGTCGGCAAGGTCGAAAAGGACCTCCCCGAGGACGACCCCCGCAACGCCGCGACCATCGCAGACAACGTCGGCGACAACGTCGGCGACTGCGCCGGAATGGCCGCCGATATCTTCGAGTCCTACGAAGTCACCATCGTCGCGGCCATGATCCTCGGCTGGGCCTGCTTCGGCCACGTCGGCGTCATGTTCCCCATCCTCGTCCGCGCCATCGGCGTCTTCGCTTCCATCATCTCCACCTACCTCGTCAAGGCCGGCGACAAGGGAAACGTCGCGGAAGCCATGAAGTCCATCAACTTCGGATTCATCGTCGGCTCCGCCCTGTCCGTCCTCGGCTTCATCGTCCTCGGCTACTTCTACCTGCACTTCACACCCACCAACGTCACCGCCTCCACCTGGACCATCCTCAAGGACCTCGGCGGGTGGGCCACGTGGGGGATCGTGGAGAAGGACGCCGCGGGATCGATCGTCCGGGTCCTCGACATGCGCCCCGCGTACACCTGCCTCATCGGCGTCATCCTGTGCGTCGCGCTTAACCGCGTGACGGAGTATTTCACGGGGACGGAGTATTCTCCGGTGAAGGGGATGGTGAAGAACTGCACCACCGGCCACGCGACCAACATCATCGAAGGCTTCGCGGTCGGGTACGAGTCCGCGGTCTGGACCTCGATCGTGCTGTGCGCCGCGATCTTCGCCTCGGTCTTCGTCTACGCGAACACCAACGCCATCTTCGTGGCGTACGGCGTCGCGATGTGCGGGATCGGCATGCTGACCCTGACGGGCAACACGATTTCCATGGACGTATTCGGCCCCGTCGCTGACAACGCCAATGGCATCGGCGAGATGGGCTACGACCGGAAGGCGATGGGCGAGGAGAAGTACAAGGAAGCGCGCCAGATCCTCGCGGACCTGGACGCGGTCGGGAATACGACGAAGGCCGTCACGAAGGGCGTCGCGATCGGCTCGGCCGTCATCGCCGCAGTGTCGCTCTTCGCTTCCTACATCACCGTCATCGGCTCCGGCGGCGGCGGCGAGTCCGAGGCCATCCCGATCGCCCTGTTCGACGCGGTCGCAGGCCTCCTGTCCGTCTCCAACCCCAAGCTCCTGATCGGCATGCTGATCGGCGGCGCGGCCCCGATGCTCTTCAGCTCCATGACGATCCGCGCGGTCGGCCGGGCCGCCTACCTGATCGTGAACGAGTGCCGCATCCAGTTCCGCGACAAGGAGATCTGGGCCGGTACAAAAAAGCCGGATTACGCCCGCGTCGTCAACATCTGCACCTCCTCCGCCCAGAAGGAACTCATCGGCCCCGCGTTCCTCGCCGTCTTCCTTCCCGTCCTGGTCGGCTTCCTGCTCGGCCCCATCGCCCTCGCCGGCTTCCTCGCGGGCGCCATCGTCGTCGGCCAGCTCCTCGCGTCGTTCATGTGCAATTCGGGCGGCGCCTGGGACAACGCCAAGAAGACCGTCGAGGACGAGCCTCGCAACCTCGAAGCCAACACCGGCAAGGGATCCGAGAAACACAAGGCCTCCGTCACCGGCGACACCGTCGGGGACCCGCTCAAGGACACCGCCGGCCCCGCCGTGAACCCGCTGCTCAAGGTCATGAACATGGTGAGCATCCTCACCGTGCCCCTCATGATGGTCTTCGACAAGCAGGTGGTGGATGCGGTGAAGGGCAAGGCCCGGGACATCGGGTTCGGCCTGCCCGACAAGTTCAACCTCACCCCCATCAATGCCATGTGGGTGATCGCCGTCGCCGCTTCCGCCGCCGCCCTCGCCTGGGCGATCTGGCAGTCGAAGCGCGAGGGGATCTCGATGGAGCAGACCGAAAAGGCATAGTCGAAGCGGATTCGCTCCGGGGGCCGCGCGATCCGCGCGGCCCCTTTTTTGTGCCGCAGGTTCCGACGCTTGACTTGCCTCCTCTTCGACCTACGATGCGCCGCACTCGAACCCTGGGGAGACGCCGTATGCACGGACCCGGAAAGGCCCTCGCCGCCATGGCCGCTCTTCTCCTCCCCCTTTCCGCCGGCGCCGCCGAGGTCAACGAGCACGCCGAGCTCGCGTTTTCCGGCGCGTCCTCGCGGCTGGGCCTCATCTGGCTCAGCGTTCCCCTCGGGGCCGCGATCGCGCTGGTCTTCGCGTGGATCTTCTTCCGGGGCATGAAGGCCGCGGATCCCGGCAACGAGAAGATGCAGAAGATCGCCGGCGCGGTCCGCAAGGGCGCCATGGCGTACCTGTTCCAGCAGTACAAGATCGTGGGCCTCGTCTTCGTCCTGCTGGTCGTCGTGCTGTCCGTCATGGCCTTTGGTTTCGGGATCCAGCACTGGCTGGTGCCGTTCGCGTTCCTGTCCGGCGGCATCTTCAGCGGCATCTGCGGCTTCCTCGGCATGAACACCGCGACCTACGCCTCCAACCGGACGGCCCAGGCCGCGAGCAAAAGCCTGAACCAGGGCCTCCAGGTCGCCCTTCGCTCCGGCGCGGTCATGGGGCTCGTCGTCGTGGGCTTCGGCCTGCTCGACATCGCCGTCTGGTTCTACGTCTGCAACAACGTCCTGAACCTCCCGCTGGGCGAAGTCACCGTCACGATGCTCGCGTTCGGGATGGGCGCTTCCACCCAGGCCCTGTTCGCCCGCGTGGGCGGCGGCATCTACACGAAGGCCGCGGACGTCGGAAGCGACCTCGTGGGGAAGGTCGAAGCGGGGATCCCGGAGGACGACCCGCGGAATCCGGCGACGATCGCCGACAACGTGGGCGACAACGTCGGCGACGTCGCGGGCATGGGCGCCGACCTGTACGAGTCCTACTGCGGGTCGATTCTCGCGACCGCGGCCCTGGGATTCGCCACGGCGCAGAGCATGAAGTCGGGCGTCGTGGACGCGACGCTGTCGCTTCCGTGGGTCGTCTATCCCATGGTCGTCGCCGGCGTCGGCATCGTCCTCTCGATCATCGGCGTCTACTCGGTCCGCACGAGCGAGGACACGAGCCTCCGGAACCTGATGGGCGCGCTGTTCCGCGGCATCAACATCGCCACCGCACTCACCGCGGTCGCCTCGTTCTTCATCGGCGTCGCGCTCCTGAACGACTCGCCGCTTCTTGCGGAAGCGGGCTTCAAGGCGGGCCTGTTCGGCGTGAACACGTACATCTGGCGCGTCTGGGGTGCGGTCGTCGTGGGCCTCGTCTCGGGCGTCATCGTCGCGAAGGCGGCCGAGTACTACACGTCCACGGACTACGCGCCGGTGAAGAACCTCGCGGAGAACGCCCTCACCGGTCACGCGACTGTCATCATCGACGGCACGGCGGTCGGCATGCTCTCGACGGGAATCCCGATCATCACGGTCGCCATCGGGATGTTCCTGTCCTACTGGCTCGCCGGCGGCTTCACGGATCCTATCCGCGGCCTCTACGGCATCTCGATCGCCGCCGTCGGCATGCTCTCCACGCTTGGCATCACGCTCGCCACCGACGCCTACGGCCCGATCGCCGACAACGCCGGCGGCAACGCTACGATGTCCGCCCTCGACCCCGTCGTCCGCGAACGCACCGACGCCCTCGACGCCCTCGGGAACACGACCGCCGCCACCGGCAAGGGGTTCGCCATCGCCTCCGCCGCCCTCACCGCCATGGCCCTCCTCGCCGCCTACGTCGAGGAAATCCGCATCGGCGTGGAGCGCATCGCCGACGGCGCCGCGACCTCGGCCCCCGCCGTCACGGAAACCGTCGTCGACGCGCGCACCGACGCGGAGCTCGACCGCGCTTCCTTCCGCAACACCGGCAATGGCATCCTCTCCCGCGAGTCCGCCGGCAAGGACGGCGCAAAAGTCACGGACGCCTGGCTCGTCCTCTCGAAAGCCCGCAATAAGCCCGAACTCCGCGCCGTCCCAGCCAAGGAAGCCACCCTCGGCGACTTCATGTCCTTCTACTCCGTCACCCTCATGAACCCCTCCGTCCTCATCGGCCTCTTCATCGGCGCCATGATGGTCTTCGTCTTCTGCGCCCTCACCATGAAGGCCGTCGGCCGCGCCGCCAAGGACATGGTCCTCGAAGTCCGCAGGCAGTTCCGAGACATCCCCGGCATCATGGAAGGCCGGACGGATCCCGACTACGCGTCCTGCGTCGCCATCTCCACCAAAGGCGCCCAGCGCGAAATGATCTTCCCCTCCATCCTCGCCATCGTCGTCCCCATCGCCACCGGCCTCCTCCTCGACGTCGCCGGCGTCATGGGCCTCCTCGCCGGCGGCCTCTCCACCGGCTTCGCCGTCGCCATCATGATGGCCGCCGCGGGCGGCGCCTGGGACAACGCCAAGAAGTTCATCGAAGGCGGCAACCTCAAGAACGAGAAAGGCGAAGTCCAGGGGAAGGGCTCCCTCGCGCACAAGGCCGCCGTCACCGGCGACACGGTCGGCGATCCCTTCAAGGACACAAGCGGCCCCAGCCTCAACATCCTCATCAAGCTCATGTCGATGGTGTCGATCGTCTTCGTCGGCCTTATCCTGAAGTTCTCGCCGGAGATTGCTAAGCTCTGGAAACCCTGAGAGCGCGTGGAGAACGCGAGCGACGGCGAGCGGTCGGGGCGAGCGTAGCGAGGTCCGACCGCCGCAGGCGCTCGAATTCTCCGCGCGCTCTCATGACTCCCCCTTCCGCCGCGCCCGGCGGCTCCGGATCCCGAGCAGGTCCTTGACCCGGCTCCGGAACCCGATCAGCACGTCGTGCTTCCGATGGTACCGCGCCCGCGCCGCATTCCGCGCCGCCTCGCGCCGCCCCTCCCATGGGTCCGACTCGCGCGGCGCCATCCAGACCGCCGCGTCCCGCAGAAAACGGATCTCCAGCCCGAGCTCGATCAGCCGCTTCCCCAGATCCTTGTCCTCGTACCCGTACTCCCCCGCGCGCGCGAACGACTCGTCGAACAGCCCCGCCGCCAGCAGGTGCTCGCGCTTCACGCTCGCGTTCGCCGTCACGAACGACCCCGCCCCCAGCCCGCCCCTCGCCGACTTCGCTTCCTCGCGCGCGCACTTTCCGAACGTCAGGGGAAGCGGCGGGCGCGCGGCGAGGATGGACTCGTCCTCTGAGCGGTTGCCGACGGCGGCGAGGCGCGGCCGGGCGCGATGGGCCTCGAGGTGGGCGGCGAGCATTTCCGGGTGCGGGACGCAGTCGTCGTCCATAAACATGACGACCTCGCCGCGCGCGGCACGTATCGCCAGGTTGCGGGCGACCGAAACCCCGTTCACGCCGCGCGGCAGGCCCGTCGACAGGAGCGTCCAGGCGCACCGGAGCGGCGCGGCCTCGAGGACCTCCCGCTGGTTCCCGTAGTTCTCCGGCCCGGAATCGTCGACGAACACGGTTTCGAAACGCGCGCGATCGAGCGTCTGCGCGTCCAGCGCGCGCAGGATCCGCGCCAGCGTGCGCGGGCGGTTGAACAGCGGGACGACCAAGGTGAGGTCGGGCATCGGTTTCCGGAGGCGTTTATACCTCGGAAGGCGGGATGAACAGAGCGTGAATCCGATATGAAGTCGCGTCGAATTTCCGGACCGCCCTCCGGCTCGCGCCTACCATCGACGCGCATGATCATCCCGGATTCTGAGCCCGACCGCCGGCGCCTGTCCCCTGCAGCCTGGATCCTCCTCGCCGCCGCCTGCCTCCCGTTCTTCGCCGCCCTCGGCCGGATGCAGCTCTGGGGCGGCGAGGGCCGCTGGCTCTGCGTCGCTCGCGAAATGCTCAAGTCCGGCGACTGGCTCGAGCCCCGCATCAACGGCCAGACCTGGGCCTTCAAACCCCTCCTCTCTTACTGGATCATCGCCGCCCTCGGCGCCTTGTGCGGCGGCGTTTCCGAATTCCTCGCGCGCCTCCCCAGCGCCGCCTGCGCCCTCGCCTCCGTCTTCCTCACCGCCTGGATGGCTGCGCGCCTCTTCGGCCGCAGCGCCGGCCCCCTTGCCGGCGCCGCCCTCGCCACCTCCGTCTCCTTCGTCACCTGGGGGCGCACCGCCTCCTCCGACATGATGAACGTCGCCTTCATCACCGCCGCCACCGCCGTCTACGTCGCCTCCCTCGATCGCTTCCGCCCCTGGCAGGCCTTCGCCTTTCTCGCCCTCCTCGGCCTCGGCGGCCAGGCCAAGGGCCTCCCCGCCGTCGTCCTCCCCTCCGCCATCGCCGCTGCCGACGCTGTCTTCCACCGCCGCTCCGAACTCCTCCGCAACTCCGCCTGGTTCGCCGCCGCCCTCCCCCTCGGCGCCTTCTGTTACGGCTTCCCCTTCCTCCTCTCCCGCCTCCACACCGGCGACTGGGCCCTCGTCCGCTACATGTGGTGGGAAAACGTCGTCCGCATCTACGACCCCTACGACCACCACGACAACCCCTGGCCCTATTACTTCGGCATCGTCCCCGCCATGCTCGCCCCCTGGTCCCTGTGGCTCCCCGGCGCCTTCGGATGGGCCGCGAAGACTCTCCGCGAACACCGCGGGTTCCGGTTCGCCGCCCTCGCCTTCACCCTCGTCTTTGCCGCGTTCACCGTCAGCGCCTCCCGCCGCAGCTACTACATCCTCCCGATCCTCCCGTTTGCGGCCATGCTGGTGGGAGGTTTCTGGGAAGCGGTGCTTGCGCGCGTCGAGCGCGGAGAAAGACTGGAAGCGGTCTGGAAGTGGCTGTTCGCGGGGCCTATCGTGATCTTTGTGACAGTCCTGACGCTCGCGGCCGCTGCGCTGGCTGCGGGCCGGTTCTTACACGGGACTCCCGGCGCCGTGGCGCGCCTCCTCCCGGGCGCTCTCACCGTGGCCGCGGCTCTCCTCGCCGCGGCCGTCGCGACCGCCGCCTTGCTGCGCCGCCGCCCGCGCGCCGCGCTTCACACCCTCCTCACCACGGCCGCCGCCTGCGCGCTCTATTCCGCAATCGCCGGCGATTCTCTGCGCGACAGTCACCTCGTCGAGCGCCGCTTCGCCGCCCAGGTCCGCGCGGTCCACGTCGGTCCCCTCCTCTACTACCGCGCCGACGACTCAAAGCTCTACTACTACGCGGGGAACGGCTGGCTGTTCCATAAGCCGGAGGAGATCCGCGACTGCGCGAAGGGTGGCGGCGCCGGGCCTGGACTCGAGGCCTGGGTCCTCACCGAGCCGAGATACCTCGGGGAGCTCGCGACGAGCCCGGTGCTGGAAATTGAGGAAGTCCTTCGAAGCGGAGGGGAGGAGCTTCCGTACGAGCGGAAGAGGGAAATCTACGTGCTGGTGAAGTGCCGCGCTCGGTGAGATTCTGAGGAGCAGTCGCGGGACGGCCCGAGCGGCCGGCCTGCACCGCGCGCCGGGCTCCCCCGGCCCCACCATCCTCACAGGGCGCGCGGTGCAGAACGCGCAGCGAGGACCGGCGCGCGAGTGACTCTCAGACTCTGAGGGCGGCTGCGACGGCTGCCTGCTGTGCCGGCTCGATTTCCGGGTAGATCGGGAGAGACAGGATACGCCCGGCGAGGTCTTCGGCCGCCGGGAAGGCGCCGCGGGCGTATTCCAGGTTCCGGAGGGCGCCCTGGAGGTGGCAGGGGATGGGATAGTGGATGCCGGCGCCGATGCCGGCGTCCTGAAGCGTCTTGAGCACGCGGTCTCTGTCCGGAACGCGCACCACGAACAGATGCCATGCGTGCTCCTCTTCGCGGCACTCCTGCGGCAGTACGACGTGCGGGACGTCGGCGAGGAGCTCTCGATATCTGCGGGCGGCGGCGCGCCTGCGGTCGACCCAGGCGTGCAGGTGCCGGAGCTTGACGCGCAGGATGGCGGCCTGGAGCGTGTCGAGCCGCGAGTTCGTTCCCGGCGATTCGTGGACGTATTTGACCGTGGAGCCGTAGTTCCGGAGGAGGCGGAGTTTCCGGGCGACGTCCTCGCGCTGGGTCGTAAGGGCGCCGCCGTCCCCGGCTGCGCCGAGGTTCTTGCCGGGGTAGAAGCTCCACGCGGCGACGTCGCCGAAGGAGCCGACGGAGCGGCCGTTCCAGCGCGCGCCGTGTCCCTGGGCCGCGTCTTCGACGACGGCGAGATTCCGCCGCCGCGCCAGGGCGGCCACGCGGGACATGTCGACGGCCTGTCCGAAGAGATGCACCGGAACGAGGGCCCGGGTCCTTGAGGTGATCGCACGCTCCATCGCGGCGAGGTCCACCTGCATCGTCGCGGGATCCGCATCGACGAAGACCGGGCGGGCGCCCGCGAGGACCGCGCCGAGCGGAGTCGCCACGAATGTGTTCGCCTGCATGATCACGTCGTCGCCGGGCCCGATGTCGAGGGCCCGGAAGGCGAGCGTCAGCGCGTCGGTCCCGCTGGCGCACGCGACGCAGTGCTTTGCGCCCACAAATGCCGCAAACTCCTTTTCGAACTCGGCCACGTCGGCGCCCAGGATGTAGTCCGTCCGCTCCAGCGCACCGATCGCCGCTTCCTTCAATTCCGGTCCGATCTCCGCGTACTGCGCCCTTAGATCCACCAGGGGAATCGATCCGTGTCCGCTCATCAAGGAGCAAGCCTCCTTCCGTCCGCACCGTAAACCGGGTGGCCGCCGCCGTCCCTCAGATCCTGCACCCGACCATGATCGCGCGCCGGGTTGCCGAACCAGAGCCGCCCCGGCGGGATGTCCTTCGTCACGACGCTTCCCGCCCCCACGACCGCCCACTCCCCCACCGTCACCCCCGGCAGGAGCGTCGCATTGATGCCGATCCGCGCTCCGCGTCTCACGGTGGGCCCCGTCAGCACCACGTTTTGCACGGGATATGGGTCGTTGGCGAAGCAGACCCCGGGCGCGAGGAACGCGTCATCCTCGATGACTGAATGCTGGCAGACGTAGACATTCGAATGAATCCGCACCCGGCTCCCGATCCGGCACCCGTAATCGATAACCGAATTACTCCAGATGCAGACGTCGTCGCCGATCGCGTTCTCCTCCCGGATCACCACGTTGTGTCCGGTCTGGAGGTTCCGGCCCACGCGCACCCCCTCGTAGACCACCGTGTGCGAGCGCAGCATCGCTCCCTCCCCGATTTCCACTTCCCGATCCGCAATTTTTCGGCCCGTCGGATACCCCACCGTCGCTTCCCCGCTCAAGCGACCTCCCCTCTCTGCATCGGCATCCCCCGCGGAACCGCGATCCAGGGATCGAGCTCGCGGACCCGCACCAGAAACTCGCCGTACGCCTCCAGCCCCGCGCTGCTGCCCGAGAAATGCGGCTCAGGATGCGTGTTCAGCACCGCCAAGCCCCCGACCTCCCGGATGTACCGCACTTTCTCCAGCCAGGCCTCTACGATCTCCTGCCAGCTCCGCCTCCGGAACAGGAGGTCCGCATCCTGCGGCATCGACAGCGGCAGTTCCAGCAGACGACCCAGTCGGAACGGCACGACGGAAGCGCATCCGCCGCCGGGACCTGTGTCGGGCACCGAGGAATCCCAGCGGAACCGCTCCGCCAGCACCCGGAACAGCGCCGGCGTGCGATAGAGCGACGGCGATCGGAATCCCGTGACGTTGAACTCCTCCAGGAATCCCCTCGCGCCCTCGATCCGCCGGCGGATCGCGTCATCCTCTTCGAACGCGATCCGGTTGTCGTGCAGGTCGCTGTGCCAGGCGATCTCTCCGCCCAGGGCCTGCACCGCGCGCGCAAGGCCGCGGTCAATCTCGTACGTGCTCGTCACGAAACCGTAGACCGCCGGCAAGCCGGCCGCAGCCTCGATATCGAACATCCGCGAGGCCCGCGCCATCCCCTCCGCCGAGTCCACGTCGTGAGTCAGGACCAGCGCGAACGCCTTCCCGCCCGGCCAGCGGACCTCGCGGCGCCCGGAGAGCCAGCGAAGCGCGTCGCCGGACGGATCGATCGGCCACCGGGGAAACCGAGAACGGCGGCCCGCGGACAGCAATTGCCCGATCCGGAACCGCAAGGCGCCGGGAACGCGATGGTAATGGAAGGGCAGCAGCCGCGTGATCGGCTTCGCCGGCCTCCGGTACCGCTCGCTCAGCAGCACGTCCAGCGCCTCCCCGACGTCGAATCCCGCCTGGAGCCGGCCACTCTCCTCCGAGACCGCGACCGCCACGGGCCCCGGCCCCGTGCGCCACGCGACGGGCCGCCCACACGGCCCAATCCCCTTCTCCGCAAACACCGTCGCCTCGCGCCCGCGCATCCACCGCGGCCCCGCCCCGTCCTCGAACCCGAGCGTCCAGGACATCATCGGCGTGGCGTCCTCCCCGCCGTCCACCAGAGCCAGAGCAGCTCCAGGACGGTGATGATCACGTTTACGAACTTGTCGCCCGTCGAGACTCCCGTCCGCCGGGGGTGGTAGCCGACTTCGAGTTCCGAGAAGCGGCACCCGCGCCGTGCGGCCTTGACCACGATTTCCGCGTCGATCCCGATGCCGCGGAATTCGAGGTCGAGGCCGTCGACGATGGTCTTCCTGAAGAGCTTGACCCAGTTCACATCCCGGAGGGTGACGCCGAACAGGAGGCGCATGACGAAGCGAAAAACGCGGGTATTCAAGCGGCGCATGCGCGAATCGCCGCGCTTGACCCGGTAGCCGACGACGATGTCGGAGTCGTTCGCGAGCGACAGAAAGCGTTCCAGGTCGCGGGGATCGAACTGGTTGTCGCCGGGGACAAGCGTGATCCACTCGTGGCTGGCGTGGAGGAACCCCGACTTCTGCGCGCCGCCGAAGCCGATGTTGAAGGGATGGTGGATGACCCGGACTTCGGCGTGCTTCGCCGCGAGGGAGTTGGCGATGGCCGGTGTCGCGTCGCGGCTGCCGTCGTCGATGACGATGATCTCGAGCTTCTCCGCGATGACGGAGGCGGACGCCCGGACCGCTTCGACGACCGCCTCGATCGATCCCTCCTCGTTGTACGCGGTCACGATGACGGATAGGCCCGAGAGCTTCCCGGCGACACCGGGCGCGGAGGCGGGCGGAGCAGGCGCGACGCGGGTCTCTAGCGCCATCGCTGCACATCCACGGGCGCGCCGCCCCTCGACATGGAGCCGTCGATCGCTTCCAGGGCCGCGACGACGTCCGCGCCCTCGGCTCCGCCGGTGAGCGGGGCGGTGCCGTGGGCGACGCAATCGATGAAGTGTTCGCACTGCACGCGGAGGGGCTCGCGCATTTCCACGCGCGGGGAGTGGATGTCGCCGTCGCGGAGCTGGAGCTTGAATTCACCGAATGAATTCACGTCGCCGGAGACTTCCGCGCCCTTGTCGAACACGCGGACGGGCTCCAGGGCGTTGAGGTCGTCGAAGACGACCCGTTTGCGGTCCCCGATGACGACGACCTCGCGGACCTTGTTCGAGTCGATCCAGGAGACCTGGATGTTTCCGACGACGCCACCGGAGTAGTGCAGGGTCGCGAACGCCACGTCGGGGCGGCCCTCCTTGAGGAACGAGGCGCCGACGGCGCTGACCGAATCCGGCTGCGATCCGACGATCCACGAGAAGATCTCGATGTCGTGAGGGGCGAGGTCCCAGACGGCGGAGACATCGGGTCGGATGAGTCCCAGGTGGTTCCGCCGGGCGGCCAGGTAGTAGGGGCGGCCGAAGGAGCGATCGGTGACGATTTCCTTCAGCTTGCGGACCGCATCGTTGTAGCGGAATGTGTGGCCCACGAGGAGCACGCGGCCGGAATCCCGGGCCTCGCCCGACACCCTGACGGCGTCTTCCAGACGCGTTGCCAGCGGTTTCTCCACGAGCACGTGTTTCCCAGCCTTCAACGCCTTCACCGCCAGTTCCGCGTGCGTCCCGGCGGGGGTTGCGATGACGACTGCGTCGATCCCGGGGTGGGTCAGCAGATCCGCGGCACTGAGCGTCGCGTTGACGAGAGGAAACTTCCGCCGCATCACTTCGACGCTCGACCGGCTGGCATCGCACATCTCCACCACACGGCAGGCGTCCCCGAGTTCACTCAGGACGCGCAGATAGTTGCGGCCCCAGTGCCCGCAGCCGATGACGCCGAATCGGATCATCGAAGGGCCCCCGGGGTTGCAAGAAGAGTGTTGGTTCCGTCGGTGTCGACCACCACGAGACCCGGGATCTCAGCCTCGCGCCGTCGCCTCCCGCGATCGGTCGTGAGCAGCGCGGTCCTCGGGTTCTCCCGGAGAAACGCGGGGATTTCCGATCGTTCAATACTCAGCACGCCGCCGGAGCCGGTTTCCCTGGCCGAGATGAAGTCGTGGGGGACGCCCACGTGGACGACGGGGCGATCGAGGTAGAACTCGATCATGCCGAGGGGCGATCTCAGGGAGAGGATGGTGTCGCAGGACCGGAGGAGGTCTGCATTCCTGAGGACGAGTGTCTTCGAGCTGCGCGTCGAATCGAATCGCGGGACATCCAGCGCAGCGGGGATGGCGGCAACCGCGAGGCCTGCAGCCACCACCTGAACAGCACCGGCGGGCAGCCCGCGACGGAAGAGAGCCCCGGCGACCGCAAATCCGCAGGCGGCGACGAGCGAAGCAAGCGCCAGCCATCCGCAGGTCTGGAGCCGGTCGTCGAGCCGGGCCGCAACGCAAATCCCCGCGGGGACGAGGCCGGCAAGCGCGTAAAGCGCGTACGCGGCCTGACGGCGCGGCTCCTCGCCGGCGCGGAACGGCCGAGCCACGAGCAGGGCAAGCGCCGGAAACGCCGGAAGGAAATAGGCTGGCAGCTTGGAGACGGAAAACGTGAAAAGTGCGAGCGTCGTTCCCGCCCAGAGAAGCGCCAGGAGCAGCGCCGGATCGCACGCCCGGCCGCGCTCGCGCAGGTCGCTCCACGCGCTTGTGAGCGCCGCAGGCAGGAGAAGCGTCCAGGGGAGGAAACCACCGAGGACGGCATAGGCGGCATAGGTCCATGCGCGGTCGTGATGGACCCCGCCGGAAGCGAGCCCCTGGAGGTTTTCGCGCAGGTAGAAGAATTCGAGGTAGCCCGGCACTTTCAGCGAAATGTAAATGGTCCATGGGAGAGCGATCGCCGCGGCAATCAGCGTCCCGGTGACAGGACGAAAGGTCCGGAGAGGCGGCCGCGTCCGCGCGAGGACGGCGAATGGCACCACGGCCAGGATGAAGAGTGCAGGCCCGACCGGACCCTTCGCGAGAAACGCAATTCCGAGCGAGATCCACATACCCAGCACCCCGCGCCGGCCCTGCCACCCCCTCCAGAACCCCGCGAATGATCCGAGGACGGCGACTGCGAGCAGCATGTCCGTCAGGATCACGCGTGCGAGCAGAGCGTACAGCGCCGAAGTCGCCAGCACGCCCGCCGCGACGAGGCCGCGGCGTGAATCCATCATGTCCGCGGCCAGACGGTACATCACGGCCACACCCGCCAGCGCCGCACACGCGACCAGCGCGCGCGCGCCCCATTCGTTCCGCCCGAGCACCGCCATCCCCGCCGCTTCCAGCCAATACAGGAGTGGCGGCTTGTCGAGGTACGGCGCGCCGCAGAGCCGGGGAATCAGCCAGTCGCCGCCGTCAAGCATCGTGCGGCCTACCAGCGCGTACCGCCCTTCGTCCGGAGCGTAGAGCGGCCTGGACCCGAGCGCCCAACCGTAGAGCCCCGCAGCCGCAACGAGCAGCCTGATCAATCCCCTCCGCGCGGAATTGCCGGCGTGCGGGCACCCCTCCGCGCCAGCCTCGATGGACATGCCGGGAAGCTACAGGAGAGGCGGTGAACGGGGAGTGAAGCGATCATTAAGACGAACTAAAGCGGCGCGGGGTGAGCGGGAATCGTGACGGAAACGGTCGTGCCCTTTCCCGGCTCGCTTGCCATGTTCATGGATCCGCCGTGAAGAGCCGCGATTGCGCGGACGATGGCGAGGCCGAGACCCAGGCCACCGCCGGCCGGCGAGCGCGCCGGCGGGATCTGCCCCTCGAGCAGGCCGGCGAGCCGATCCGCAGGGATTCCCGTCCCCGTGTCGGCGACGCGCACGATCCGCTCCCCGCCGTGCGCCTCCGCCTCGATGCGGATCTCGCCGCCCCTGGCGGTGTGCCTCAGGGAATTCTCGATGAGGTTCGAGACGGCGCGCTGAAGGAGCGTCCGGTCCGCGCTCACGGAAAGCCCCGGAGGGCATTTCGTCGCCAGATGGACTCCCGCCTCCTTCGCCTTCAGCCCGTAATAGTCCGAAAGCCCCTCGATCTCACGACACAGGTCGACCTCCTCCAGCTGGGCGCGGGCCTCGCGCGCCTCGGCACGGGCGAGGAAGAGCAGGTGGTCGATGATCCGCTTCACCTTTTCCGCCTCCTCGAGGCACGAGGCGAGCGCCTCCCGGTATTCCCCCGGTTCCCTGGCCTTCGACAGCGTGACCTCCGCTTCCGACCGCAGATTATTGACCGGCGTGCGAAGTTCGTGAGCGATGCTGGCGGAGAAGCGGGAGATCTGTTCGAAGGAGGTCTTGAGCCGGTCGAGGACGCCGTTGAAGGACACTGCGAGGGGAACGAGTTCGGGGGGGAGGCCGGCGAGGCTGACGCGTTCATGGAGGGTGGCTGAGCCGATGCGGTTGGCGCTTTCCACGATCTGGCGGACCGGTTTCAGCCCGCGGCGCGTGAGGAGGTATCCGACCAGGATGGAGGGGACGAGGAGCGCCGCGAGGATCAGGGCCATGATTCCGCGGAGTCCGCGGAGCACGGCGGCCTCCCGGATTTCCTCGAGGCCCGCCTGGATCACGTATTCCCGGTCCCTGTACCGCGCCTTTCCGGCCCGGATGCGGAACGCGTCGAGGTCGCGGGAAGAGGTCGCCTGTCCGTCGGCGACCGGCTCGGGGAAGACATCCGTTGGAAGGGCGGCGCTCATTCCGGCGGTTTCGAGGCGGAATTCTCCGGCCGGATCCAGGACGCGGAGGTGGAGTCTGTAGTCCGAACTGCCGCCGCCTTCCTGATGGATCTCCTCTTCGAGCCTCTGCGACCGGGGTCCCTCCTCCCGCACGAGCTTCGCGAGGATCTCGATGCGGCGGCTCAGGAACTCGTCGTCCAGGTGATCCATTGTCCGGATCAGCATGCGCTCGAGCAGGGCGTCCGCGGCCACGATCAGTCCGAGCGACGACAGCGCGAACCAGACCGCGAGGCGGGTAGCGATGGACCAGCGGCGGCGGCGAGGCTCAGGCACCGGCGGAGAGGACGTATCCGACGCCGCGCAGGGTCCGGATCAGCTTTGTATCGAAGGGATCGTCGACCTTCGACCGCAGGTTCCGCACGTGGACGTCGATCACGTTGGTGCCCGTGTCGAAGGACAGCCCCCACACTTTCTCCGCGATCAGCGTTCTCGACAGGGGGTGCCCGGCGTTGCGGGCCAGCAGGAGCAGCAGCGCGAATTCCCTGGCCGTGAGCTCCAGCTCGATGCCCGCCCGAGTCGCCCTGTGACGCGATTCGTCGATCACGAGGTCGCCCACGCGGATCAGGTTCGCCCGGATCGTCGATCCCCGCCGCAGCATCGACTCGATCCGCGCGAACAGCTCGGAAAACGCGAACGGCTTGACCAGATAATCGTCCGCTCCCAGCTCCAGCCCCCTCACGCGGTCCTGCACCGCGTCCCGCGCCGTCAGAACCAGGATCGGCACATGCCCTCCCTCGCGTCGGAGCTCGGAGATGACCGACCAGCCGTCCCGAACCGGCAGCATGAGATCGAGCACCACGCCGTCGTAGTCCTGGCTCATCGCCTGGCGAAGCCCGGAGTCTCCGTCCGCGCACATGTCGACGGTGAACCCTCGCTCGACCAGACCCTTGCGGATCGAGCGCGCCGTCTTTTTCTCGTCCTCGATCAGCAGGATTCGCATCCGCTCCTCACGCCGTGCCTGCGGGAATCTCCAGCCTGAAGCACGCGCCGCGGCCCGCCCGCGGATCCCTCGCCGTCAGACTCCCGTGATGAAGCTGCGCAATCTCCCGCGCCACCGCCAGCCCCAGCCCCGCGCCGCCCCCCTTCTGCGGCGTCGCGCGCTGCGAGAACCGCTCCATCACCAGAGTTCGTGCCTCCGACGGAATCCCCTCCCCGTCGTCCTCCACCTCCACCGCCACCACCCCGTCCGACGACTCCCACCGCACCCGGATCGTCCCCTTATCCGGCGTGAACTTCGCCGCGTTGTCGAGAAGGTTCTGGATCGCGGTTCCCAGAAGCGAATCGCTCCCGTGCACCTTCGGCGCTCCGTCCAGCTTGACGTCGAGCTGGAGCCCCTTCACCGTGATGTATGGCTCCACCCGCCGCAGGCCGCGCTCGACGAGGGCGTGCAGGTCCACTTCTTCGAAAGCGATCTCGATCTTCTCGGCGTCGGCGCGCGCGAGGAACAGGAGCTGGTCGGTGATGCGGGCCAGGCGGGCGGCCTCGTCGATGATGGTTGCGAGGCGCGACATGTCGGCTTCGCGCGTGGCGTCGCGGAGGAGGAGCTCGGCCTCGCCGCGGATCACGGTCAGCGGGGTCTTGAGCTGGTGCGAGGCGCTCGCGGAGAAATCGCGGATCTTGCGGAAGGAATCCTCGAGCTCGGAAAAGGTGGAATTGAGCACGGTCGCGAGCTGGTCCAGCTCGTCGCCGGAGCCGCGAAGGGGGATCCGCTCGCTCAGGTTCTGCGCGCGGATATGCGAAGCGGTCGCCGAGATGGCGTCGAGCGGCCGGATGGCGCGGTTGGCGACGAGCAGGCCGCCGATCAGGGCGAGGAGGGCGAACGGGAGGGCCGCCGTTCCCGCCTGCGCGAGGAACGCCCGCTCGGTCTCGCGCGCCTGCGTCTCGGAGATGCCGACCTGCAGGTAGCGGATGCGCCCGTCCGGGAAGTCGTGGCGCCGCGTCCGCATGCGGATGTTGTGGTCCCGGACCACCTGGACGTCAGCCAGCCGCCCCCCCGCGTCCAGGGCCGCCCGGCTCTCCGGCGGAAACGGCAGGTCCTGACCCTCGAGATTGGCCGTGCGGACGAGCGCCTCCCCGGAAGCCCCCCGCGCCAGCACGTAGAGCGGCACCTTGACGTGCGCCCGTCCCAGCGTGTGCATCTCCTCCTTCAGCTCGTCGTCACCCTCCGCGAGCAGCGTCTCCATCTCGCGGTATTCGTCGTCGAGGAAGCGTTCGACCTGGCGGTCGAGGTTGCGCATGAGGCGGTAGTAGAAGTACGCGCCGAGGAGAAATTGCGTCGCGAGCACGAACCCCGCGGTCGTGAGCGCGAGGCGCCAGCGGATCGAATGGAAGAGCTTCACGGCTTCGTGGAGAGCCTGTACCCGACCCCGCGGACCGTCTGGATCAGTTTCGTATGATGCTCCTTGTCGATCTTGTCGCGCAGGTGCTTGACGTAGACGTCGATGACGTTCGTCGACGTGTCGAAATGGTGGTCCCAGACGTGCTCGGCGATCATCGTGCGGGTGAGAACGCGCTCCGGGTTGCGCATGAAATACTCGAGCAGCGCGAACTCCTTCGGAGTGAGCTCGACGTCCGCCTGTTCGCGCGTCACCCGGTGCCGCGCGGGATCGAGCTCCAGGTCCTCGAACTTGAGCAGCGTCGCAAGGTCGCCGCGCTGCCGCCGGAGAAGCGCGCGGACCCGGGCGAGAAGCTCTTCGAAACTGAACGGCTTCGTGAGGTAGTCGTCCGCGCCGGCGTCGAGCCCGGAGACGCGGTCCTGGACGCGCCCGCGGGCGCTGAGGAGCAGGACGGGCGTCTTGATACCGCGCTCGCGGATGGAGCGCAGGACTTCGATGCCGTCCTTCCCGGGCAGGACGATGTCGAGCACGATGACGTCGTAAGGCTCCGTCCGGGCGCGGTGCTCCGCATCGACGCCGTCCGTGACGACGTCCACGGCATAGCTTTCGGACTTGAGTCCACGGGACACGAACGAAGCCACTTTCGGCTCGTCTTCGACAAGGAGCACGCGCACGGCTCTTACGTTAACCGGGGGTTCAATGACGTTCAAGGAGGTCCCTGAGTGCTGAACTGGGGGGGGGCCCGGCCTGGGGAATCTCACCGGCCGGCAATTCGGCGACGACGAGGAAGTCCTCGCAGAAGAAGCGGCTCTTGTAGCAGCAGCGCGTCACGCGAAGGCCCGCCGATTCGGCCTCCGCGACGGCCTGGGCTTCCGAGACTCGGTTGGCCAGTCCGCTCCTGCCCAGCAGAAACCGTCTCGTCCCCCTGAGCGACAGGACGTTCTGGTAGTTGGCGAGGACGCGCACGGCGACGCGCCCGAGTTCGCGAAGGACGCCGAGGCGGATCGCGAGGGGCACGGCCTGCATGAACCGGAAGCAGACGGCGGCGGCGAACGTCCGGTCGCGGAACGGCAGGCGCAGGGCGTCCGCGCGGGCCCATCCGGCGGCATCAGGACGGGATTCGCGGACCATCCAGGGGGAGAAATCGGCGGCGAAGGGCGCGAACCCGGCGCGGCGGAGCGTGCGGCTGATCCGGCCCCCGCCGCACGGAACGTCCAGCACCGCGGAACCCGGACGGATCCCCTCGAGGGCGCGCAGCACCATGCGCCCGTCGAGCCAGCTCGCGAAGCGGCGGCCGGGCGGGGCGACGCGGAGCGTCTCATAGGTGGTGCAGCGCTCGGGCTCGGTCGCGTACTTGTTCCGCCAGCTCTCGTAGGCGGCGACCTCCGCCCGCTCCGGCTCCGCCCCTCGCTTGTACTCCATGGCCACAGGGTAGGCCGCCGAGGGTAACGGCACCGTGAAGCCCAAATGAAGTTCGGATGAAATTCGGGGCGGCAAAGGCGGCGTCGCGCGCCGGAAATCGGGTTCTGCTCAGGCTACCTTGAGAGCATGAGAAAAATTCGATCTACGGCGTGGTCGGACCTCGCTCGCTTCGCGAGCTCGCCCCGACCGCGCCTGCGATCGAATTTTTTCATGCTCTCAGGAAGTGCTTTGCCTCCCGGAGTT